>NZ_OAOP01000002.1:365141-730282 GCF_900207585.1 Bacillus oleivorans | reverse complement strand
AACTGCTTCTATTTTTTCCTCTATGTTAAATTTAGACATATAAAAACTGCACCTCCAATTGTTAGTTGTGTGTCTAACAATTGGGGTGCAGTTCATTCCTAATATTAATGGGTGGTTTTTCCATCATTTTAATTCATTTGATCTAATCCTACAATGTTATTCTTTCCTTTTACTCATGGCCTTTTTTCCCACGGTTCTAAAGTACCCACAACAGTTTTAGTTTTATTTCCCTGAATCGCTTGAATAACACCCTCCGATATTTCTTGATGAGTTAACCATCTGGAAGTAGTTCCATTATATATAAAACCTAATAGAACTTCTTTTACATAACAATTTTCAGGTATATCAGATTCGGGTGATATTATACTTGATAAATAACTACTGCTGCCTTTAATAAGGATTAACGTCCACTGATGAATTTGAAGTTCAGATACTTGTTTCATTATAGTTGGAACTGCAGTTGGTGCTGTGCTATGTATCCAAGCGACAACCATATATATCGGACCATGCTGTTTAAATGCGGTTTTTAATTCACTCTTTAAAGCTTCAATATCTGAGTAATCTAATTCTTTAACCTCAAGTCCATGTTCACCATACATTTTCTCCAATCGTTCTAACCGTGTTTTGTTTCTTCCATAAGCAATTGTATGATCTGCGTTCGTTGTAATCCAACCGGTTGCTTCAGCCAGCATCCCAGTCCCGCCAAAAATCAATACATGACCTAAGCTCACTACAATTTCCTCCTTTAATTTATGTGTTTAAAAAATAATAGAGAGTTACTATAAAATAGTATGAATCAAAATAGATATTCCGTGAATAAGAGTACCCATTCTCTACCTGCAGGTCGTTCCCAATCACACTCATCACCCCTCCAGCTGACATTCCGGCAATATAAACTCCTTTTGGATCAATGGAATACTCGCTCATTATATCCTTTGTCATCCCTGTAATTATGGATAGCTCCCCTTTCCCTCTCATTTGATGTTCAGGTTCAAACCAATACAGCATTCACTTGTATTGGCCTCGCTGTTTGTTCGGGGTAAAGTTTATAAAATCCATCTATTTCGGCAAGCCATTATTACTTATCCGCGGTTACACTAGAGTTACAAATCTGAGGGTTAAAAAGATCACACATATCGGACTGTGTAATGTCATAAATTTATTAAGTATTATGTTTAACTTTATAACTATTTTTCTGTGTATCCTAGTAAGAAAGGATGACCTCAATGTTAATTCATGTCGTACAGTCTGGAGATACCTTGTGGAGAATTTCTCAAACATATGGCGTAACGATCGATCAAATTACCGCAGCAAATCAACTGCCAAATCCAAACCAATTAGTTCTTGGGCAGGCATTGGTCATACCAGAAATTGCCCGATATCATATCATTCAGCCAGGTGAAACATTATGGAGTATTGCGCAAAGGTATGGCGTTACAATTGAGTCTATTTTAAATGAAAATCAAATTCAAGATCCTAATATGATTTACTCTGGGCAACGGTTAAGAATTCCATCTGATTTTCATATTGTTAAATCGGGTGAAACACTTTGGGCTATTTCCGTAAAATATGGGGTTCCGATCCAAGATATTGTTCGTGTTAATCGAATCACAGACCCATCTAGAATTTATCCGGGCCAGTCTTTGATTATCCCTGAGAAAGCAAAGCCGCTAAAAGAAGTGAATGCCTATATTACAAGATTTGATCAAAGCGGCCAACAAATAGTAAGGGAAATTGGTCAGTATTTAACATATATTACTCCCTTTAGTTATCAAGTGAGAGCCGATGGAACGATACGAAATATCAATGAAACAGAATTATTGAATGTTGCAAGGAATGTAAATGTATCCCCTTTGTTGGTATTAACTAATTTTAGTGAAGGTGAATTTAGTTCAGAGCTTGCACACGAAATTTTCATAAATACTTCCATTCAGGACACATTGATCGATAACATCGTTCAGGTTATGCAACAAAAAGGATATATAGGGTTAAATATTGATTTTGAATATATATACCCACAAGATAGAGAGAATTATAACGAGTTTTTACGGCGAGTTGTAAGCCGACTGCGTCCATTAGGCTATTCCGTATCAACTGCGGTGGCACCAAAGTATTCTGCAGAACAGAAAGGGCTGTTATATGAAGCCCATGATTATCCGGCTCATGGGGAAATTGTCGATTTTGTTGTGATTATGACCTATGAATGGGGCTGGTCTGGCGGACCGCCAATGGCTGTTGCTCCGATTAGTGAGGTGCGGCAAGTTATACAGTATGCTCTTTCTGAAATGCCGAGTAATAAAATTATGATGGGTATGCCTTTGTATGGTTATGATTGGACACTTCCATACGTACAAGGCGGTCCTTGGGCGCAAACACTAAGTCCGCAGGCAGCTGTCGCGCGGGCTGCTCAATATGGTGCTGCGATCCAATTTGATGAAAAAGCACAGTCCCCTTTCTATAGGTATCACGATGCTCAAGGGAAAGAGCATATTGTTTGGTTTGAAGATGCTCGGAGTGTGCAGGCCAAGTATGACTTGGTAAAAGAACTCAACTTACGGGGTGTAAGTTATTGGGTGCTTGGAAACCCGTTCCCGCAAAATTGGTTAGTACTGGAAGACAATTTCCGGATTCAGAAATACTAGCAGGTTTCGAGTTTGACTCTATATGAGAGGAGATAACTACTCTGCTTATTCATGTCATTCAAAGAGGAGAAACGTTATGGCAGATTGCGAGCCGGCACCGAGTGACCATTGCACAGATTGTTGAAACAAATGAATTGGTATATCCCAATCAATTGGCAGTTGGACAGTATGTGCTGTTTCAGGTCGGTTATGGGCCGTTCTGCATCATTTATGTGCCGTTCCATACCGGTTATAGGCCATTCTGCATCATTTATGTGCCGTTCCATACCGGTTATAGGCCATTCTGCATCATTTATGTGACTTACCTATAAAGGTTACATAGGAGTTTCAAAAAAGTGAACTTCACTATCGTTTTATAAAAATAACCCCTTAATCAAATGTTCCCATCTGATTAAAGGGTTAAGTTCTGGTTACTTAGAGGATCTACCTTTTTTCCTTTTCGTTGATTTCTGTTTTTCCCTGATCAGTATAGTTGGTCTCCTCTGCAAATTCAGTAGCAAATCTTCTATCTTGGAATCGTATATTTCGTTTAGGTTCTTGGTTTCTATCTGGATATACACGATTTTTCATAAAAATATGGAAAAGAATTTCAATTGCAGTTATGGCTAGAGATGCAAAAAAGCTGGCTGCAAGAATACTCCATGTCTGTTCAATCATTACATAGCTTAAGAAGCCGATGGTTGCAAAGGATAAGATAAAATCCCCGATTGAAGCAGCAGTATTTCCCATTCGTAAGATCCCTAAATCTCCAACTATATACGAGATTAGAGTTGTGACGATCGCTATTAATAAAATCTCTGTAAATGGCGGGTCAAATATACTTAAAAATGAAAGTACCACAACCCCTATTATTACAAATTTAGCTAAAATAGCCCATACATGTTTCATACAATACTCTCCTATCTCATTTGAGGAAATAGACCCCGTATGGTATTTTGAGAATAGTTACTTTTTAATTCTTTACGTAGAAAACTTGGTCTCCCTCACCTATCTCCTTCTCATTCTTCTACTGTTATCGTTCTCCATTTCATTGTCGTTCTATGAAGGAACATTATGACATTTGTGGCAATAATAATCCTTAATGCTAATACTGCTGATAAAACAGAATTTATATAACATTATGATTTAAATCAAAAAATGAAAAAGCTATCCAACTATGAATAGCTTCCTTTAATCAATCTTTATCTTTATTTTTCACTTTCATCCACACTCAATAAAAACTCATTTACCACCCGCACATACTCTTCCCTTTCCTCTAAATAAGGCATGTGCGCACTGTTTTCAAATACATGAAACTTTGAATTTGGTGTAAGCCTGCTAAAATACTCGGTTGATTCCGGAGTAGCTTCATCGAACCGTCCACATGTATAGAGGGATGGAACCCTGATATTCTTTAGTTGTGATGTACAATCAAAATCCTTTAAATTCCCCGTTACATGAAATTCTGAAGGTCCCCACATAATATTGTAAATTTCAGGATTTTTGTGTTGAGCCCCTTCTTTTAAAAATGCAGGCATAGGATCCAATCGGCATACAAATCGTTTATTAAATTCTACAGTCGCCTTTTTATAAGCTTCTGAGTCAGTAGTACCATTTTCTTCGCATTCTGTAAGGACAGCTTGTACCTCTTCTGGCAGAAGCTCGCGATTTCGCCTTTGATCCTCTGCCCAGCGCGGCGCACTCAAACAAGGGCTTGAAAAAATGACACTTTTGACACCAGTTGGCTTAGTTAGCATGTAGGCAGCAGCTAATGTAGTTCCCCATGAATGACCAAGAATATGGACCCGATCAAGAGATAATGCTTCTCTAATTTGACCTAATTCCTCTACAAAGCGGTCAATCCGCCACAATGATTTATCAGTAGGGCGTTCAGATTTCCCGCATCCTAATTGGTCATAAAAAACAACAGGACGATCTTCGGCTAAAATTCGTAAGCCTTGCATCGCATAGTGTGAGGAACCAGGTCCTCCATGTAAAAGAATAACAGGTGTTTTATCTGTCCCCGTATTATGTATTTGATACCAAACCTTCCCGCCTGTAACTTGAACAAAGCCTTCTTGAACAGACATTTTTCTCTCCTCTTTTCTTTTTTTCCTGACTTATTAACAATATTAGATTAGTTGGGAATCTTAGGCAAAAACAAATATGTTGAAAGTAATAAAAACAGTAAAAATTCAACAAAAAAAGCTGTTTAAAAACAGCTTATTAAAAGAATAAATTTAAAATCACATAAAAAATAGCCGCTAATGCTCCAGAAACTGGTAAAGTTATTACCCAGGTTAATAACATTCTTTGGGCTGTTCCCCACTTTACTCCTCTTAATCGATGGGCAGCACCGACTCCAAGAATCGAAGATGATATAACGTGAGTCGTACTGACGGGCAGGTGAATATAAGTAGCCCCGAAAATGATAGCTGCTCCAGTAAGATCAGCTGCAACTCCATTAACAGGCCGGATTTTCATAATTTTTGCTCCGACTGTTTTGATGATTTTCCATCCACCAACCGAGGTTCCTAGACCCATGGCGAGAGCGCAGGAAACTTGAACCCAAGTTTGAACTTCATCAGTAGATTGATAATTATTAACAATTAAGGCCATTGTGATGATTCCCATCGCTTTTTGGGCATCGTTTGTGCCATGCGAATAGGCTTGCAATGCAGCGGTACCAATTTGAATCGCTCTAAAGTTCCTGTTCGTCTTAGAGAGATTATTATTTTTAAATATTACTTTAAAGATGCTGTATACGATATAACCGGCTATAAAAGCAAGAATCGGAGAAATAATAAGAGCTGCCAAAATTTCTAAAAATCCGTTATAATTTAAAGCTCCAAAACCAGCAGCACCAATCGATGCGCCAGCAATCGAGCCGATAAGGGCGTGTGAGGAACTGCTTGGGATTCCATAATACCAAGTAATTAAGTTCCAGCTAATAGCGGCCAGTAATGCTGCCAGGATAACGAGGGTGCCATTTTCGAGAGTGAAAGGATCAACAATTCCTTTTGTAATCGTTTTTGCTACTCCCGTAAAAGTCATAGCCCCAATAAAGTTCATAATGGCAGCTAGTAAGATGGCTTGTCTGGGTCTTAATGCTTTCGTAGATACGGACGTAGCAATTGCGTTGGCTGTGTCATGAAATCCATTTATAAAGTCGAACGCAATAGCCCCAATTACAATTAAAATCGTTAAAAAAAGTACTGTATCCATAAATTAAAGCTCCTTACGCGTTCTTCATTATTATGGCTTCAAATGTGTTCGCTACTTTTTGACAGAAGTCTGCAATTTCTTCAAGTTCTTCATAAATCTCTTTATATTGAATGATTCGGATTGGATCTTTTTCAGTAAAGAATAAATGCTTAATTGATTGACGTAAGATCCCATCACACTTAGATTCATAATCCTTAATTTTAATGGCATGTTCTCTCATTTGAATTAATTTTTTTGATGATAGCAGCTCAACTGCTTTCTCGATTTCGATCGAACAATTCCTGATCGCATCTACAAACTTAAGCATATAATCATCTGCAGACGTAATAGAATACATTTCAAAAAGAGCGGCCGTATGTTCGAGACCATCCAGAACGTCATCCATACTCATGGCTAGAGCTAAAATATCTTCTCTTTCAATCGGCGTAATGAAGGTGTTGTTCAAATCCTTAATCACTTCATGAACGAGATGGTCCCCTTTAGTTTCGAGCTCCTTCATTTGGTCTGAGAAGATTTTTAAATCGCTGACATTTTTCAGTTTATAATCTGCGAAATAAAAAGCACTCTCTTTTAAATTAGAAGCGATGCTGCTAAGATGAATAGCAAACTTGTCCTTTTTTTTGAAAACCATAATGAAAACCCCCATTTTTTAAAAGAAAAATATCCAAACTCCATAATAATAACGAAAAAGATATAAGCAGAATAGAGATTGAATAAAAAATTTACAAAAATTTAATATAAACTATCTTTACTTCTTTAATTTTTTTACAAACAGTAAATAATTATGGATTATATAAGAAGCGAGTGATATGTCACGGGTAAATCTTTGAAAAAGGCATGGGATTATTTTTCTTCATGGTTTGTTATATATACAATTGATAAAAAAGAAAACTCGCAGTGTCGCGAGTTTCTAGCCAGGGACTCGTAAAGTCCCATTTGTATTTATTCATTTTTTACCATTTGCTGTTTGCTGAATATTTAATGACAACAATGCATTATGATACTCTTCTATTAGCTGATCAATAAGTTGGGCTACAGGCAAAACTTTTTGGACCGTGGATACTCCATGACCTGCTGACCAAATATCACGCCAGGCTTTCACATCGGTCGCATGCGTTAAATCAATTGAATCTCTTGGTTTTAACGAGCTCATATCAATTCCTGCCTTCTGGATACTAGGAATTAAATAGTTAGCATGGACCCCGCTAAAAGCATCCGTGTATAAAATGTCTTCGATCGTTGCGTTAATCACCATATCCTTATATTCTTCAGGAGCAAAGCTTTCTTCAGTCGCGATAAACCTGGTTCCCATATAAGCAAAATCCGCCCCTAGTATGCGGGCGGCTAATACATCCTTCCCATCGGAGAGGCCGCCAGCTAAAATAATAATTCCGTCCCAAAACTCTCTTATCGCAGCGGCAAAAGCAAAGGGGTTTAATCTGCCGGCATGTCCTCCGGCTCCATTACAAACCAGAATCAACCCATCTACACTTGCTTCAGCCGCTTTTTTAGCGTGTCTTACAGTTGTCACGTCGGAAAACACAAGTCCGCCGTAGTTTTTTACTACCTTTAATACCCGTCCGGGATGACCGAGAGATGTGATGACAATGGGCGGCTGATACTTGCGAATGAGCTCTAAATCAGGCTCCAATCGTTTGTTGGTTGCATGTGAAATAAAATTGACCGCCCATAACTGATCGGGCAGTTCTGATTTAATTTGAATCAGCCATTCCTCTAAAATTTCGGATGTACGAGCATTTAATAAAGGAAATGAGCCGATAACGCCTTTTTTACTTGCACTGATGACGAGTTGCGGGCTTGAAACTAAAAACATCGGCGCGACAATAACTGGTAAACGTAACTCCTTGAACTTTGATTGAAGATTATTATACATTTTCAATGACCACCGCAATTCCCTGGCCTCCGCCAATACAAAGACTGGCTACACCGAAATGTACGCCGCGCTGTTTTAACTCATAAGCGAGAGACAAAAGTATGCGCGTACCGCTTGCCCCAACCGGATGCCCTAATGCAATTGCTCCGCCATTAATATTGGTTTTTTCCCGATCTAGTGCTAGCTCCCGTTCCACCGCTAGATATTGAGCAGCGAATGCTTCATTCACTTCAAAAAGGTCAATATCTGAAAGTGAAAGCTGTGCTTTATCTAAGGCCTGACGGATTGCCGGAACAGGACCAATTCCCATAATCGCTGGATCCACTCCGGCTACTCCCCACGACAATATTTTAACCAAAGGTGTCAGCCCTTTTTCTTCAACAGCTTTTTTGCTTGCTACCACCACAGAAGCTGCTCCGTCATTAATTCCGCTTGAGTTCCCCGGTGTAACAGTACCTTCTTTTTTAAAAGACGGTCTTAAAGAGGTTAACGCAGGAAGTGTTATATCCTCCCGTATATGTTCATCAATCGATACAAACGTTCTGCTTTTACGGCCAGGCACTTCTACCTCTACAATTTCTTTGGCAAAAGTTCCATTTCTTCTTGCTTCTGCAGCCCGCTGCTGGCTTAGCAGAGAGAACGCATCCTGTTCTTCACGCGATAGTTGGTACTTGTCGGCTAATTTTTCTGCCGTCATCCCCATTCCGCTGCCAGCATAATCATCCGTTAACGTACTCAGGAGCATATCTTCAAAATGGAGCGGGCCATATTTGATGCTGCCTAACCGTGCTTGGAAGTTAGAATAAGGCGACATCGACATGTTTTCGGCCCCTCCAGCCAAAACCAGATCCGCTTCTCCTAACAAAATATGTTGTCCGGCTGAAACAACTGCCTGAAGTCCGGAACCACATAAACGGTTCACGGTATACGCTGGCACTTCTTGCGGTACACCAGCTTTTAGGCCAATATGTCTCGATAAATAAGCAGCGTTTTTATAAGAATGAATCACATTTCCGTAAATTAC
Organism: Bacillus oleivorans; assembly: GCF_900207585.1. GTDB lineage: Bacteria > Bacillota > Bacilli > Bacillales > JC228 > Bacillus_BF > Bacillus_BF oleivorans. Next base: position 721,518 of record NZ_OAOP01000002.1, on the reverse strand, counting down.
GTGATCAATCGAGTTAGCATCGACTTTTGCTCTTTTCAAAGCTTCAACAGCTGTTATAGCACCTAAATCTTCCGCGTTTACAGTAGCAAGCGAGCCTCCAAAGCTAGTAAAAGGCGTCCTGGCACCCTCAATTAGGTATACTTCCTTGTTCATCATGTTCTCCCCCCATTTTCTTCAAATATATCATGAAATGAATGAATATTAGAGCCGATTTTTCATATATCCTCCAGAATAAACGAACTTAGAAACGGATAAACGAACTCAAGAGAGGATATCCGAACTCGGGTGCCAGATAACCGAACTCAGAGGGCGGATAAACCGAACTCAGCAGCCGTTAACCGAACTCAGAGGACGGATAACCGAACTCAGCAGCCGTTAACCGAACTCAGAGGACGGATAACCAACTCAGTTGCCCTTAACCGAACTCAGCTACCCCAAAAAAACAGAACTCGCGCTATTCCCCTTATTTTCCTTTAAAAATAGGTGGCCGTTTTTCGATAAATGCTTGGATTCCTTCCTGAAAGTCCTCTGATTGCAGCAACAGTAGTTGATGCATGCTCTCAACAGCTAAACTATTCCTTACCTTTTCTCCAAGCAGCTGGTTAAGAATCTTTTTTGAATATTTTTGGCTTAACGGGCTTCCTTTGATTATATTTTGTGAGAACAAGAAGGCGTCATCGACTGCAGATTTTTCTGCCATCCGATTTATGACGCCTTTTTGATACAATAACTCACTGGATAAAACCGTTCCGAAGACAATCCATTCTTTTAAAAGATTGACAGGAATCCGTTCGAGCAATAATTGAAATAAACCCAAATCAGGAATCAGACCGACCTTGGAAAAACTGATTGTAAACTTTGCGTCACGTTCTGCAATAATGAAGTCAGATGCCAAGGCAAGACTAAAGCCCGCTCCAGAGGCATGGCCATGAACAGCTGCTATAACCAGCTTAGAGATACTTCGAAGTTTTGCAGTAAGGGCTGTGGCATTATCTAGCCAGTAATAAGCTTCTTCTTGGTTCTTTAGCTTTTTGATGGTTTCTAGGTCACCGCCAGCACAAAAGGAGGAACCATTCCCGCTTAAAATAATGACCCGCACTGTCTGATCAGAACAGGCGAGATCTAAGGCAGTATGAAAATCATGAATCAATTCGGTTGATAGTGTATTCAGCTTTTCCGGCCGGTTCATTTTAATATGGGCGATCCCATCATTCACTGAATATGAAACAAATTCCATTTCTATACACCTACAGAGGTACGCAAATTATTTTTTAAAACCTTTCCGCTGGCGTTCCGTGGAAGGGCGTCTATAAAACTGACTGCTGCCGGCAGCTTATATTTAGCTAATTTTGGTCTGCAATATTCGATGACGTCTTCAGCAGTTAGCGTCTGTCCTTCTTTCAATACGATAAACGCTTTTGGGACTTCCCCATATACTTGATGCGGGACTCCGACTACTGCTGCCTCTAAAACCTCCCGAAGTTGATATAAAACTTCCTCAATTTCTACCGGATAAACATTTTCACCGCCGCGAATAATCATATCCTTTTTCCGGTCTACAATATATAACAAGCCTTCTTCATCTAATCGTCCTAAGTCTCCGCTGTAAAGCCAGCCATTTTTCAAAGTTTTATAGGTTTCGGCATTATTTTTCAAATAACCCTTCATATTTTGCGGACCCTTAACTACAATCTCCCCGACTTCACCAGGAGGAACATCGTTTCCGTCCTCATCAACTACACGAACTTGAGTTTGTGGGAGCGGTTCTCCAACGGACCCGATTTTGTCCAGAGCATAATGGTCTTTTAAAGTTGTAGCTGCGGGTGAATTTTCTGTTTGCCCATATAAGTTTTGTACTTTTACATTTAGATAAAGCGCTTTCAGCTTTTTCACTAACTCATAAGGCATCGGAGCTGCTCCGTAAGTAAATAACCGCAAATGAGAAAGATCCAATCTCGCCATTTTAGGCGTATTTAACAGAATGCTGTACATCGCTGGAACGCCAAAGAAAATCGTTACTTTCGCCTGCTCCATTGTGTTCAATGTTTGTTCAGGTGAAAACGCCTCTTCAATAACAATCGTACCCCCTTTGTATATAACCGGGATACTAAATACATGGCTAGCTGCACAATGAAATAGCGGAGTTACAATCAGGACGCGGTCTGAGGATGTGATATCCATCGCTTCTGACCAAATTTGCGCAACAGCTCGGACATTGCTTGCTGTCAGCATAACCCCTTTGGGTTTACCGGTTGTTCCCGACGTATAAAAAATCACAGTGGTATCGTCCGGGTTAACCGTACCTTCATGGAAAGAAATGGAATCGTCAGAAATGACCGTTTCAAGTGTAGCCTCTCCACCAACTTGTAAGCGGTCATGAAAATGTTCAAGAGCTGGCCGTATCTGATTTAGGACTGGTTCAAAACGCTCTTCATAAATAAGTGCCTTTGCTTCAGAATGGGTGAATATGTACTCAACTTCAGGAGCAGTAAGCTTTGTATTGACTGGGGTGAACGCGTACCCTCCTAATTGGCAAGCATAATAACATACGAGAAAATAATCAGAGTTAGGAAGATAGACGGCAATCCGATCGTCTTTTTGATAGCCTTTCGCCTGAAAATACCCGGCTAAATTCTGTGCCTGTTTCAAGAATTGTTTGTATGTAGTGTCTTTTCCCTTGAAAGAGGTAATTACCTTTTCAGGCTGTGTTCTGGCATGCTCGGCTAATTGATCCGTTACAAACATAGTAACATCTCCTTTTTTAAAGCTAGATTAGTTGGAATCACAAATTTTGACCACTGCCCTGGGTTTGTTCATTATTTTTTGGATGGATAGACTGGGGTCAATTAGCAGGAGTGAAAGGCGGTAGACAATTGTCACAATTTCAATATGTTATTCGACAATTTACAATTGTTTGAATATTCATTATTCAACTCTATTATAATTTCCTTAGGTTTAAAGTCAATTGGTTTTTCATGAATCTCGTTCTGCCATCCTCTCTTTTTCTTGCATTTTTATATAAAATAACAGCCCTTCTCAGCTATGTGAGTCGGGCTGTCATAAAATTTGTCTATTGTAGGTTTTAAGAGACCGTCTTACTGAGTGCCCTCTGTTCAGACACCATAATTTTGCAAAGATCATTGGCAAATGCTACAGGGTCTTCAATAGGCAAGCCTTCAATCAGAAGCGCTTGGTTATAAAGAACCTTCGTGTATAAATCTAATTTCTCTTTATCAGTATCAAAGGCTTGTTTTAAAGTTTCAAACACCTCATGACTGGTATTCAATTCTAATATTTTCTCAGCTTTTACGTTTTGATCAACAGGCATTGCATTTTAGATTTTTTCCATTTCGATCGTAACTTCACCGTCTGTTGATAAACAGACAGGATGAGTTCTCAGTCGTTTAGACACGCGAACATCTTTAACTTTGTCAGCTAAAACTTTTTTCATATAATGAAAGAGGTCTTTGTTTTCATTTTGCTCCGTGTCTGCTTTTGTTTCCTGTTCGTCCGAATCAATGCCTAAATCGCCGCTTGAAACAGATTTAAACTCCTTATCCTTATAGGTCATAATCATCTTAATGGCAAACTCATCAATATCCTCGGTTAAGTAAAGAATCTCATATCCTTTTTCGGCAACCAGTTCAGTTTGCGGCAGTTTTTCGATTCTTTCAATTGATTCTCCAGAAGCATAATAAATAAACTTTTGATCTTCTGGCATGCGGGAAACGTATTCTTCTAGGGCGACTAACTTTTTCTCTTTTGAAGAATAGAACAATAGCAAGTCCTGAAGGGTTTCCTTATTTACCCCAAAGTCATTGTAAACGCCAAACTTAAGCTGTCTCCCAAACGATTTGAAAAACGCTTCATATTTTTCCCGGTCATTTTTTAACAAGCTTTGCAATTCGTTCTTAATTTTCTTATAGATATTCTTGGCAATCAGCTTTAATTGCTGGTCATGCTGCAGCATTTCTCTTGAAATATTTAAGGACAGATCCTCAGAGTCCACCATCCCTTTGACAAAGCTGAAATAGTCAGGAAGCAGGTCTGGACACTTACTCATGATTAAAACTCCATTTGAGTAGAGTTCAAGTCCCTTTTCATATTCTTTAGAATAGTAATCAAACGGTAATTTTTCCGGGATAAAAAGAATCGCATTATACCGGATCGTTCCGTCTACACTAATATGAATGTGTTTAAGAGGCTTGTCAAAACCATAGTGTTTTTCCTTGTAGAAATTCTCGTAGTCTTCATCCTTCAGTTCAGATTTGTTCTTTCGCCAAATTGGAACCATGCTATTGATGATTTCCTCTTCCATATACTCTTCGTACTCGTCTTTGTTATCTTCCTTTGGCCTTCTTTTAGTGATGTCCATCTTAATTGGATATCTGATAAAATCGGAGTATTTCTTAATAATTTCTTTTAATCGGTATGTTTCTAAAAACTGATCATAACTTTCGTCTTCTGTGTTTTCCTTTATTTTTAGGGTGATTTCCGTGCCGACTTCTGTTTTATCAGCAGGTTTAATCGTGTATCCATCAGCTCCTTTTGACTCCCATCGATAAGCTTCGTCACTGCCTAGTGCTTTACTGATTACAGTAACGACATCGGCAACCATAAAGGCGGCATAAAAGCCTACACCAAATTGACCAATGATATCATGGCCGTCTTTGATTTCGTTTTCATTTTTAAAGGTAAACGAACCGCTTCTTGCAATTGTTCCCAGATTGCTTTCAAGCTCCTCTTTTGTCATGCCGATTCCGGTGTCTATGATTTTTAACGTTCTTGTTTCCTTATCAGGAATCACTTTTATGTAATATTGATCTTGATCGAATCGTAAAGAATCGTCGGTTAAGGCTTTATAGTAAATCTTATCAATGGCATCACTGGCATTCGAAATTAATTCCCGTAAGAAAACCTCCTGCTGAGAATAGATTGAGTTAATCATTAATTCTAGCAGCCTTTTAGATTCGGCTTTAAACTGTTTTTTGGCCATAATCATTTCTCCTCCTTCTTTAGAAAATAAGAAAAGTTTTCACTTAAGATTTTAGCACTCACACGAAAAGAGTGCTAAAATTAAACAATTTTTAAATAACATATAATTTTAAAGGTGTCAATATTTGAGTAACGTTCAGTTTCCTCCTTTATTTCTCATAATCGAAACCATTTTCTTCAGTTCTCCGTCTAATGGTAAAAGGGGTGTTTCAAATGAGAGTTAAAATCCTATCTATGTTTTTGTTTGTAAACCTATTACTTGCCGGTTGTGTAAATGGAGTCAATCCAAAGGAACAATCCAGTGAAGCATATCGGGTTGCCTTAGAGGCTATTATGAAAGAAGATAAAGCTTTGAGCAGCGGGATGGAATTTATCGCGATTGATATGAGTAATTTTACAGAGGTAACAGACGAAGATAAGGAAGAAATTAAACGCTTCTTTAAAAACAAATATAAAATTGAGGTAAAAGATGCTACATTTGAAGAATTAAAGGAGCTGGGACATTTCGATGAAGAAACCATGATGTTAGATGGTGTACTTCTTAGAATTGAGAATGTCGATTTTAAATTGAATAATCAAATTGTCTTTGAAGGGTCTAAGTACCGTTCTGGTTTAGGTGCGGTAGGTCTCGAGGTTACGGTTCATTATAAGGATGGAAAGTGGCAAGTAAAAGAGACTAAAATGACGTGGATTAGTTAAGAGGCTTGCGGAAAATCCAAGCCTCTTTTGTTTGTTAGTTAATTAAGTAATTCCGGCACAGGCCGTTCACCCTCGAATGCATATTGTAGCAATGCTCGGATGGATGTAAGATCCACTATACGCGGATTATAATAGGTATTTTTGGTTGCAAGCTCGGCAGCCAAATCTAAATCCGCTTCCTTTAATCCAAGTTCTTCTAGTGACATCGAAATGCCTAATGAAACGGCAAGGTCATAAATAAATCCAGATACCTCCTCCTCCCTAACTTGAAGAGCTCTTGCCATGGCTTGCATAGCTTCAGGGATATACCTGAAATTATAGGCGATGACATAAGGCAGGATTACGGTATGAGTGAGAGCGTGCGGCAATCGAAAGGTTCCCCCGAGTACATGACAAAGCTTATGGTGCAGAGCCATCCCAACTGAAGCAAGGACTGCTCCGCTTAACCATGAACCATATAGTGCGCCGGAACGTCCCTCGACATCCTCGGGATTTTCATTGATTTTAGGTAAACTAGTTAAAATCGCTCTTATGCCCTCCTCTGCTATTAGTGAAGTTATCGGATTTTTCTTTTCTGCATAAAGTCCCTCAACACAATGGGCAACTGCATTAAATCCGCTCGTCACCGACACAGTTTTCGGAAGACCTAGGGTCAGTTCCGGATCGTAAATAACGGTTTTAGGTTTTACGATCAGATTATTCCCCGTTTGCTTGACTCCATTTTTGGTGATTCCCCAAACAGGGGTCATTTCAGAACCGGCATAGCTCGTCGGTACAGCTAAAATAGGAAGTGCTGTCTCCTTTGCAATTGCTTTTGCCAAACCAATCGAGGAGCCTCCACCGAAGGCAACAAGGACATCGGCTCCACTAGATTGAATCTCTTGAAGTGAATCTTCGATTATTTCAACAGGTACATGCTCGACTGCTTTTGCAAGAACCCCTATACTCAGATTCCCGAGAATACTATGTATTTGATTCGCTTGCTCGGTTCTTCCAGGCGTACTGATAATGATTGCCTTTGAAGCACCTAACAGAATAACCTCATTTGCAATTTGTGCAATTGTTCCTTTCCCAAATACAACTCGGCCAGGCGCTGATTCGTAAATGAACTCGTTCAAAACAAGGACCCCTTCTCTTTATTGTTAGGCATGTTGACTCTTCGCAACGTAATAGAATGAAGATTGCTTTTTTGATATTCTTTCTATTTCGAAAAGGACATAGAATCCGTTATTCTTATAATTTAAGTGGAATCTGAGTTGCTATAGGACATGAGATCCGTTATATATGAATTTTGCCAAGAAAATGCTCTTATTTACTTTGAATAACGGAACGTATGTCCGCTCACTTTGAAAAAACCCTGTTTTTTATATGAATAACGGAACCAGTGTCCTTTTAACACCGTCAGATGCAGAAAAATGGCCTTTTCTATTTGATTAATCAAGTAGAACACCAAGGTTTATTTCTTGCATCCAATATGAGTTTCTCCTATCCTTTTTATAAAGCGAAATTAGATTATATTTCCTTTAACCGATTAAGCAGCTCTTTTGATGAAGCTTCTGCTACCAATTCACCGTCTACGATTGCATAAGCATTCTTTTTGCAAAGTTTGCAGTGGCTTTGGCAGTCATATTCTTTATATATAACATGGGCCTGATTGAGAAAATCTTTGAATAAAGGGAGATCATCTTCTTTTAAGAAACGATCTAAATTATTCTCACAAAATTCGATAGTTAGTTTTTTCCGTTTATCGGTTTTAGAAAAGAGCCATTTCATCATGATGCCCCCAGATTCTCAATTACTTTTCATTATAACAGATTTAAATATATTGCCATTTAGTAGTCAAAGTACTAGTAATAGTGTATCAATCTCAATCAAAAATCACTAATTTTTTGCTTTCTGTTTCTAAAAAATTGTTCTGATTTTATAACAGAATTCTCAATAAATAGTTACTACTAATCGAGAATTATTTTAAATAAGTATTGATTTTCGAATGATAAGTGTTATCATTTAAAGTGAAAATATTAAAGTATCTAGGAGGTATCTTGTCTTGGATAAAAAAGATCAAAACAAAAAGAGACTGACTACTGCATTTGGTAATCCTGTATCAAATGACACAGATTCAAAAACAGCAGGTCCTCGTGGTCCATTATTGATGGAGGATTACTGGTTCATTGAAAAATTAGCTCATTTTGATCGTGAAGTTATTCCAGAACGCCGTATGCACGCAAAAGGTTCTGGGGCATATGGAACATTCACAGTTACGAATGATATTACAAAATACACTCGAGCTAAACTCTTCTCTGAAGTAGGAAAGAAAACCGACATGTTTATCCGTTTCTCAACAGTTGCTGGTGAACGCGGGGCTGCTGATGCTGAACGTGATATTCGTGGAACAGCTATGAAATTCTACACAGAAGAAGGTAACTGGGATCTTGTTGGTAACAATACACCTGTTTTCTTCATGAGAGACCCTAAGAGATTTCCTGACTTGAACCACGTCGTTAAACGTGATCCAAGAACTAACATGCATAGTGCTCAAGCAAACTGGGATTTCTGGACTTCGCTTCCTGAAGCTCTTCACCAAGTTACAGTGGTTATGAGTGACCGCGGTATTCCAGCTAGCTACAGACATATGCATATGTTTGGAAGCCACACATACAGTATGTTTAATGCAAATAATGAACGTGTTTGGGTTAAATTCCACTTTAAAACACAACAAGGCATCAAAAACTTAACTGATCAAGAATCAGAAAGCTTAATCGGTAAGGACCGTGAAAGCCATCAACGTGACTTGTATGAAGCAATCGAGCGCGGCGATTATCCAAAATGGAAAATGTATATCCAAGTTATGACGGAAGAAGAAGCTAGAAATCTTCCTTATAATCCATTTGATTTAACAAAAGTTTGGTATAAGAAAGACTTCCCTCTAATTGAAGTTGGAGAAGTTGAATTAAATCGCAATCCTGAAAACTACTTTGCTGAAGTTGAGCAAGCTGCATTCGCTCCAACTAATATCGTTCCAGGAATTGGCTTCTCTCCAGATAAAATGCTGCAAGGACGTTTATTCTCATATGGAGATGCACAACGCTATCGTTTAGGTGTTAACCATTGGCAAATTCCAGTTAACTATCCAAAGAATGCGAAAGATTTCCATCCATACCATCGTGATGGTGCTATGAGAGTCTTTAATCCTTCTGAAGGTATTGTTTCATATAGTCCTAACAGCTATGGAGAATGGCAAGATAGCCCAGAACTTCAAGAACCAGCATTAGATATTTTCGGTACAGCTGATTACCATAACTTCCGTGAAGACGATGATCTTTACTATGAACAACCAGGTAAATTGTTCCGCTTAATGAGCGCAGAAGAACAGCAAAGATTGTTCGAAAATACGGCTCGTGCAATGCAAGGAACATCTAAAGAAATTCAATTAAGACATATTATCAATTGCTATAAAGCTGATTCAGCTTATGGTGAAGGAGTAGCAAACGCACTTGGTATTCCAATAAGTGAACTAGAAGTAGCCATTAGCAATCAAAAATAAAGCAATAGCTAACATTTACTTAAGTAGTTAAAGGGGCTGTCCAAAAAGTCGGGTAACTGACTTTGGGGAGCCCCTTCTCCATTTAAAAAAATGACTGTGTTACATATAGATGAGTGTATACATTACAAATTCATTTTTAACTTAACCCCAGACTAATATTTCAACAATTTCATCCTCAACTTGTTTGCCTAATTCTGAATCAAGCAAATTATTAAGAATTACGGAGAAAATCCACTGTTCGCCATTCTTCGTATCGATATACCCAGATAAAGAGCTGACCGTTTCAATCGTACCGGTTTTCGCTTTGATTTTTCCTTGCAGCTCATTCGTGCCCATTCGTTCCCTTAACGTCCCTCCGACCATTCGCTCCTTCTCCCCGCCAATCGGCAGTGATTGTAAGAAAGCGGGGAACCATGGCTGGGACTGGACTGAAAATAATAGCTGTGATACCTCATGAGCTGGTATTAAGTTAACGTGGGAGATGCCGGAACCGTCACGGAGAACCAATGTACTTGTATTCACACCAAGTTTTTCTAATTCCTCACGTAAAACCTCTAAGCCTTTATCCCAGCTTCCCTCTCCATAAACAACTTTCCCCATTTCTTTAACTAACATTTCCCCATGGCCGTTATTGCTTAACTTCATAAAGGGAATGAGCAGCTCTTTCAAAGGAATTGAGGTGTGGTTTGTTAATACTTTTGTTTTTTTAGTGGTCTCACCAATTTTCAAATTCCCCTTTAGCTCAATTCCGTACTTTTTCAAAGACTGTCTAAAAAGAGCTAATGCATATTCCGTAGGCTCCCAAACCGCGACCCAGATCTTCTCTTCTGGAGTATTTTCAGGAATTGTTCCTTTTATGTAAATCGTATTGCCGCCATGTTCTCTTTCGGGTTCAATATCAGTTTCTACATCTGAGCCAGCGGCAACTGTTACTGCCTGGTTTACAATCTTAACGTAATCCGTGTCTGGATCCAGGCTTAGAGTCGGCTGTTCCCCGATTTTACCGGGTTTTATGGTAACCAATACAGTACCGGTATCATAATCTTCTGAGGGAGATATGGTTAAGGCTGATACTTGCGCACCATAATAGAAAGTTTCATCTGTCCAGGTTAAATCAACCGAATAGCGGATGTTATCGTACCAAGTATCGTCCCCGATTAAGTCGCCTTGAATTTCTCGAATTCCCTGTTCCCTTAGTGTCTTAGCAAACAAATCAATGTCTTTTGGTAAAAGGGTCGGATCCCCCTTTCCTCTTAAATAGAGATTCCCTTTTAGAACCTCCCCTTCCAATTCTCCATCAGTCAAAACGTCTGTTTCAAAAGTATAATCTTCACCAAGAACTGAAAGTGCGGCTGCAGAGGTAAACAGCTTTAGATTAGAAGCGGGTCTTAAGCGGATATCACTATGGTGTTCATATAAAATTTCACCCGTTTCTCTAGAGCGGATACTGATCCCTGCAATTGCTCCTCTTAACTTTGGCTCATTTTGTAAATATTGGTTTAATCGCTGAGTGATCATGTCTTCTTCTCCCTTTGCTATTGTTTTTCCGCCTTCTTGCTCTAAACTGGAATACATAACAAGGATGATTAGAAGAAGACTCCAAACTACTCTATTTTTGATTTTACTTTACCACCTTTCTGTCTGATTTTTCTATCAATTTTTAAAAAATATAATTTTATTCAAATACTTTATTTAGATTGTGCACAATTTGCTAATACATGTAAAAAAATAACCACGGAATCTCTCATCTAGAGATGCCGTGGTAAAGCAAAAATCCAATTATCCAAACTGCTCCTTTTTCCGATAGACCATGCCATCTGCAGCAGCAATGATATCTCCAGCCTCATTGGTGACGATGAGGCGATAGAGTCCTAATTTAGGGTTTTTCGAGACCTCTGTTGCGGTCGCCTTTAAGTGGTCACCTGCCATTCCTGCCTTCATGAAATTTATACTCACATTGATCCCTACTGCAGTCGTCCCATACGAGTTACTGGCAATCGCAAAGGCAACATCGGCTAATGAGAAAATCACACCCCCGTTAGCGGCTCCATGAAAGTTCAGCATGTTTTCTTTTATCGTCATCGATACTTCCGCATAGCCTTCTTCTACTTTTTCTATTTCTATACCTAAAAACTTGGCATATGGATCAGCAGTTACTTTTTCAACGATGGAATCCCTCACAGACTCTCCTCCCTTGCGAAAAATGCACTCATCTCCTTTTAGATGAATGCATTTTTTCTATTATTCTATTCTTTGTAAACCCACTTACCGTCTTTAACTTCAGCTAAGACTAAGCTATCAGCAGTTAACCCGTTATGATCTTCTGGACTGAAATTAAAGACACCGGTCGCGCCGACAAAATCTTTAATATTATTCTCTAAATAATCTCTGATTGACTCACGGTCAGTTGCTCCATTTTCTAAAGCTTCCACCAATATCATTAAGTTGTCATAGCCATAAGAACCAAAGTTCGTTGGCTCACTGCTGAATTCTGCCACATAGTCATCATAGAATTTATTAATTACTTCATATTGCGGATCACTTTCTGGTATTTGCTTAGGGAACAGCAGTTTACCAGTTGGTATGACAACTCCCTCGGCAGCTTCTCCCGCTAAATCAAGGAACGATTGGTTTGCAATACCGTGACTTCCGATATAAGGAAGTTCCATTCCAAGCTCTTTCATATTTTTAGCCGCAATGGCAGGACCTGGGTTTGTTCCCCAAACCACTACCGCTTGAGCATCTGAACTGTTTATCTTGGTTAATTGTGTCTTCATATCTGCATCTTCGGTGTTGTAAGACTCTTTTGCAACAATTTCAATACCAAATTCATCTTTTAATTCTTCCATTAATTTGACTCCACTTTCCCCATAAGCATTCGAGTCAGCCAAAATTCCAATCTTCGTCATACCGGTTTCCTTTAAGTACATATAAACACGCTCTACAGCAAGGGCATCAGATTGTGGTGTCTTAAATACCCAGGTTGATTCTTCTACAGGCGAAACGATATCAATACTAGCACCAGCAGAAATGACAGGTACTTCATTATCCATTGCGATACCCTTCATGGCTAGGGAAGGCCCTGTAGTCGTAGTTCCTAATACAGCAATTACATTTTCATCATGAATTAAACGATTCATTTCCTCAATTGCTTTTTCAGGGGTCGACTCGTCATCCGCTAAAATGACTTCTATCGGAACCCCATTAATTCCGCCATTGTCATTAATTTGTTTCACTAACAATTCTGTTGTGTTCCACTCCGGTACACCGAGCGGGCTTCCTGGGCCAGTATTCGAATAAATCGCCCCTATTTTGTACACCTCTGGCTGTCCGTCTCCCCCAGAGTCAGAGCTAGAACAGGCTGCTAAAACAATCGAAATCATTGCAGCAATCAACAAAATCAAAAACTTTTTCATAGAACTTCCCCCTTTGTTCTCAAAGCTTATTTCTTAAACGCGGTTTCCCGCGGTTAATTCACGGTTTGACCTAAAAAGGCTTCCCGAACTTCGACATCATTTAGCAATTCTGCAGATGTGCCTTCTTTAACAATCGAGCCTTGCGACATGACATATCCACGGTCCGCAATTTTTAATGAAGCGTTTACATTTTGCTCAATTAATAAGACAGTGATCCCGAACTCATCCCGTAAGTTTTTAACATATAGTAATACCTCTTTAACGATGAGGGGTGCCAACCCAAGTGAAGGTTCATCCAATAGAAGTAAGTCAGGCTTTGCCATTAAGGCACGAGCAATCGCAAGCATTTGCTGCTGCCCGCCGGATAAGGTTCCTGCCAGCTGATCCTTTCGTTCCTTTAAAATTGGGAACAAGACAAACACTTTTTCTATCAAATCATTTATTTCTTTCTTGCCGGACTTTTTATAATGATGAAAAGCACCTAAATATAAGTTATCTGTGACCGTTAATGTACTAAAAACCTGTCTGTGCTCAGGAACATGGATTAAGCGCTTTTGCACGATTTTTTCAGGCGGCCAGGCAGAAATGTCGTTATTGTTAAAAAGGATTTGCCCTTGAGACGGCTTTTTCAGCCCTGATATGGTTTTGAGTAAGGTGGTCTTTCCAGCCCCATTTGCCCCGAGCATTGTGACGATTTCCCCTTTGTTTACGTGAAAGGAGACTTCTTTTAACGCCTGAATTGGACCATAGTTATAGAATATACTTTTTATTTCTAACACTGGATTCAAACAGATACCTCCTCATCATCGCTTGTTCCAAGGTAGGCCTCAATCACACGTTCATTGTTCTGAACCTCTTTGGGTGTACCCTCCGCAATCATTTCCCCTTGATCCAGGACAATGACTTTGTCACAAATACTCATAACTAAATCCATATCATGCTCAACAACTAAAATCGTAATATTCCGATCACGGATGGATTGTATCAGCTTCCCCATTTCAACTGTTTCTTGGTGATTGAGGCCAGCCGCTATTTCATCCAGCAGGAGCAGTTTAGGTTCAGTTGCAAGCGCCCGCGCTAATTCTAATATTCTCAGTTTTCCGAGCGGGAGACTGTCTGCAAACGTGTCTGCGATCTCATGTAATCCGGCAAATAAAAGATGTTCCATTGCTTTGTCATAAGTAAAATTTTCTTCTTTTTTCGTTTTCGGAAGCTTCAGCGCAGCTGACAGCATCCCTGCAGAGGTCCGGGTATGTAATCCAATCATTACGTTTTCCAGCACGGTCATATTTTTAAAGACTTGAATGTTTTGAAATGTTCTGGATATACCCAGGGAAGCCATTTTAAAAGCAGGGAGAATGTCGATTCGTTTCCCTTCAAACCATATTTCTCCAGCGCTTGGCGGAAACACGTTTGAAATCATGTTAAACATCGTACTCTTTCCTGCCCCATTTGGTCCAATTAAGCCATTAATATGTCCGGCTTCAATTGAAAAGGTGACATCTTTATTAGCGACAACTCCGCCAAAGCGTTTCGTCACGTTTTTTACGTCTAAAAGGTTAGCCATGCTGGTCCCCCTTTTCTGTTCGAACTGCCTCTGAGCTGTAACGTTTCCCTCTATTTTTTTGAAAAGCTGCTCTTAACTTCGGAGCAACGGTCGGGAAAAAGCCTTTAGGCATGAACATCACCACTAATACTAAAATGAGCCCATACAAAACCTGTTCAAAGTCACTCGTAATGAAGGTAAAATGAGTACCTAATGAATGAACGATCAGATTGATGGCAGTAATGAGAAATACCCCAAAAACTGGCCCCCAAATACTTGTTGATCCGCCTAACACCACCATAACCAGGAATAAGACAGAATGATCTAAACTAAATGAACTAGGCGCAATACTATATGACATATGAGCAAAAAGCCATCCGGCTAACCCCGCAAATGATGCACTCAAAATAAAGATTTGCATCTTGTATTTGCCAGTATCTACCCCCATGCTGCTTGCAGCAACCTCACTGTCATGGATGGAACGGAGCGCCCGGCCAATTCGAGAGTGTATAATATTGAGAGCAAGAATAATGACAATTAATGCCAATAACCAAACCAAGAAATAATAAGATAAGCCTTGTCTAAAAGTAAATCCAAACAGTTCGATTTTGGGAATCCCATAAAATCCGGATGCCCCTTTAGTTACAGTCTTCCATTCTACTAAAAGAACGTGAATAACAATCCCAAATGCAAGAGTGGCCATCGCTAAATAATAACCGTGCAATCTCGCCATTGTATGTCCCAAGATATAGGCGACTATTGCAGGAAGGGCTACAGAAAACAACAAGGAAACCCAAGGACTCCATCCGTAGGTAGTCGTTAAAACTGCAGAAGTATAGGCGCCTACTCCGTAAAAGGCTGCCTGACCAATGGAGATTTGACCAGCAAACCCCATCAGCAATCCAAGCCCGACCGTTACAATTGTATAGATTCCAGCAAAGGTTGCGTTTGTAATAAAAAAGGAGGATGAAAAGATAAAGGGAAGGATTAATATAAATAAGCTGAACACGCCTACACCCTTCCAGCTTACTTTTTGAATACCTGTTCGAATCAATTAGAGTCCTCCCTTCCCAACGTTCTTTTCGCCTAATAACCCATAAGGTCTAAACAATAAAAGCATCAGGACGACTCCAAACGCAATCGCATCCTTTAATCCTGAACTAATATAACCGGCTCCTAAAGATTCAATGACACCTAAGAGGAGTCCGCCGATAACAGCCCCAGGTGCACTGCCTAAACCGCCTAATATACTTGCCGAAAATCCTTTAATCGATAGCATTAACCCCATATCATAGGCTGGGAACAATATCGGACTGATGACAAGTCCGGCGAGAGCTCCTAAAGCAGCACTTAAAGCAAATGATAAAGATGACATTTTATGGGGACTTACCCCCATTAAACGTGCTGCTAATGGGTTAACAGAACTCGCACGAAATGCTTTACCGAGCATGGTTTTTTCCATTAACACATAAAGAACGATTACTATAACGACCATAAAGACCATAACCCATACACTTTGAGGTGTAATGGCTGCACCGAAAACCTGCAGGGGTTCGTTTGATGTAAAAGGCTCGACCTTAACGGAGTCTTTCCCCCAGACCATACTGGCAATCCCCTTTATAAAAATGGCAAGTCCGATCGTTAAAATAATCAAACTGATCGGATCTGAGCTTTTGGATCGGCGAATTATTGTTCTTTCCAGCAACCATCCAATCACAACCACAATGAGAATAGTTAAAAGGAATGAAAGAAAGTAAGGGATTCCAGCAGTGGTGAGAGAAAACATGGTCATCCCGCCTAGCATGACGAATTCACCCTGTGCTAGATTAATAACTTTTGTTACGCTATAAATCGTTACAAACCCAAGCGCTACAATCGCATAGATACTTCCAATCGTTAATCCTGACACTAAAAACTGTAACGCATCTCCCATCTTTTCACCTCTTTGTTTTATACTTCATTTTCTATATAACGTAAAAATAACGACTAGCTTAAAAATGTTTCAAAGAAAAAATATGTATGAAATTCCTATTGTTGTAATTTGTTGGTATATCATTAATTTTGAAACATCTCCCCTTTGGCGAAAACATGTATCCCAACGGAATTATGATGATTACTCATAATAAAGCGCTTACAAATTGTAATAAATAATAATATCCATTCCAATTCGAGTAGAAAATAATCCTATAACGAACTTAACGTGTCGGGATAATTTTTCATCATATTATTTTATACAAAAAGATACCCCAGCCCCACCCACTCTGTCAATCTATATTTTGAAAATTATTATTTTTCATATTTATCTGATATGCACTTGAAAATGATATAAAATAAGCAGAGATAAACTCCTTTAAGATGGAGTCTTCCCTGCATTTTTTGTATATTGAGCTGAGCTTTCTATTATTAATAACTGAATCGTCCTTCTCCCAAAGTGTCTAAAATATCCAAAAATAGACGAATCTGTTCTTTATCCCGCTGTGTAAGTTTATAGGTTTTGTCTGTAGTATAACCTTCAAATATAATTTCGGTGGTTTCAGAGTCGGCAATTGTTTGCAGCATTCGAAATTGAGCTCCATTTTCTCTTTCATCCAATCGCACCCATTCATAAGAGCCATATTCATCTTGTTTTCGTTTAAGATCCCCATAATCATAATAAAAGTCGAAAGGTTCAAGACTATCAATTGCGATTTTAATATCTTGGACTTTAATCCAATCCTCTCTGTGTCCATATCCAGTTACGATCTCCAACACAGTCTCCTCAGGACCTATACTTAGTCTTGGGTAAAAGTAGGTTTCACCAGGTAAAAGTTCTTCTACCCGGGGATTTTGATTTTTAGGAGTTAAATATATCGTATCAATCCGTTCATCATAGTACTGGCTCGTCTGATCGGCGAAGGTTGAGATAATAGATTCTTTCCTATATACATGTTCTAGGCCACCATACTGTTCTATTCGTAACTCAGCAAGTTCAGTTGGACCAACGATGCTTTCTATATAATCAAGCGCTGCATATGCTTCAGCAAACTTATTTTCCAATGCCAGCTGGTCAGCCTCTTCAATTTTAAACTGAATCATCGCTTCAGTATAATACTCAATATCATTATCAAGAACAAAGTTAACCGGATAGTACGTTTTCAGGTCTTGTAAGAGAAAAATAGCCTGTTTGTAATCACCATTCCAAAATATTTCATCAGCTTTTGCCAGGGTCTCCTCATAATAGTCACTTTTAATTTGCTGGATTTGCTCAAAGGCTAAATCAAATTCGTTAGTATCATGATCGACCTTTAGCAAAGTGTCGATTGCTTTTTTATAATCCTTTTCTTCAGCTGCTTGAATCCCTGCGGCAAGCAATTCTCTTGCTTCCTTTACTGTAGTGATCTCTTCAATCTTCTCGTCAACGAACTCAACTATTTCTGGAATTTCTATATCTTTATATATTTCTAAAAGCAAAATCGTAGATTCATAATCTAATATTTCTTCGATATAATATCGGGTAATATTTTCAATGTCGGCTTTCACAATAGGAGAAATTGTCTTTATTATTTCGTTTTTTTCCTCTTGGGAATACGCTTCATCTGCTATTGCGGAATGAAATGCATCAATTGCATCTCGCGGTTTATCTTCTTGTATGTATGCCGTAATGGTATCCACCTTGTCACTGACGCTTTGGCAGCCTGACAAAAGAATCAGAGTCGATAAAGTAAATACGAAGTGCGTAACTAAATTCTTCATCATTACCCCCGTTTTCAAAATAATTTCAGTAAATTATCATAAAAAATAAATAATTATATTGTATTTATCGGCGAAATAAGAGGTATATAAAGTAAAAAAGAGAAAGTACATGATTAGATATACTTTCTCCGTCTATATTTATACTGTTGGCCCAAATTCTATTTCAGTACCAAAGGCTTCTATTAAATCTAAAAATAGCCTTATCTGTTCTTTCTCTTTATCTGTAATTATATGTTCGATGTATCCATTTCCTTGAAAGCGAAGCACAGCATTTTTTGAATTTGCAATCTTCCTTAAATCATCAAGCAGCATCGGCTGTATCGATTCATCAATAATCATCCATTCATATACTCCATATTCATCATAATCGTCCATCACACTGTAATAGTCGACGGTCCAAGTAAATTGTTCACCATCGACGAGAAAGGCAATTGCCTCTAAATAAAGCCAATCCGAATCACCGAAGCCGGCGACAACCTCTAAATAGGAATACCCGTCCGCAACAACTAAACGCGGGTAAAAAGATGTTTCACTAGGGAAAATATCAACATATTCAGCACTATGATCTTTTGGGGCAACAACGGTAAAGGCTCCGAATTCATCGTAATACTGAGTGGTTTGCCCTTCATATGCTGTTAAAAGCTCATCCCAAAACCGTGTTTGCATAAACGTATAATCTTCGCGTTTTAATGTTATTAATTCATCTTCCCCAATAATTTCTTCAACATGATCTAAAATAGCAAATGCCTCTGTATATTTATTTTCATCTGCAAAATCATCAGCTTCTGCAATTTTAGATTCCAACAAAGCTAATCTAAATTCCTCTATTTTATTTTCAACAGCGGTATTCTCAAAGGAAACGTACAGCTGATTTAAAAGAAGGTAAGCTTCTTCGTACTCTCTGTTCAAAAATAACCGTTGTGATTGTTCAAACGTTTCATCAAAATATGTCTTTCTAGCTTTTTGCGCTTCTTCCCGAGCGACCTCATATTCGGGTGTGTTCCGAGCCACTTGTGCCAGCAGTTGAATCCCTTCTACATATTGTTTGTTATCGATGGCTTCTAAACCTTTCGCAAGCTTGTCCCGTGCTTCATGGATCGGGCCAAGCTCTTCTTCTTTCTGTTTGATGAGGCCAGACACTTCCGGAATATCAATATTTTTATATGTTTCTAATATGAGTGAAACAAGTTCGTAGTCTTCTTTTTTATGTATATAGTCTTCCGTGACTTTTTCGATGCTGGCTAATAAATCAGGTGTAATTTTATTTTTAATCCTTTCCTTCCCCTTTTCAGAAAGACTGCTGTCGGCCATTGCTTTATTAAAAGATTCTATTGCTAAATTAGGCTTTTCTTCCTCAATATATTGCTCGATAGTATTAACATGGTTACTAACGCTTTGACAGCCGGACAATAAAATAATAGATAGGGCTGCTAATCCACCCATTAAAATATGTTTCATGATTGCCCCCTTATAATTAATTGGTGATTATTTGTTTGAAGAGTAAGAGGTTTATCTGTTCATTAATCATTTAGTTAATTTTAATGAATAATAATATATAATAATGACTTATAATATCAATCTAAAACAGAATTAACGTTAAATGCCCAAAATTTCTAATAAAAAAGATTAGATGTACGGTTAACAAAACGATAATCATTAAGAGAGAGTTTATATAAACTTCTTTTGTTATTATGATGAGGATAATAAAGCTGACTATTAGAATGAACAGACTATACCGATAGTATGATGAGTCTCCAAAAAGTGTAAGTATAGAAAACAATACACCTAATAAGGCTATACCCCTCCGTAATTTAGAATGGTGCATTAATGGTCTACCCTCCAAACCTTTATGTCTATTTAATGATATTAGTTTTATCGGAAAAAATAGGAGGTTTTAAATAATTCTGACAGAATATCTTTCAGCTTTGACCTGTATAAAATGAAAATGACCCTTTTAGAAAAAAGAAAAGACAATGGAAAGTAAAACTATTTCCATCGTCTTAGTCCCTTACCTGATATAATAGCTTTTATTAGGATACTTCTCACGGTGGCAGGTATTGCAGGTCTGATACGGAAATGATTTTGGAAGGATTCTTACGCATTTCTTACATTTTTTCTGTAAATGCTTCATATCCGATTTAAGAACGTCATGAATCAAATCACTAATTTCCTCTCGAACCCTTTCCCAATACAGAGCTTCTGTTTTTTTTTCAAGCTTATATAGAAATAAAAGGTGCAACCCGATTGATTTATAAGACAGCTCAAGTTCCTCTAGATTATCTCTTGAAATTTTCGGTTCTGGTAATTCATTTTTTTCCACAATCGCTTTTATTTTCTCTTTCCATTGGTCTTTTAATTCTGGCTCCTTGCTCGAAAACGGAAAATGCAAAAATCCATAAAGGTCCATAAGGGAAAAGCGGGCCTCGATCATAGTGCCGCGGATCATTTCATAAAGTTCCCGTTCTTCCGCTAATGAAGCCTTTTTCGTTCCTCTAGGTCCCTTAAAATTATCCCAGAGTTCAAAAAACTTGCCTAGGTCACGGGAGTATCTTTGAAAACGTTCAAATACAGAATTAGTCGGTGCAATTGTAAACACTTCAAGTGGTTCATCAGGCTGTTGCAGCAATTTAGACAATGTGTTTAATATCGGTTGTAAATGCCACTTTCCCAACGTTATAAATTCCTTTTCTGCCCGCACGGCCAGCGATTTGTTTCACTTCTTGGGAAGTTAACCGCCTTCTCCTTGTCCCATCGAACTTTTCATTTTCCAAGAACACAATCCGCTGAATTGGAAGGTTTAAGCCCATTCCAATCGCATCTGTCGCCACAATTACCCGAGTATCACCATTTATAAATCGTTCGATTTGTTTCTTGCGCGTCTCTGGGGGCATACTTCCATAAATCATACTGACGGAATGTCCATATGACTGAAGAATCGAGGCAGTTTCCAAAACTCGTCTTCTGGAGAAGCAAACAAGTGCATCTCCTTTCTTTGAATGTTTTAGGGTAAACGTGTTAGATTCGATTTCAAGCGGAATATCCCTGGAGTATTCATTGATTTCTACAGGTGCATCTTCTAATAATGACAAAAGCAGCTCCTTTACATTTCGGCTCCCGATAATATGGACTTCCCTTGCATTGGCTTTTGTAATCGCCTTAAACCATGAGAAACCACGGTCCTTATCTGCGATCATTTGCGCTTCATCAATCACAACAACATCGTAATAATCCTTCTCATGAAACATTTCTACCGTACAAGAAATATGATTGGCTCCGGGTATAATTTTTTCCTCTTCCCCCGTTTTTAAAGAACAGGGAGTACCCTCAGAATTCAATTTATCGTAAACTTCTAATGCTAACAGGCGGAGCGGGGCAAGATATAGTCCGCTTTCAGCTGCTTTCATTTTCTCTAACGCATGAAATGTCTTACCCGTGTTCGTTTCGCCAATGTGAAGAACATATTGGATATTTCGGATCGTGGATGTATGATACTCCCTGCCGAAAATATCCTCAATCATGCGAGCTTCTACTTCCTGTTTTCGCCTAATTTCAGCCTTTTCTTCCTCGATTTTTTGCTCGCGGCTTGCTACATCCTGTTCATATATTTCTAAATGGGCCACTTCATCAAAAGGTAATTCTGCTAATTTAACCAAATCAAAATAATATTCCTCTAAAAGATATTCAAAAATATCAATGGCTGAATCAAATAAGATTTCTTCGAGCATTTCTTTTAGAAGATTTTCAGTCAAAGCTTGATTAAAGGTTTCACGAAACTGGTTAAATATATAGGGAGAAACTGCATTCTTAATCAATTTTGGCGCATAATCGAAAAGCTGTTCATTTATAATCCGTTCATATTTCTCGAAATAATCATTCTGCCTCCAATGGAAGGTCTGATAAGGAGGTTCAGACAATTCTTCTAAGAAGGTCTCAATATTGATAAACTTAGATGATGGTACATAGCCTGTTCGATTCACATCCTTCTTCATTTGAAGAGCGAATGAATAGCGAACCCATATGTATAATTTTTCTTCGTTTTGTTGTAAAAGCTTGTGAATCTCCCTCTCTAATTTCCCTCTCATTTTTTTCATTCTTTCTCTGCGCTGGCGTTCTTCTTCTTCAATCAGGTAAGCGGCTCTTGCTTTTTCGTATCGTTCATTCCAAAGCTCTTTTTTGTGAGCATAGGTTGCTTTCAGCCATTCGAGTACATCAAAGCTTTTGTAGCTTCTCATTTCAGTTCGGAACAGGTCATTGATGAGCTTTTTGGCCATGCCATCAACCGCGAACCCAGCCTCACTCAAATAAAACTTTTTTTCTGCTTTGGACAAATGACTATTGGTTAAATTGAGCCACACATTCAACCAAAGCTGTGTAATATAAGGACCTCTCTCGCGTACATATTGTTCGAAAGAAGACATATCCTCCTGACTTCCTAAATAGCTGTCGATATCCGCATCTACTAATTTCTTTGTATTTTCTATCGCACGCTGATAAAGAGCTTCTAACTGTTCCATATAAACTCCTTTCAAATTTGAACATCCGAACATTGTATAAGTGTAGGATTTTACATTCTGGGGAAAACATGTATTAGATATGTATTGGGGTTAAATACATGTAAGTGGAAAAGGTTTGAGGTTTGTTTTAAAAAGGTGATGGAGAGTAAAAGGGTTCCCTGTTACCATCAGATTATCATATTAGTAATCAAAAAAATAAGATCAACCTATAAATCATCTCTTTTTATGGCACATTCACAATTTATAGTCATATCATCTGACCTTTTATTGTACTGCAATGTTTGTTTGCAACTCGCTGCCCATAATGTCTTAAATCTTGTGTAATAATTTGATGACAAAGTGAAATGATTAAAACTTAACCGCCTTAAACCAGCTTTAAGGCGGTTAAGTAAGTCCCCAAGCTGTAATAACTAGCTTGGATTTTGGTCTGTGCTAGTTGCGCTTGCTGGAACGCTGTTGTCCTGTTCTGGATGAGTTGCTCCACTTGGTAGAATATGCCGCAGTAGTAACACAGTGAAAATTGATACTCCAATCAACATGATTGCACTTACTGTCGCGACTGTATTCATTCCACTGGTGAAAGCTTCTCTAGCGATGGCAAGAAGTTCCGTACCCAGTGGATCAGAGAGTTTTTGGGCTGCTTCCGTAGCACCTACCAGGGTGTCACGAGCAGCATTGGCCACCTCAGGTGGAGTATCAACTGGAATGTTGTCAGCAATCTGGTTACGGTACACAGCTGTTCCGATACTTCCCAGTACAGCAAGTCCTAATGCGAAGCCAAACTCTGCACTTGTCTGAGACATCGCACCTGCTAATCCCGCCTTCTCAGATGGAGCTGATCCAACTATCATATCAGTGGACAGTGTCATTATTGGTCCACCCCCGAAGTTGGTAAGAGCATAACCTGTCACTAATATTGCAAAATCTGAAGCTCCATTAACCTGGGTAAGTAAAAGGAGGCCTGTCACTGAGAACGTTAATCCTGCCCCAATCAGGTAAGCAGGTCGTATTCGACGTGCCAGGATTGGGGACATCATGAAACTAATAATTTGTGCTGCTACTACGGGCAGCATCCACAGGGCTGTTCTTAATGGTGTCAGTCCCTCAACCAGTTGGAGATATTGAGTGACGAGTAACATAATCACACCCATCAGCATGGGAACGAACAACTGTCCTCCCAATGCAGTACTTATCGTACGGCTGGAAAACAGGTGCAGGTCTAACAATGGATCACTCAGTGCTCGCTGTCGTCGTATGAATATCGCACTAACAATTAAGCCGAATATTATCGCTACGATACTCAACGTTTGCCAACCGTCCTTTGACAGTTCTTTAATTCCATATATGATTGGAAAGATTGCAGCCAGTGACAGGAACACACTGGCCAGGTCGATGCGGCCGGCATTAGTGTCGCGATACTCCGGTAATAGGAACGGTCCGAGTAGAAGTAACAGCACCATCGCCGGTACACCCAGTAGGAACACTGATCCCCACCAGAAATTTTCCAGCATTACTCCACCAACTAATGGACCGATGGCAGCGCCAACCATGGCACCGACCATCCAAATACTGATAGCTACAGCACGTTGGCTGGAGGAGATAAACATGTTACTGATCAATGCCAGAGTAGAGGGAGCAAGAGTAGCTCCAGAAACCCCGAGCAAAGCGCGGGCCCCAATCAACATTTCAGGACTTGTGGAGAATGCGGCAATCAGTGAACCAATTCCGAATGTAGCCGCACCGATCAAAAGTAGTTTACGACGACCGATTCGATCCCCCAGTGTTCCCATCGTAATCAAAAACCCAGCTACCATGAACACATATATGTCCATAATCCACAATTGTTCAATACTACTGGCACCCAGGTCTGCACTCAAATATGGTAGCGCCAAAACCAGCACGAAGAGATCAATTGCAACAAGCAGGGATGCCAAAACCAGTACGGCCAGCCCGATCCACTCCCGTATGCCCGCCTGCTGGTTAGACCCGGTCATAGGATTCGTCATTGATTTTTCACCACAGATGACTCTTTCTGCAAATACTCGCCCAGTTTGTCAAGCATGATCTTCGTGCCGTGTTCACGCTGAGCTGCCGTATCATGGCCGTCGAGTAAGACTCCTTGCTCGGTGTAGATGAGCTGAGTGCCAGCTTCTGCATGCTTGAACTCCACCGTGGTCACGGATACCGATATACGTGTTTCATCAAGATCCATCGTATAGGAATAGACGATACGCTGATCCGGAACAATCTCCTGATAGCAAGCATCAAAAGTATAAACTGGTCCTCCTTTGGGACCACCTTGATTGTACTCGCGCCCGCCAACTCGAAAGTCGAATTCGTCAGCTTTCGGAAACCACTTTGCCTTGGCTGCGGGATCGGCCCAGGCGGCGAACACTCGTTTAGGTGGAGCATTATAGGACTTTTCAATGACAAAAGTGTCGTGTGTTGCAAAGTGTTTGTTCATTATTTATTCCTCCCTTTAGGTTGGTTCATTTGAATGCTTGTCGAGAAAGTCGTCAAGCTTGTCGAAGTGGTGCTCCATACTTGATTGTCGTTCAGTAAAAAACTTTTCATGGCTCTTTTTCATCATGCTTAATAATTTTGTGAAATCTTCAACGGCCAACGGCTCTTCCATTTCCATCAGACTCGATACATTTTGTAATTCTTTTAAAAGCTTCTGTTGAATTCTGATATGTTCTCTAAGTCGATCAATTTGAAGCGATACAATTTCGAATGGATTGTAATTGTCATCAGCTAGAATCGATTTAACTTCATCGAGTGATAAACCTAGTTCCTTTAAAGCGAGAATTTGTTGTAGACGTGAAAGGTCAGATTCGTTATACAACCTGTATCCTGAGTTAGAATATTCAGATGGAGAATACAAGCCAATTTGATCATAATACCGCAATGTTCGAACGGTTAGCCCTGTTAATTTGGCAAGTTCCCCAACTTTCCAATATTTCTTTCCTGCAATGATCATCCCCTCATTTCGCGCGACTATTTATTACCGGTGGCTTAAATATAAACCATTACGTGACGTAAGGGTCAAGTTAATAAAAAATTTATTTTAAAAAGATAAAAGTTTTTAAATCTGTACTAGATCTAATCAGTTTTGCATAGTCCGCATCACCATTATAAACTTAGACAAAGTACTCTCTCATTTCATAAGACTTTCAAAAAAAAGATGCTTCATACTTCAAATATCGGGTTATTATATAAAACTGTTTAGACTTTAAAAAACCTTGAGAGGCATATAGCCAATCAAGATTAAATAGTTACCGCTTCATCTAGGAAAATAACTTTATAGAACCCTTTTGCCCACGTACTTTGTCTTGTAAAGTTTGCGTCGTGTGGCGGTTGATATTTCCCGGCGAGCAATGCTTGAATTTTTCCAGCAAGTTCTTCCGCCCATATTTCATGAGACCAATTAATAGTCCCCTGTCGCTTAAATTCAACAGGCTCATTCTCAACCGTATATCTTGGGAATAAGGCACCTTCTTCAAGAATCTCAAAAATTGCTTCTGAATAGTTATAAAACCATGTATCCGATACATTAGCTTCATAAGAGATAATAAGATACTCATAGCTTTCATGCTGTTTGATTTCAAAACTCTTGTCTAAATATACACGATTATAACCCTGATATTGCCAATATTTCTGCGTATAGGACGAAGGAGTCACATTCGTTTGTTCAGAATGAAAACGTACTTTATTCGCTACCCAATCAGGGATACCAGGGATATGGTAACTATCTCCTTTAGTCATGCCATCATCAGCAATCGATTCAGGATAATGTCCCGTCGGATCCCACATATTAACCGGATTGTTCAATACATAAGAATAACGGTTCAATGTCAACGGATTCATCATGTCGCCACGGTAGGTGTCTTGTGTTAAGAAACGTCCAACGGTTGGGTCATACCATCGGGCGTTCATGTCGATGAGTCCGGCTTTGTCGTCGTAGCGCTGGCTTGTATAGGCATTGACATTGTATGGCGCTGTGATACCGGTTGTGATGCCGCCGAAGACGTCGTAGCGATAGTTTTCAATGATGTCGCCGTGACGGTCGGTTACTGCACTGACAGTATTTAAGCCATCGTACTGGTAGTAGAGCATGCCGCCGGTTGCTTTTAGGTTTGGATCATGGGATGGGTTGCTGAGACCATGGTATCCGAACATTTTCCGGGATACGAGCTGGTTGTTGGCACCCATGTAGTATTCGGCGTATGGCGAACCTGAGACACTGTATTCTTTATGGATGTTGGTTGAGAAGCCTTGGTATAGGTAGACGGTTTCAGTTACATCCATTTGTTCTTTTAGTTCAGGATTTTCTCCCCATTTTTTGTAGAGAACGAATTTATTGCCTTGACCTGGGTTGTTAAATGGTCCGTTTCCATTGTTAGGTCCTTTTCCTTTTATGTTTCCAGTGCTTGATTCATTTGCAGTACAATCTGCAAATGGTTGTTGTCCATTTCCTTTTCCATTACCGTTACCATTGCCATTTCCATTGTTCTCATTATTAGCAGCCGTGACTGGGTAAACGGATACTTCTATATTCGATGCTGCAACCGGTTGGTCCTCTTTAGGTTCTTCTGCTTCTTCGGTTGTAGTATCTTCTTTCGAGTCAACATTACCTTCCGTGCTGCCTTCAGGTGGTGTATCCGGTTCATTTTTCAAACCTAAGATTTTCTCCTTCGGATAGGTCACTTCGGTTAATCGGTTTAGTGCATCATAGGTGTAGGTCGAAACAGCCCCGTCTTCTTCAATTTGTTTCACCCGGTTGCCAGCAACATCGTATTCGTACGTAAAGGAAGAAAGAATGTCGCTATTTCCATGGTTCGTAATATTGAGTAAGTTGCCGTCCTTATCATAGGAATTTGTAATCCGGTTACCATTTGCTAGGCCTCGTTCAACTTCACGTCCAAGCGCATCATAGGCAAAGGTTGTTATATTTTCATCTGGGTCTTGGACACTTGTAATCAGGTTTCTTTCATCGTACGTATAGGTAGTTGTCCGGTCTTCACTGTTTGTTAGCTGAACCAAATTACCGGCAGGATCATAGACGTAGTCTATCGCTTTATCAAGATTCACATTGTACTGCCGGATTAACTGACCAGCTCCATCATAGGTGTATTGATCGGTTGAGAAAGGAGCTGTCATCGTTGTCATTTGTCCAAGTGCATCATAGCCAAATTCGTAACGCTCTCCATTTGATTCAATCGAAGAAACTAAGCCGATTGGATTGTAGTTATAAGCGACAGTCATTCCATTTGGCTGATTGACTTGAGTCATTTGACCCGCTGCGTCATATTGATAGGTTGTCTGATAACCTAAGGCATTCGTTTCACTTGTTAGTTGTCCTCTAAGGCTGTATCCGAATGATGTGGTTTGGCCATTTGCGTCTTGGATCGTGCTGACTAAGCCTTGTGTATTGTATTGGTAGGATGTGATTCCGCCCAATGCATCATTTGTTTGTTTTAAGCGATTAAGCGGATCATAGCTATAAGACGTTTGACGTCCAAGCGGGTCTGTAACCTCCGTAACATTGCCGATTTCGTCATAGTCGTATGAATATACGGATCCTTTTGGTGTCTGTTTAAAAAGTACAGGATCACGAATATTGTGACAGAAGAAGCCCGGCAGATTTCTGCAGGGCTTCCATATTATTGAATTGCAGCTCTAAATAAAAATAATGCAAACTCTCCTCTAGTTACTTCTAAATTGCTTCCGAACGTATCTTCATCTTTACCAAATGTAATTTCATGCTCATACAATGCTGATACAAATGGATTAAACCTTGAATTTACATCACTGAACGGAATTACTTTTTCATTAGTAGATTCAAAACCAAATCCTCTAGCAATGAAGGCTGTCATTTCAGCTCGTGTGATGTACTCTTTAGCACCGAAATACCCTTCAGCTTTTCCAAAAGTAATTCCTGCATTGGCTAGTGCGTTAACAGCCGCTTTGCCGCGTTCTGGTACATCTGTAAAACCAGCGTCGGAGGCATTGCCAGTATCAAGACCAAGGGCTTTTGCCATCATTATTGCAGCATCGACTCGCTTGATGCTTTGGTCCGTACCGAACTTATTATCTGCAAAACCCACTGTAATCTGATTTTTTACTAGGTAACTGACAGCCTCTTTGTAACGATCGTTGACATCGGTAAATTTGATTAGTCCTTCCTTTCCTGTCTCTGGCACCGGTGTTGAATCAAGTGTTGGTGTTGTTGAATTTTCTTGATCACTTTCATCTGTTCCTCGATCTTGGTCAGGCTCAGGTTCTGCGGTTTCACTTTTATTAACTGTAAAAGGAATTAATTCTGTTTGTTGTGAGCCGGCTCGAACTTGAACAAAGTATTGTCCATTTAATAAATTTGAGAATCTGATGTTGAACACTTCTGTAGTTAAAGTTTCCTGTTTAGTTTCAATAAGCTCCAGGTTTGCATCATATAAGTCAGCAGAAACAGTTTGGTTAGGCCCATAAAAACCGCTAACCACCATTGAATTATTGCTGTAAACATAATTATCTGTTGGCATAAATAACCAAAGATTAGGCTCTACTGTAATTGACTTTTCCTCAGTAATTTCACTGCCGTTTAATTGGACCTTCACTTTTAAAGTATATTCTCCATATTCAAGGCCGAAATAAGAAATATCTCCAATTGAATCTTTTTGGTCACTCTTTACCAGTTCACCTTTATCATTAAAAAATTCATAAAACATTGGTGAATTACTAGAATTAAAAAATGAATCAGCTATATAGATATCACCATTTGTTACACTAATTTCTGCTCGATTAAGAGCAGATTCGATAGTAACGTAAAAATCTGTGGAGAGACTAATGGTTTTGGATGTTTCAAGCTGGGGGATGATAAAATCATATTCATAAGTTTCTGTTTCTAATGTTCCTCTTATACTAACTGGATCAGAGACCAAAATCCGTGTTATGTCATTATGCATGGAAAAATAGTTATTTTCCAGTGAGTAAACCCCGCTTAGCCGTACACTATCATCTAAATTAGCAAATGTTATCTCCATGAATTCTATTGCTGAATTATCAAATACTATAGATGTATCGCTTAAAAATTCCCCTTCTTTAATTGCCTTAATAAATTCTTTTTCAGGTGTTTCACCATCAAGTGCAATTAGGTAGTTGCCGGGTTCTACAAAAGCATAAGTATAACGAGTACTATAGGTCTCATCCTTATCAAGATTACTGATTTCAAAATCCCACCTGTCAGAAAAGTTAAAACCATTATGCTCCAAATTTAATATAATAGTATTGTTATTAAAAATAAACGTTTTCTCATTCACTAAAGCTGTAATCGCTTCAGAAGCATAAGTTTCTTTATGAAAATAAACGCCAGGTTCTTTACTTTCATTCAATATTTTAAACTCCCCGCTAATTGTGTATGAATAGCCATCGTTTAGAGAAAGTGTAGAAAGATAGTTATCTAATTCAATTTCATCACTAAGAATCTTATAGTCTATGAAGTTATTTTCACCGTCTTTAATATCAATTGTGAAAAAGGTACCCGATTCTTTCACATAACCCTCCGGTAGACCCGCTAATGTGAAGATCGAACCGGCTGTTTCAGCTTTAACATCAATAGCAGAAAGAGGATACATACCGCCAATTAATAAAGTAAAAATGAGTACGTATTTTGATAAAACCGTTAACACCTTATACAATTTCCCTGTTCACTCCTATCTTTTATACTTTTAAACATTAACTAATTACCCTATATATTTAAATAAATAAGGTACTATTTTTATATATCGTCGCAACTTTCAAATATTTAATATATTTTCAGCAAAATTAAGTTTGATTGCAACATTGTTTTTTTATTTTAGAATAAGTTTTAATATGAAGATGTTATCAAAATTAAAATAAAAAAGGCGTATCTGCTTATTTGTAGATACGCCTTATCTATTAAGTTTTTTCTGACATTTCATTTTTTGTTTCCTACTTCTAAAGTCTATCCATTCTACACCTTATTACATATTTCTTCACATAGAAATTTTACACGGCGAATATAGTAATCTCTTTTATCCGAATCCTTTACATAGAGGCTAAACAGGATGGCTAGCATTAGCGCCGTATCCAGCCGATAAATGAGCTGAATTAAAACATTTGTATTTTCAATCATGCCAGCATTCTTATAACCTCTTAAGAAATCATCCTCATCTATTTCCTTCGACTCAGAGATCCTCATTAATTCCATAATGGGATTCCCAATAAATGCATTATCCCAATCAATAATGGCCTTAATGACTCCATTTTGTCCGATTATATTAGGTGGTCTGACATCGAGGTGCAGCAGGCGGTTTCCAATTTTTGACGTATCAAGAATTGCTTTCATTTCTTCTGAACCAGGAATAATAATTTCTGAATCGATTATTTTACTAAGTGTATAAGCTCGTTCCTTTATCCGGTTTGAAATAATATCGCTCAATAAACGGTCTTTTTGATCAATGATTGATAATCCCTCTACAGGTATACTATGTATTTTTGAAATAAGTTGTCCTATGTCATATGCAGAAATTTTGGTTTGATCTCCTGAAATAAAATCAGAAACCATAAAGCTTATGTCATGGCTATCATACACCTTATGAACTTTTGGGACTGGAATATTAAATTTGGAGCAATGTTTCGCTATAGTTGATTCTTTGTACAGAGAAATAATTCGATCAGAAGCTGGATCTTTTGTATTTCCTTCTGTACCCCATGGAACCCTTACAGCAAGTCGACCATGATTCTGTTCTTTGATAACAAATACAGCATTCACCACACCACTGGCAAAAAACTTTATTTCACCCACTTTCCAATTCAGATCAAAATATAATGCCTTCTCAAGACTAAATTTTAGCTCTTTTAATTTTTTATTGGTTAAACTCATAGTTTTTTTCCTTTTAAGTGTAATAAGTATTATTCTGTATCATGAACTTTTCATCACATTTTTCAAGAGAAAATCTACTTAAGAAAAGATATAACGACCCTTTTATCCTAAATTGCGGGAGAGGGAGTCCTTGAGAAGCTGTTTAATGACCCATTTATCATAATTTGCAAGAGAAAGTATCCGTAGGAACTCATATAAGGACCTTTTTATTCTAAATTTAGGGAAAAGAGTCCTTGAGAAACCGCTTCAAAGCCCTTCCCTCTCATTTTTTTCTTAAAAAAGTCATATAAATGCCCTTTTACCAATTTAAGTAAATCCAGTAAAAAGGGCAATAGACCATAACTATTTATATCTTTCTTTCAATCTTTTACAAACCTCATCCCCAAATTCCTCAGTTGTTGCCTTGCCGCCTAAATCAGGAGTCACCACTGCCCCTTCCGCAAGCACGTCCTCTAACACGACCATAATTGCTCGGGCGAGCTTGGTTTCTCCCAAATGCTCAAGCATCATGCTAGCACACCAGATCGCAGCTGTTGGGTTGGCGATTCCCTTGCCGGCGATGTCAGGTGCTGAGCCATGGACAGGTTCAAACATAGAAGGGAATTTTTTCTCTGGGTTGATATTGGCAGATGGGGCGATTCCTAGTCCGCCGACAATGGCTGCTCCGAGATCGGTAAGAATATCCCCAAAAAGATTCGAGGCTACAACAACATCAAAGGTATCCGGTCTCGTTACAAAGTAAGCACATAACGCATCAATATGAACGATATCAGTTGATACTTCTGGATATTCTTTATTAATTTTACAAACATATTCATCCCAGAAAGGCATCGTATGATTAATACCATTGGACTTCGTAGCAGCGGTTAATTGTTTCCTTTTTCCCTGCTTATTAGCAAGCTCGAAAGCATATCGTAAAACTCGTTCAACCCCATGCTTGGTAAAAACACTGTTTTGGATGGCCATGTCCATATTGGTTCCTTCATACATCCGGCCGCCGATGCTAGAGTATTCGCCTTCGTTGTTTTCGCGAATCACGATAAAGTCCAGGTCCTCTACTCCTCTGTTAGCAAGCGGCGATTGAATCCCGCGCAGGAGTTTTACAGGGCGAATATTAATGTATTGCTGAAACTGGCGTCTGATTGGGAGCAGCAAGCCCCAAAGAGAAATATGATCAGGCACCCCTGGATATCCGACAGCTCCTAAGTAGATCGAGTCAAAGTTTTTTAAAATTTCGAGTCCATCTTCTGGCATCATCGTGCCGTGTTTTAAGTAGTATTCGCAGCTCCAGTTAAATTTTTGGTATTGGATCGAGACGCCTCCGTCCAATTCACAGACGGTATCGATTACTTTCTTTCCTTCGCGAATAACGTCAACACCAATTCCATCACCAGGAATCAATGCAATCGAATAATTTCTCATCGTTTTAACTCTCCTCATTGGTCTAATACTTCTGGATTCCCGATAAAATCCGGCTTTTCACCAGCCAGAGCTTTTAAGACATTCTTTGCCACGGTTGTCGCCATCTTATAGTTACTTTCGACTGTTGTACCGCCAACATGAGGGGTAACTATCACATTTGGCAGTGAAAGCAGCGGCCAATTTTCCGGTGGAGGTTCCGGGTCAAAGACATCTAATGCTGCACCGGCAATCCTATTATTCTTTAAGGCTTCATATAAATGATCATGATTGAGAATAGCGCCTCTTGCCGTATTAATCAGGTAGGCTGATGGTTTCATAAACTGAAAATGATGGTTATGAATAATTCCTTTAGTCTCAGGTGTTAATGGAATATGCAAGCTTATAAAATCTGATGTCTGGAACAGTTCGTCAAGATTTGATGTAACCGTAAGTCCCAGGTCTTTTGCAAGGCTGTGTTTGGTTTCGTCATATTTTCTCACCCAAACCATGACGTCCATTTCAAATCCAAGTTTTAGCCTTTTCGCCACTTCCTTTGCAATACTGCCAAATCCCACAATCCCTGCACGCTTTCCTTTTAACTCAAAGGATGGCCGTAACATTCTAATTCCATAGTTACCATGGCTCATCTCTGTATGGAATGGTATGAGAGATTTACTAATTGCCATTAATAGCAGAACCGCATGCTCAGCAGTCGAAACATCGTTTACAGCTGGAGCATGCAGCACCATAATCCCTTTTTCGGTGGCATACTTTACATCAATATTATCTAAACCGACCCCTGCACCTGATATTACTTTAAGCTTCGGGGCTGCATCGATAATTTCCTTTGTAACATTTGCAGGAGCGCGAAGAACAATCCCTTCAACGTCATCTGCCATGTTTTTAAGGATTTGAATATCTAACAGATCAGTTCTGATCACGTTGGCTCCTTCAGCGAGAATTTTTTCGCCAGCTTCGTGGTACATCGAGAGAATCTGCAGAACTTTTGGCTTATTCATGTGGGGACCCCTTTCTCTTAAACTCTCAAGTTTTCCACAATGGCAGAGAGCCCTTGACCTCCGCCAATACAGAGAGTGACCAAGCCATATCGTTTACCGCTCCGTTCCATTTCATGCATGATCTTAGTCATTAAAATCGCCCCTGTTCCGCCAATCGGATGTCCAAGTGCAATCGCACCCCCATTAACATTAACCCGCTCAACATCTAATTTTAATTCCTTTATAACTGCAAGTGTTTGTGCAGCGAACGCTTCATTAAGCTCGATTAGTTCGATATCTTCCACGGAAAGCCTAGCTTGTTTTAATGCCTTAAGAGTGGCAGGAACAGGACCAATCCCCATAATTTCCGGTGAAACTCCGGCCGCTCCTTGAGCAACAAAGCGAAGCCGTGGTTTTAGTCCTCTTTTTTCTGCTTCCTCTTCTGCCATCACCAGTACAGCAGCTGCCCCATCGTTACGACCGCTTGAATTCCCAGCTGTCACCGTTCCGCCTTCTTTAAAAACAGGCTTTAATTGGCTTAGCTTTTCTAGGGAACTCAGTCTCGGATGTTCATCCTCATCAAAAATTATGGTTTCCTTTTTCTTTTTCAATTCTAATGGGACGATCTCCTGCTTAAAAGTGCCATCAGAAATAGCTCGTGCTGCCCGTTCTTGGCTTAGTTGGGCAAATTCGTCTTGTTCTATGCGGCTAATTTGATACTTTTCGGCTAAATTCTCGGCTGTTAGACCCATCGTTAAATTTCCATAGACCTCAATTGGCTGTGCACGTGGCTGGCTTTCCGTGTTCGGATCCAAAATTTCACCATTGCCTGCACCAAATCCGTATCTAGCTTTCCGCAGGTAATATGGAGCCGTACTCATACTTTCAGCCCCGCCCGCAAGCACAATATCACTCAATCCGCACATTATTTCATGAACTGCATTTAAAATTGCCTGAAGGCCAGATGCGCATTGGCGATGAACCGTATATCCGGGAACATCGACTGGCAATCCTGCTCTCAAGGACACGAGCCGAGCTAGGTTTGGATGATCAGAGCTTTGCTTAGCGTGGCCCCAAACGATTTGATCTATCTCTTTTCCTTCCATTCCTGTCCGTTTCAGCACTTCTCTCATAACCGTTTCCGATAAGATATCGACTTCGACGTCCTTTAATGTGCCTCCCATTTTCCCAATCGCTGTCCTTACTCCATCCACAATCACTACATTTCTCACCATCGGTCACCTCACTTTTTTTAAGATTGATAGTCTCGCTTTAATTCACTGGCAATAATATTCTTTTGGATTTGACTCGTGCCTTCATAAATTTTGGTGATACGTGCATCCCGATAGTAGCGTTCAATCGGATAATCCTTCATATAGCCGATGCCGCCGTGGATCTGTACAGCCAGATCTGCAATCCGGTTATAAACCTCGGAGCCATAGAGCTTTGCAATTGCAGCTTCTTTAACTACTCTCATCTTTTGATCACTCATCCAGGCAACCCGATACGTAATGGAGCGCAGTACTTCGATTTCAGCTGCCATATCTGCAAGCATATGCTGAACTGCTTGCTGTTCAAAAATCGGTTTGCCAAATTGTTCCCGCTGCATCGAAAAGTCCAGACTCATTTCAAGCAATTTTTCACAGGAACCAAGGTTTCTTGCCGCTAAACCAGCGCGGCCATTGGCCAGTATTTTAAGGGCGTTGACATACCCTTTTCCTTCCTCGCCTAAAACATTTTCAGCTGGAACCTCCATATCTTCGAAAAACAATTCGGCAGAATGGGACCCGCGCAGCCCCATTTTTCGTTCGACGGTTCCTAGCTTAAAGCCTGGGAAGTCTTTTTCTACAATAAAAGATGTAATCCCTTTCGCTCCTTTATCAGGATCTGTGACCGCCATAACGGTGAAAACATGACCGACAACAGCATTGGTTATATAGTGTTTCGACCCATTAATAATATAGCGATCACCCTTTTTGACAGCTTTTGTTTTAATATTGGCAGCATTGGAACCTGCACTAGGTTCTGTCAGTGCAAAGGCGCCAATCCATTCTCCGCTTGCCATTTTCGGTAAATACTTTTGTTTTTGTTCCTCCGTGCCAAGCTCGACAATCCCAACTGTTCCTATTCCGGTATGTGCTCCAATTAAGGTTGTAAACCCGTTATGGGTTTTGCCTAGTTCTTCATAAATGGCACATTTTCCGATCATATCAAGTCCAAGTCCGCCGTACTCCTCTGGAATTCCAAGCCCAAATAAGCCAAGGTCTTTTGACATATTGACTATTCGTTCTGGGATCTCATCCTTTTCTTCAATTTCCATTGCAACTTTTTCTACTTCTTCTTGGACAAAATCTCGTACCGTTTTTCGAAGCCATTCTATTTCTTCAGAAAAGCGAAAATCCATTGTTTCTCTACTCCCTTTCTTTTTACACTTCCATAAGTTTGAGATGATGGGCAACCGTAAAACGGGCCTCTGTGGTTGCCTTTATTTCGTCTAACATCGTATCCTCCGCGATTTCCTCGAGCACCAGCCTTCCATTTTGAACGGAAAATACGCCTTTTTCCGTCACTATTAACTCTGCTGAACGAATCCCGCTGGTCGGATAGGTTAATTCCTTTACTAGTTTAGGGGAACCGTCTTTAGTGACGTGGGTCGTCGCAACAATAATCTTTTTAGCACCAGGCACTAAATCCATCGCTCCGCCCACACCGAGAATATCAGAACCTGGAACGGCCCAGTTTGCAATTTCTCCTTTTTCGCTTACCTGGAGTGCTCCAAGGACAGCAACATCTATATGTCCGCCACGAATCATCACAAATGAATCCGCACTGGAAAAGATAGATGCCCCAAAATCTAGTGTGACTGGCTGCTTACTGGCACTAATGCAATCCATGTCTATCTCGTCATTTGGCGGTGTAGGACCCATTCCGAGCATTCCGTTCTCTGATTGTAAAAACACGCCTTGGTCAGGATCGAGGAAGTCGGGGATCAGGGTTGGAATTCCCACACCCAGATTAACCACCATTCCGCTTTTCAGTTCCTTGGCTATACGTCTGGCAATCCTTTCTCTTGCATCACTCTGCCTTTTCAACATATACACCTTCTTTTTTTACATATCTGCTTTTCACAAGGACATCTACATAGTTGTGAGGCGTTACAATTCGTTCAGGATCTAATTCACCAACCGGCACAATTTCATCCACTTCGGCAATGACAAGATCAGCTGCCGTTGCCATCATCGGGTTAAAATTACGCGCGGACTTAGAGTAAATTAAATTTCCCAGCTCATCTGCCTTCCATGCATTGATTAAGGCTACTCTTCCCCTAATTGCTTCTATTAAAATATGACGTTCTCCATTAAATACTTTCTCTTCTTTACCGGCTGCTAATTGAGTCCCAACCCCCGTTTTAATATAAAATCCTGCAATTCCAGCACCACCGGCCCTAATCGCTTCGGCAAGCGTGCCCTGTGGAATCAATTCAATTTCCAATTCACTGTTTTTCCAGGCTTTAACCGCATCCCGATTGGACGTGAAATAGGAACCGATTGCTTTTTTTAAATGGCCAGATTGAAGCAGTTTGCCTAATCCCTTTCCGGCTTCCCCTAAATTATTGCTGATTACTGTAAGATTCATAGCTTTGGTTTGTCTACCTACACAATCAATTAAAGTAAAAGGGGTTCCGCATAACCCAAAACCGCCCACTAAAATCGTGTCACTGTCTTCAAGTAATGCAATTGCTTCTTCTGGAGTTTTCTCCTTCTTCGATTGAACCATCTCTCTCACTCCCTTATATTCATTCTGTTGTCGGAGTTTTATACGATCCTTTCATTCCTATCTCTTTTTCAACAAAAGTGTCCCCAAGCTGAGGACACTTCACCAAAAATCCATTTAATTGCTTGCAGGTAATTTCCTTGTGAACGTACCTATCCCTGTCAGATGCTGATGCACCTTTCTGCTGACGGTTAACCCTGTTTCGATCGCACCATCAATAAAGCTGGCCCAGCCTTTTGCATAGGTGGAGCCTGCTAGGAACACACTGTTCTCTGGTGTATACCATTCTTCGAGATATTGAGTGAGTTGATTTGGCTTCAGCATTGGCCACGTTTCACGCGAGAATTCGTCATTGACCCAGTCATGACCAGTGCTTTCAATCACTTCAATCTCAGGTATCCAAATACGTAATGCTTTTTCAACGCCTTCCCGGTCATTGGGATTGAGCCATTCTACATTTGGTCCAAACCCAACGATAATACTGTCTCCATCGACATATCGATCTAAATGGACAGAGTTTAATGGATACTCTCCCGGTGCTAGAGCATCAAATGGCTCAAGCTCGCCCTTCACCCGTGCCCATACTTTAACACCTTTTGAGGTTTGCCCTTCTCGTGAAGCGGCTTGTTTTTCAAAAGATAGGGCAGGTTCAAACGTAATATCTTTTAGAACAGAAAGCGGAACTGTAACGATTATCGCTTTTGAATAGAACTTATCACCATTTTGATCCGTTACCACTACTGAATCAATTTTATGTTCGACCTTTTTCACAACTGTAGAAAGCTTAATATCAGCATCCGCATCAGCTGCGATCGCGTCGATTAAAGCTTTCGTACCGTCTTTTAAGCGATAAGTGGAAATCATCGCGCTATGTGTATTCCAATTTCCTTGTGAAAATACCCACCAGCGGAAAATTTGCGTGGCTGCTCCTTCTGCCGGAGGGCCGCAAAAGTCTGAAGCTACCCATCCGTGTAAAATGTCATACTCCTCTTGAGTTAAGCCAAAATCCTTCATAAATTGTTCAGCAGTTACTCCGTCCATCTCACGGATTTTTTCTGAATACAACGGATCATATGGTAAAGGTAAATACTCATTGCTTACGCTCATCATCCGATCAACGGTTTGCTTTAACATTTTTTTATACTCATCTACAGGTGCACTTTTCGCAACACCGTTTGAAATCCAATACACTCTTTGTGCTTTTGGGGCTGTTGCTAATTCTAAGCCGTAGCGTGTAATCTCGGTCCAAACATGAGGCTGGTACCAATGAACATAGGTACCCCCCATTTCGAGATTTGAATTTAATCGATAATCAACCCAAGTACGGCCACCAAGGCGATCTCTGGATTCTAAAACAAGTACTTTATGGCCAAGAAGGCGAAGTTCACGGGCAGCTGTTAAACCAGAGAATCCGCCTCCAACTATAATAACGTCGACTTTATCCTGATGATTTTGTTTGACCAAGGGTACTCCTCCTTCCGTTTTTGTCTTCCTCTATTAAAAGAAAATGGAGCAGTAATCGGTTTCAATAAATTATAAATTAAAAAAATTTGGAATTATATGTTCATTTTGACTAAAAAACTTATAATAAGGGTAGGGTTTTTTATTTCATTTGCATCATAGAAAAACGTGATATTCATTCTTGTAATCTTGCAGGCTGAAAGGATGGTTACTCTATGAAGATTCTTGAACATATTGCTCAAAACATTGCTGAAAAAACTAGTGATGTTTTACAATTTCCGATAAGCATTACCGACAATGAAGGATACATCATTGGTTCTACTGATAAAAGCAGAATCGGTTTATTCCATAAGCCATCCCTTGAAGTGATTAAAAACGACAGGATGGTAGATTGCGAGAACGAAGTGGGACAAAAAATACTCCCAGGTATTTCGGTCCCTTTAAAATTTAATAACAACGTCATTGGTGTTCTTGGGATTGTTGGTGAACCAAGGGAAGTTGAAAAATACGTGCAGCTTGTAAAAAATCATGTTGAAATGATGTGTCAGGAAGCTTTTCGCAAAGAAATGACCGAACTTAAAGAAAAAATGATTGAAGTCTTTGTTCACCAAATTATCCATTATAAAGAAAATGACGAAATGGACCATATTGAACAATATTCAAAAATGCTTGAGTATAATTTAGAGACAAACAAAATCTGTTTATTAGTAGACATCCATTCCCTTTCACAAAACATTTCATCAGATAATTCAACGCAAGAATCTTTAACCAGCAGCTTCCCTCTTCAGCATTTTCAAAGAGAAGTTTTAGATTTTCTTCACTTACTCTTTCATGAATCAAAAAACGATATTATCTCATCATTAAATATTGAACGATTTATTATCATTAAATCCCTTTCAACCGAACACGCCTTTACTCTATTAAAAGAGAATTTGAGCGAAAAACTGGAAAGGCTGAACACCTTTTTAGAAACTAAATATAATGTTTCCGCTTCGATCGCTGCAGGTGATATTAGCTCAGGAATCAAAGGTGTCGCAGAATCCTACAGTAATGCAAAAAAAGCTTTAGGAATATTCTCTAACTCCGAACAGAAGTCTGCGGTTTATTTTTACAATGAATTAGAAACCTTGTTTAAACTGCTTCCAAATGAATTATCCAATGAATATAAAAATAAATTAATGAAACTGATTATGCCTCTCATCAAACAAGACAATTATGACGTTCTGGCTCATACGTTTACGGTCTTTTGCAAATACAACATGAATATGAGCGAAGCTTCGAGACACCTGTTTATCCATCGTAATACCTTGATTTACCGGCTCGACAAAATCAATGAGTTAACCACATTGGATACCAGTAATTTTGAGCATTGCATGCTGCTGTATACCGCGATTCAGTGCTATGAAGAATCAAAAAAATAACGATTGGTGAGGGGGGCTTCCCCCCTCTTTTATTTATTATCGATTTGCGCTCTTTGCAGTGTACCGCTGTAATCGACATAGACTGATTTCCATTCGGTAAAGACGTCAAGCGCTGCTACACCGGAATCGCGATGACCGTTCCCAGTTCCTTTTGTTCCTCCAAATGGAAGATGGATTTCAGCACCGGTTGTCCCTGCATTAACATAAACGATTCCTGTATCTAAATCGCGCATCGCCTGGAAGACACGATTAACGTCACGTGAGAAAATGGAACTAGATAAGCCAAACTCTACTCCATTATTGACCTTGATAGCTTCGTCTAGATTTTTTACTGGAATGATAGACGTGACAGGTCCAAAAATTTCCTCTTGGGCAATCGTCATCGAAGGGGTCACATCAGTAAAGAGGGTTGGTGTATAGTAATGGCCTTTAGCTAGTTCCCCATTCGATAAAATTTCTCCCCCGCAAAGAAGTGTTGCTCCTTCTTTCACGCCGATTTTGACATATTCATCTATTTTTTCTAAGGCCGAGCGGTTAATAACTGGTCCAACATCAACAGACTCATCTAAACCGTTCCCAATTTTTAGTTTCGCGATTCTCTCTAACAGCTTTCTTTCTAACTCTTCTTTTACGGCTTCATGGACGATAATCCGGCTGCAGGCTGTACATCTTTGTCCCGCTGTTCCAAAGGCACTCCAAATAATACCGTCAACGGCCAGATCAAGATCGGCATCTTCCATAACCGTTACTGCATTCTTCCCTCCCATTTCTAGTGAGGTGCGTTTAAGCATCCCGCCTGCTCGTTCATTAATTTGACGCCCCACCTCGTTGGAGCCTGTGAAAGAAACGATGTCGACGTCAGGGTGATCAACAATCGCATTCCCTACGACTCCGCCGCTTCCAAACACAAGATTAATTAACCCTTTTGGCAGTCCCGCTTCTTCATAAATTTTGACAAATTCCGCCGCCATAAAAGGTGTTTCTGACGCTGGTTTCCAAACAACAGCATTTCCTGCAACTAACGCAGGGAGCGATTTCCATGAAGCAATCGCAATCGGAAAGTTCCAAGGTGTAATCAGTCCAGCAACTCCAACCGGAACTCTTACACTCATCGCAAACTTATTGCGTAGCTCTGAAGGAACAGTGTCTCCAAAAAGCCGTCTTCCTTCTCCTGCCATGTAGTATGCCATATCAATCGCCTCTTGCACTTCACCGCGTGCTTCTGCGATGACTTTCCCCATTTCCAATGTCAAAATTTGCGAGAGGCTTTCTTTTCTTTCTTTTAATAAACGGCCAACTTCATATAGAATTTCGGCTCTTTCTGGGGCAGGAACAAGACGCCAGGACTTTTGTGCGGCTTTCGCGGCTGCTACGGCAAGGTCAACATCTTCTTTTGTAGATTGAGGGACTTCACCAATTACTTCTCCGTTCGCTGGATTAACGTTAACAGTAAATTTTCCTGAAACGGATGGAACCCATTCCCCATTAATGTAATTTAGGTATTTTTTTGGGTGGTTTTGATTTTGGACTTGGTTTTCTTCTTGTGCACCTGTTTGATAATTCATTTCGCATTCTCCTCTCTTACTTTCTAGTTAATGTAATATTTTTTTTCATTCTCTCAATTGCTTCAAATAAACGGTCATTTGGCAGGGATAAAGAAATTCGAAAATATCCCTCGCCTGATGGCCCAAACGCATTCCCTGGAGTAATAATGACACCGGTTTGCTCTAACACTGATTGGGCAAATTCATTAGATGTGTATCCTTTTGGTGTTTTTGCCCAGATAAAAAATGAACCTTTTGGCGGATCTACAAAAATATCAATTGCCTGCAGCCCTTCAACCATGGCTGCCATTCGTTCCTGATAGATGTCATTATATTTATGGACGCAGCCTTGGTTTCCATTTAGAGCATAGGCAGCAGCTAATTGAATTGGAGTAAATTGCCCTGTATCCGTATTGTTTTTATAAACAGAAAGGGATTTAATAATCTCTTTATTCCCGACCACATAGCCAATCCGGTAGCCAGTCATGCTGTATGTTTTTGACAAAGAGCCAAATTCAACAGTTATGTCCTTTGCCCCTTCCACCTGTAAGATACTAGGGGCCTGGTAGCCTTGAAAAGTCACCATATTATAGGCTGAATCGTGTGCAATCACAATCTGATGTGACCTGGCAAAGCTGACAGCCTCTTTAAAAAAAGATAAATCAACCGTTGCCGCTGTCGGATTACCAGGATAATTTAGAAACATAAGCTTTGAGGCAGCTAAAACGTCTTCTGGAATGTCATTAAAGATTGGTTTATATTGATTCCCCTCTTTTAATGGCATATAGCGGACAATGCCTTCAGCTAAATAAGTGGCCATCCGGTAAGGAGGATAACCAGGATCTGGGATCAAAACCGTATCCCCTGGGTCTATTAGAGTCGGTACAATATGGGCTAATCCCTCTTTCGAACCAATTAAGGCCAAAACCTCTGTCTCCGGGTCTAAATCAACATTAAATTGCCGCTTATAAAAGTTTGCGACAGCCTTGCGAAATTCAATATGTCCGATAAAACTGGGATACTTTGAATTCGCTGGCTTTCGAATTTCTTCAATTAGCTTATCGACAATATGATCAGGTGTAGGTAAATCAGGATCCCCAATTCCTAAATCAATGACGTCTATACCTGCCTTTGTCATTTCTGCTTTTTTTCTGGCAAACTCGGCAAACATATAGGGTGGAATCTTCCCCATTTTTTTCGCTTGAAATGGCAATCAACCTCATCCTTCCCCGAAATCCTTCCTTACTAACACTTTATAATTTTTAAAAATTGAAAACTATGTGAGTTTTAAACAAAAATAAGTTTCCATTAAGCTGAAAATTCAGTTATTTTTCACAATTAGACTATGTACATATAAATCTGGAGTAGAGTTTGATAATGTGATATAGTAATCAATGAAAAT
Source organism: Bacillus oleivorans (assembly GCF_900207585.1). Classification (GTDB taxonomy): domain Bacteria; phylum Bacillota; class Bacilli; order Bacillales; family JC228; genus Bacillus_BF; species Bacillus_BF oleivorans. The sequence continues at coordinate 678,169 of NZ_OAOP01000002.1, read as the reverse complement.
TGAAGAAGAAATTCTGCACGTTTGTGCGGGAGAGGTTCTAGCTAAACCCTCTATAAAAAACTAATGTTAGGACTGACTTTAGGAGTCTGTCTCCCGCCGATTAGTTTTAGGGGTGGGGGCAGGCTCCTTTTTTGTTTGTCTTATAGGGTTCTAGCCTCATCTCTTTCTTCAACCAGATGAAAGGTGATGAAAATAATGAAAAAGGAAAAAGCGATTGTCGTGTTTAGCGGCGGTCAAGACAGTACGACTTGTCTTTATTGGGCATTGCAACATTTTCAGGAAGTGGAAGCTGTGACTTTTAATTACAATCAGCGGCACAAGCTAGAAATTGAAGTGGCTGAAAATATTGCCCGTGAATTAAAGGTTAAACATACAGTATTGGATTTATCATTGCTAAATCAATTGGCTCCCAATGCCTTAACACGTGAAAATATACAAATTGAACAAAAAGACGGAGAACTCCCTACTACTTTCGTTGACGGAAGAAACCTTCTCTTTTTATCATTTGCCGCGATTTTAGCAAAACAATCTGGAGCACGCCATATTATCACCGGTGTTTGTGAAACAGATTTTAGCGGGTATCCTGATTGCCGTGATGTTTTTATTAAGTCATTGAATGTCACGTTGAATTTAGCGATGGATTATCGGTTTGTGATTCATACTCCTTTGATGTGGCTAAATAAGGCAGAAACATGGAAGTTAGCAGATCAATTAGGTGTTTTGGAATATGTACGCCAAAAAACATTGACCTGTTACAACGGGATTTTATCTGACGGCTGCGGCACCTGTCCTGCCTGTCTTTTACGCAAAAAAGGATTAGATGAGTATCTTTCGATGAAAGAAGGGATCAAACATTGATTCAGCAAATTTACCCTTCGGTGACTCATAATTTCTCATACGAATTAAATAAAGACTTGCAGATTGCTGCCGCTCATTTTATTCCCCACAATCAGGCAGGTGTTTGTCAAAGAATTCACGGACATACGTATTTTGTCAATATTACAGTGGCCGGAAATCAGCTGGATGAATCCGGTTTTTTAGTGAACTTTAAACAATTAAAAAAAATCATACATGACCGATTTGACCATTCCCTGTTGAATGACGATACGCAGCTGTTTAGCAGCAAGGTTGCAGAAGATTTCCCGACGTCAGAAGTGATGGCGCGAAAAATCTATGAATTGGTTCAGGCACATCTCCATACATTGCCTAACAAACCTACATGTTTGCAAGTGTTTCTTCGTGAGACACCCACAAGCTATGTGATCTATCGACCAAAGGCTGGTGAGTGCTAATGGCGAAGAAGTTTCCAGTCCTTGAAATTTTCGGGCCAACGATTCAAGGGGAAGGCTCCGTTATCGGTGTTCAGACCATGTTTGTCCGCACAGCAGGCTGTGACTATTCATGCAGCTGGTGTGATTCCGCTTTTACTTGGGACGGTTCGGCCAAAGATGAAATCAAAATGATAACAGCAGAAGAAATCATGGCAGAACTTCAAGAGCTTGGCGGCAATCGCTTTAGTCATGTTACGATTTCAGGAGGGAATCCGGCTCTGCTTTCTGGTTTGGATGAATTGATTGATATGCTGCATAAGCACAATATTAAAGTTGGCTTGGAGACACAAGGAAGCAGATGGCAGGACTGGTTTGAGAAAATTGATGACCTTACCATTTCTCCAAAACCGCCAAGCTCCGAAATGAAGACTAATTTTGACATATTAGATTCGATTATTGAGAAACTTATAGCAGCAGAACGAAATGGTCATTTTAGTTTAAAAGTGGTTGTGTTTGATAACCAGGACTTTGATTATGCAAAAGATCTCTATAATCGCTATCCTGATGTCCCCTTTTACCTTCAGGTTGGCAATGATCAATATAATAGTGCTGATAACTCAGGATTGGTTAAGCATTTGTTAAGAAGATACGAATGGTTAATTGAGAAGGTAACAGCGACAGGTAAAATGAATCAAGCGCGGGTCTTGCCGCAATTGCATACGCTTGTTTGGGGTAACAAACGCGGGGTTTAATGGAGCGATTGCAGACTAGAAATTGGCTTGTAACACGAGTGGTGTTGCAAGCCTTTTTATTACTTTATTAAACCGTGCGTTAAGCGGACACTGGATCCGTTATTTGTATAAAAAGCAGGGTTTTTACAGACTAAACGGACATTGGTTCCGTTATTTAGTGAAAATCAGGGTATTTTCTTATCATCATTCATAAATAACGGATCTCTTGTCCGTAAACTTTCAGGATTCCGCTATTTTATTGAAATAACGGATCCTATGTCCGATAATAGACAGTTACAAGGTAGAAAAAGGTATATACAGAGTTATTTATAACATTCAGCTTGACAACCGGGAACATTTGTTCCTATTATAGAATGTAGCTTAAAAAAATAGGAGTGGTTAATATGAAAAATCCGGCAACCCCATACTTAATGTTTAATGGTCAGGCTAAAGAGGCACTTGAGTACTATAAGGATGTTTTTAATGGAGAGGTTATTGACAGCCAAACCTATGGTGAAGCTGACTTCCCAACGCCTCCTGAAGCAGATGAGCTCTTAATCCATGCAAGGTTTCAAAAAGGTGATTTTTTGCTAATGATGTCAGATGCTTTTCCTGGACAAGCCGTTGAAATTGGCTCTAACATCTCACTAGTACTAGAGCTGGAAAGTGAACAAGAAATTCAAACTACATACGATGCATTAAAAGAAAAAGGTTCTGTCTTAATGGAGCTTCAAGATACGTTCTGGGGTGCGAAATATGCGAAAGTAAAAGATCCATTCGGCATTATTTGGGATTTGAACTATACAAAAGCTTAAATATACAATAGCTTGTATCATTCATTGTAACTTCGATACAAGCTTTTTTTATTTTTCTGCTGAACGGGATTTTTTCATTTTATAAAAGGTCGCAAGCAGTAAAAACACTCCTGCTATAAATAAAATAACCTTTCCTTGAACTGTCCACCTTGTCACTTCATAAGCCGAATAAGCTTCTATCAATAAAGCTGGAATTTTTCCGATCGCTGTTGCAAGGAAAAATACAAGGAATGAGACTTTTCCTAATGCTGCGGTTAAAGTAATAAGTCCAGATGGGAAAAAAGGCAGTAATCTTAAAGACAGGATTAGATAGAAAGCTTCCTTCCCTTCAACGTAAAGCACATTTTGGACTCGAGGATAATTTTTAAGTTTTCTGTTTGCCAGATTTCTTCCGCTCTTCCGATAAAGCCAAAAGGAAAACAGGGCCCCGAACAATTCTCCGATTAACGAAATCAGAGTCCCTTCCCAAAACCCAAAAAAGATAATATTAGCTGCGGTTAAAAACACACTAGGAATTACAGCAAGTGAACTAATGATGATATTAATCCCAACACTCAGGAAAAAAGCCAGATCCGGGTTTTGATCAAATAGCGATTGGATTAAATCAGCCAAACTGTTTTCTCCTTATCTATGGTTTACCTCTATTATAATAGATTAAGATATGAACAGAAAAAAGAATGGAAACAATCCATTCCTTCTCACTATGATTCTATTTTTTTCTCGGCTTTTTTAAAGTTAATTAATAGCATTACTGCCAAGCTGATAATGGCCGTATAGATTGGCAGAAACTTAATGCCAATCTTTTGGTCGAACCAGAGATAGCTAATTGCACCAATCAGTTCAGAAAGAACGATCCCTGTAATATAGCCACCTGCTAAGGATAAAATGATAAAAGTACTGAGTTTCACCCTACTTTCAGCTCCTTATTATTATCTTCTGAAGATGTAACAAGTATGAACGATCGTTTTGCCAGCTGAATCGAACTCCAGAACAAGACCATCGCAATAACAGGGTGTACGGCCGCAACCCATGGCCAAAGAGCCGTTGCATTTGCTGTAAAATACATAAGAAAAATAAGTCCTAGTACGACCGCACTCTGCGCAATCGCCCATCTAGGCAAAGACCCTATAAAAGACAGAATTAACATAAGAACCGGAATTAATTCGAATAGATGAATAAAAATTCTATGATTGATCCAATTTTCCGGATTCACAAAAATCGCGAGACCAGCTATAAAAATCTGAAGTACAACACAGGCAACTAGTACAATGGCTAAAACAGAGAACAGAATTCTTGTAACGCGCTCCTTCTTGCTAACTTGCTTCTTATCCAAAGACCTTTCCTCCCAGCCCGTTTTTTTACTCCCTCAACCCTTATTGAGAGCGACTAGTTTCATTCTACCGATTCCAGACTTTGGTTAAATTGGTCTCGGGTTGTGTTTTTTAATAAGTCTGGAGGCTTAGGAATAAATAAAAAAATAGCCCTTCGTATCAAAAGGCCATCCTTCTTTGTTCTTATAAAACTATTCACTGGTTCAAATCAATTTCAAGCATAACCGGACAATGGTCACTTCCCATTACATGACTATGAATTTGAGCATCTTTAATGAATAGAGCCAGACGTTTTGAGGTAATAAAATAGTCAATCCGCCAGCCAATGTTTCGTTCCCGAACTTTATTCATATATGACCACCATGAGTAGGAATCCGTCTGATCCGGATAAAGATGACGGAAAGAATCGATAAAGCCTGAGTCTAGCAACCTAGTCATTTTTTCCCGTTCTTCATCCGTAAAGCCTGAATTTCCAATATTGGACTTTGCATTCTTCAGGTCAATTTCCTGGTGAGCTACATTTAAGTCTCCACAGTAAATCACCGGTTTGGTCTTGTCCAATTCAATCAGATAGTCACGCAGTTCATCTTCCCAAACTAAACGATCTGCAAGTCTAGCTAAATCTCTTTTCGAGTTAGGGGTATACACATTCACTAAATAATAATCCTTATATTCTAAAGTTATGATTCTGCCCTCATCTTCTTCTTCGGCAGCCCCGACGCCATAGCTTACAGAAAGCGGTTCGTGTTTTGTAAAAACCGCTGTTCCAGAATAACCCTTTCGCTTCGCATAATTCCAATATTGATAATAGCCTTCTAATTCTAATTGAATCTGGCCATCCTGCAATTTGGATTCTTGTATACAGAAAATATCTGCATCCATTTCTTTAAAATAGTTGAGAAAGCCTTTCCCTACACAGGCCCTCAGTCCATTTACATTCCAAGAAATTAATTTCATATTTGTCTCTCCTTGCTGATTGGCTTACTAAATCTTTTAATCTATGTTTTTTTAATAGGTATTTGGGGTATTTATCAGAACTTAGCTGTCGATATCCGAAGTTGACAATGTTATATCGGAATTTTGATCCTGTTATTCGGACTCAACCAATTCTTAATAGAACTCGGAAGCCACTTATCGGAATTTAGACTTGTTTATCGATACTCAGCCGCATTTTATCAGAACTCAGCTCCGTTTAACCGAACTTAACCCTGTTTAACAAAACTAAGCTGCAGTTTAACCGAACTTAACGATTATATTACCGAACTCAGATTCATATAACCGAACTCACCAATCATTTAACTGAACACAGATCCATTTAACCGAACTCAGGCACTGTTTTAACTAACTCAGCAGCCAATTCGCCCGCAACCGTAACCCTACTTATCCGTTTTCTTTACTCGTTCTAAGTATACCATGAAGCTCCCTATAAATTGCCACCATATCATCTAGCTTCATCCTAACTAAACCGCTTGAAGATGGTGCGACAAAATCGATCGTTCCCGGAACAACCGATTGCTTCTGCCTTCCCCATAGAACTGATTTTTGGCGACTAAACTCCAGGTAGACGCCTTTTCCGACAAAACAAATAATCTTCGGGGAATAAGCTTCAATTTTTTTCCTAAGCTCTGCTCTCCCCTGCTGATATTCTTCTTTCGTAATCTCATCTGCTGCTTTCGTTGGCCGTGCCACAATATTTGTAAAACCATAACCATATTCTAAAAGCTTTTCATCTTCCTCTGGACTATATTTTCTCGGGGTAAGTCCTGCTTCGAATAAAATCTTCCAAAACCGGTTATTCGGATTGGCATAATGGTGTCCGGTTTCACCTGAACGTATGCTCGGATTAAACCCAACAAAGAGGACGTCTAAATTTTCTTTAATCCGATCTGGAATTGGCTTCATACTTATGCCTCCCTTTTACTCCTCGCAAATCTCTTCCAAATGCCGGACCAATACTTTTTCTGCCAGGTCCCTATTTACACGGTTAGGATTGAGCATAGCGTGTAAGGCAAGCCCATCAATTACCGCATACAATCTTTCTGTTTCTAGTTCAAAATTAATATCTGGTTTTAACAAGTCAAATTGCCGTAAAAATTTCATAAGTTGCTGGATTCCCAAAAGAACGCCATCTTGATTGGCATCAAATCGTTCTTTGTGCCTTGAATAGGCTATAAAGGTAAACCAAACCTCCGATTCCGCCATAGATTCCTTATTGGTAGGCACCAGTTCAAGCAACATCTTTAATGCTTTTGCTTTTATGGGAAGCTCTTGAGCAGCAATTTTCAGGACCCGTGCTGTCACATTTTCTTTTACTAAGTTCATGGAATATGCGAGAAGTTCCTCTTGGGTTGAAAAATAGTGACGCAAAGAACCAAGCGAAATCCCCGCTTCTTTCGCGATATTTCGGACAGTTGCTCCTTCCATTCCTTGTTCAACTATGACGCGCCACGTCGCTTCCGCTATTTGCTTTTTCCTTTTTTCATGATCTACTAATTTTGGCATACCCCCATTTTACTCAATAAAATATCGCTTTGCAATTTTATAATACAGTTGTATTAACAAAATAAAAATGGTAAACTTTTTTGTAATACAGTTGTATTAGAAAGTGAGGCTTAACTATGAGTTTTGTCGGTTGGCTGATTATAGGATGTGAGATAGCGTTTTGGGTCGTAATTGGACTGGGTCTAATAACGAGGTATATTTGGAATCAAAAGAAGTTTGGCCTATTTTTACTAGCCCTAACACCGCTTATTGATCTCGTTTTGCTCATTGCTACAAGTCATGATTTAATAAATGGGGCAACGGCCTCCTTGGCACATGGCCTTGCTGCTGTTTATATCGCGGTGTCTCTTGTGTTTGGAAAAAGTATGATCCAGTGGGCAGACTTACATTTCCAATACTATATTTTAAAACAAGGAACAAAGCCAGAACGATTATATGGTATACAATATGCTAAACATTATTTTAAAGGATGGCTGAAACATGCCATATCATATGTAATTGGCACTGCATTATTAATTCTGATTATTTTCCTCATTGATGATTCATCCCGATCTGAAGCATTAAGCGGAATTATAAAAATGTGGACGCTTGTATTAGGAATTGATTTATTCATCTCCGTAACCTACTTTATTGCACCAAGAAAAGCACGGGCTTAACTCTATTAAACTAATTAATATTGTTTACAAATAGGTCTTAGGATTTTTTGTCCTAAGTCCTTTTTTCCTCATTCATTTTTGATAAAACAGCTTTTAAAATATCAGAAAAATCATCACCTGCTAATTCGGCATGATATTGGTTTACCTGCTTATATAATTGCTCTAATTGCTGTTTCGATTGCAATACAGCTAGAATATGCTTTTCAACCTTCCCTTCTTTTTCCCAATCCCTCAATTCAAAGGCGAGCCCCTTTTTGATTAGAAATTGAAAATTTACTTCTTCCTGTCCAGGCAAGGCATGGTAGATAAAAATAGGAATTTTTTTCATTAAACACTCACTTACCGTTACACCACCCGGCTTTGTAATGATGGCATCAGCCTCATCATAAAACATGCTGATTTCCAATTTGGAAGAAATGTATGGCAGTGCCCTAATCTTCGGGTGATTTAATTGGTCTATAAATTGATATAATTTCTCATTTTTACCGCATAAGACTAAATAACGAATACGACCGGACGGCTGAAGTTTTTGAATTAATGTCTTTAAAGCCCCTGCACCTAAATTTCCTCCCGAAATAAGCACGGAAAAATCAGTTTTTGTTTCTTGAATCGTTTGATTTCTCCTAATATGAGGATGAACCGGTATTCCCGTCACATGAATTTGTTCCGGATTCACACCTTTATTCACTAATTCCTCCATTATTTCTCTGCTTGGGACTAAGTGATAATCTATTGTGTCTGTCCCCCATATTTGATTAATGAAATAATCTGTATATACATTCATTACCGGAATCGAATGTATCTTTTTTGTTTTCAATTCATTCAAAAGAAAAGAAGGCAATGCATGTGTGCAAATAATTACATCCGGTTTTTTCTCTGCTATTAATTTCCTCATCCGCGATAAAAACAGCAGCTTAAATAATCGATACGCCCTTTTTTGATCAGGTTTGGTTTTGATAGCAGCTTGTCTATATAACCAGCTATAGAAATCAGGAAAAGAATGAATCCATTTTAGATAGGTCAATGATACAAGCTTTTCAACGGGTCCGTATGTATAGGATAAAATATCGACCTTTTCACAATCGAATTCTTCTTCCATTTCCTCTAAATATTTGATAATCCCATCCGCCACATGATGATGCCCAGAGGAGATTCGTAAAAACGGCATAAATAACACTCGTTTCATGCTTCACACCATCCAACTTTTTATAAAGTTAGTGTGTGTATTTGAAGATAAATCATTCTTTCACCTCTAATTTCCATCGATAATTTTAAACATTTGGTGACAAAATACTTACAAATAGATTTAACTTTGGTTTAGATTTGTGTTCGAGGAGACTACCTATGAGATTGAGACTTTATTTTATATCCTTATGGAGTATTGTGGATCCGATTTATTATTACTTCACCAGGTTAAGATACCTTGATTCTCCTGCTGGTTCACCACCAATTTTTCGGGTCAGGCTGACCAAGTATAAAGGAAGAAATGTGGTACTTTCCGATGGGACTGCGATCAACCGTAATGATATTTTAGTGAAGATTCATTTGCATAATGTTCGTTTGCTCAAAGACTTAAATGAAATTCACAATGATGTAAAAAAATCGGTAATTTTATACCATAAAGTAAAACAATCCTTACCGTATCTATCCCGCTATATCGAGAGACATGGAAAAAAAAGCGAAATCAAAGGAATTATAGGGATTACCTTTATTAATAAGGGTATCAAGCGCTTAGGATTTGAACAGGTTGAAATTTTAAATCCATTTTATAAATGGTATAAGCTTATGACCCTTTATCCGATTCATCTTATTTCAGGGTCCCATTCATCCTTAAAAGGCAATAAAAAGCCTTGTCCAAGCTATCTTTTTATGTCAAAAGACGGTCTAATCAGTAAATATGGAAATCAAGAATAAGATAACTGGAAACCGCTCCATATATTACAGGTAACAATCCCCTCCCTCACCTTTTATAATAGATGAGGGAGGGGATACTATGTTTGGTTGGATTTTAACCATTTTATTGGTTAGTTTACTAACTATTGTCTTTTACAAAGGCTATAAAAATACAAAACGTGTTGTCATCAACCAGATTACTATAGATTCTTCAAATAAATCTTCTAAGAACTCTAACACTCGCCCATTCCGTATCTTACATTTGTCCGATCTTCACCTTGAAAATATTTCGATTTCACCTAAAGAACTTTATGAAACTTTAAAAGATGAGCCAATTGATTTAATTGCAGTAACTGGCGACTTTTTAGATCGAAAAAGAACGATTCCTAAATTAAAACCATATTTGCAGGTATTAAATCAATTAGCGCCTGAATACGGAATATATGCGGTGTTTGGAAATCACGATTATGTTTTAAGAAAGAAGAATTTCCAAGAGCTTAAGAAGGTTCTAGAGGAATACAACTGTAAAACGATGCAAAATGAAAATGATACCCTTATGATTGAAGGCAGAAAGCTTCATATTATCGGGATTGATGACTATAGTACAAAACGCAGTCAAATCGAAAAATCCTATGAAAATATTGAAAATGGATATAATCTCGTATTAACCCATGATCCTAACGTAGTTCTTGGGATGAAGGACTATCACTATGATTACCTGCTTTCTGGTCATTTTCATGGCGGTCAGATTCATTGGCCAAAGCCATTTCATCTTGTAAAAATGGGAAAACTCGTAAGAATGAATATGGTCAAAGGCTTGCATCAGCATGATGGCAAAACGTTTTATATTAGTGAAGGACTTGGCCAGACAGCCTTAAATATCCGCTTAGGCAGCCGTCCTGAAATCACGATTCACAGCATTATGCTTCCTTTCACAAAAGACGAAAGAGAAGTAGAAGCAGTTTAATGGAAGGAGTTGCCCGGAGACCTGGGCCTTCCTCGTTTACATATTTTGATATCATCTACGTAAGCAAGTCTAAGACCCAATCCTTTATATCCTTAATTCGGTTATACTTAGGTAATTTGTTCGTTCCGGTTACAATCATCGCAACCTGTGAGTCCTGCTTATGCAATCCTCCATGACTCGCTCCTCCAACATGAGTGGGAGACCCTTCACCAATAAATTCATAACCCGGTTTTGCACTCACCACCAAATAATCGCCTTCATGCGAATGAAAGGATGCATAAAGCCGCTGTAAAGCATCCGGATAGTCTCCTTCATTGATACGATTCCCTTCAATTGATAAATCTAAGATGCCAGACTCCCCTTCGATTGACCACATCTGTCCGTATGGATCGGCTAGATTCCCGTCAGGCTGATACGTAAGCTTTCCTTCACGAATTCCAGAAATCACATTAATTTTACATTCTTCATTCCAGGCAATCACATCGATTCTCGAATCCTTTTGTAAGATTTCAGCTATTTCATTTAACGGAATCTGATTTGGATGTAGCGTATAGATAAAGGACATTCTTTCATTGACACCCAAAACAATCTCGTCCTCTGCGGAAATGGTTGCTTTTAACTTTGGAATTTTATAGGAGTTGAGCAAACTTCTCAGGTCAATTAGAGCATTGCTTTTCTTCGAATCAACCCATGCCTGGCCATTATCTCCAAGGATAACCCAAATATAATCTTCGATGGCTTTTTCCCAAGAAGGGAAGGTATTCAATAAAGATTGAAGTTGCTGGTCTGTTTTTTCAATGGCTGCGACATCCATTGGTCCGTTTTTATGAAATCTTTTGTCTGAATCCGAAAGGTACACTAAAGTAAAATCCGGCAGCTCATTCTCATTGATTAAATACTTGAGTTCATTGAGGGCAAATTTATTATTAAATCCATATTTTTGCCAAATGAAAGCGGGATTTTGCGGGTTCTGTTTTGACATTGCCCCATATGACAAATAAGCAGGAGCTGTTACGGTAAACCTCCTTTTTAATCCCGTTACGAGCGACAGCAGAAACGGAACTTTTATTTGTGTTGGCTCACTGCCTCGATATATTAAGGTATTAATCGAAGCAGTTGGTTTTCCCGAGTCCTTTAGAATTTCATGGATCGTCTTTTGTTCTTTTGCTAAATGCCGGTTGTTTAAACGATAAAAAATATCCTCAACGGACTGTTTAGTTCCAAGTCTATATAGTTCTCGTACATGACTCCCATAATTAACAATCCGATTCTCATTTTTATGATACCAAACCAACCCCGGTACTTTATGCTGATCACTATAAACTCCGGTTAACAGTGTACTGTCTACATTCACAGACATCGTCGGAAACGGGCTGACTATATCGGGAATGTATTGGCCATTTTCAGCAAAAAACTGAAGGGCCTTTGCCCTCCCATTTTTTAGGGCTTCCTGCAAAGGAGGATTCATTAAAGAATCTATCATAAGCATGATAATAGGTTTGTTTTGAATCATGAGAATCGAGTCCTTTCGTAGTGTGGGGAAATGATTATTAGCGGTAATGATCCGTATTCTACGGCACGTTTATGTGTTGCTCTCCCCGATTTATGTGGCGTATTGAAGGGTATATGTGCCATTCTCCCCCGTTTTATGTGCCGGTTTGATGCGTATATGTGCCATTCTCTCCGTTTTATGTGCCGGTTTGATGCGTATATGTGCCATTGTCTCCGTTTTATGTGCCGATATTACATATACAATCCTTTTCCTCGTATTATTTCCAAAAGTATAGCCTTCATCCATGCAAGATCTTTATAAAACAGTAATTAATTTTTCTACTTTCGTTCATACTTCAATTATATGAGGTGAAATGAGTGAAAGTTTCCGTAATGACCTTTAACATCCATCATGGAAGAGGAACTGACCGTAGGCTAGACCTAAATCGGATTGCAGAAATGATTCGTAAAAGTAATGCGGATCTCATTGGATTAAATGAAGTTGACCGATTTTTTTCAAAACGAAGTATGTATAGGGATCAAATCAGCTGGCTCGCTGAACAATTACAGATGGAGTACGCATTTAGCCCATCGATTACCTTAAAATCTAAAAATAGTGAAACCGCACGGCAATATGGCAATGCCCTTTTATCAAAGTTCAAGATTTTGAAAAATAAAAGCACCCATATTCACTCTTCTTCAAAATTTAGGGAAGGCAGATCAATCCTAGAAACGGTTATTGAAATCGATAGTCAGCCATTGCAAGTACTTGTGACCCATATAAGTTTTAATCCCTCATCACGCAGAAAACAGATTCAGCATATACTAAAATTTGTTGAGCTCAATCCCCTTCCCACCGTTGTTATGGGTGATTGGAATATGAATCCGGGGTCTAAAAGCTGGAGGACGGTAGCGAAGATCATGCACGATGTCTGGAACATATCTGGAGAGGATCGAGGATTTACCTATCCATCTTATCGTCCAAGGAAACGGCTGGATTACCTATTTATTAGTGAAGATATTAAGGTGATTGATACAGAAGTGGTGGATTTTATGCCAGAAGCTTCGGATCATTTGCCTGTTCTGGCGAAATTGGAATTGTCAACTCTATAAAAAACAACCCCGTTCCGCAAAACTACGGGGTTGTTCATTTTAAATGTCAAAACTCATATTTTTCCCGTAAAAAATCTCATCCATTTCTAATTGTAACTTTGAAGTGATTTCATCTTGTTCTAAAGGACCTAGTTTATCCTTCGTGTAGCCAAATAAGTAATTGTTCAGGTCAAATTCCTTAAGCTTACATTTTGTATGGAAAATGTGCTCCTGATAAATATTCACGTCAATCATATCATATTGGCTTTTGATTTCATCCGGTATGTAATTCTGGATTGAGTTGATTTCATGATCAATAAATAATTTTTTGCCGCTGATGTCTCTTGTAAATCCTCTGACGCGATAATCGATGGTCATAATATCTGTATCAAATGAATGGATCATGTAATTCAGAGCTTTTAGGGGGGAAATTTCTCCACAGGTCGATACGTCAATATCGGCGCGAAAGGTACTGATTCCTTCGTTCGGATGATATTCCGGATAGGTATGCACTGTGATGTGACTTTTATCGAGCGAGATAACGACTGATTCTGGAAGAGGTCCTGGGGACTCTTCGAAGTGCTCAGTAGGAACTTCTACAACCGGTCCTTCTGACACTAATAAAGTAACACTTGCACCTTGAGGGACAAAGTCTTGTTTGGCGACGTTTAATACATGCGCCCCAATGATATCGGACACATGTTTTAATATATGAGTGAGCCTGTCAGCATTGTACTGCTCGTCGATGTATTCGAGATAGGCTTCACGTTCTTCCCTTGTTTTCGTGTAGCATATGTCGTACATATTAAAGCTTAAAGATTTCGTCAGATTATTAAATTCATGAAGCTGAATCCGCTGCTCGGGTGTTAAAGTCATCCGTTAACTCCCCTTGTTAGAGTTTTGTAAAATCCACTTACATTTCTTTAGGATGCAAATAAGGGGGAATTTTATTCATGGAAGCATCTTCGTTAATCAGAATCAAACTTATAAAATCATTTATATCGTTTTTTGAAGTCGTATACTACACTGACTGTTATCGCTATAAGACCAGCAACCAACAGCTTGATTCCTGCTTCATTGATGATTCCCTCCTTTATGGTGCCAATCGCTTTTTGGGTCCATGTAGCCTCAGGAATCCAGTCAATGACATAGCCCATTCCCATCATTGTTAGAAGACTGAGAAGCAAGTAAACTCCGAAAAACGTTATTAGAAAAAAGAAAATTGATTTCATCGTAATACCCTCGACTCCCTCATATATACTCCGATGAACTTTTAACGGACACTGGATCCGTTATTTGTCCCAAATCTAGCTTATCTCAAAAATAGAGGACATCAGTTCCGTTATTAAGCGAAAAAGAGCGTATCTTCATGTCGAAATTCATGAATAAAGGATCCCATGTCCGCATGCTTGCCGGAACCCTGTTATTTTTAGGAAATAACGGATTCTATGTCCGTTCAGAGATGGATTCCAGACCAATAAGCAAATGTCCAAAAGGTTTATCATTGTCGTTCAAAAATTTTGCTTCTCCATGTTTTTCTAATTGTAACAATAAAAAAAGAAGGCTGGAACCCTATGTTCTCAGCCTTTAATAAATTGTACCCCATATTTACAACTCATCAAACCCATTAACCTCAGAAGCTTTCGTATACTGCCGCGACTTTTGTTCAAAGAAGTCGGTCTTTCCGAGGTCTACTTCCTGATAAGCAATGATCCATTTAAGCGGATTCGTCCGGTAGCCTTCGAAAGGAGGGGGAAAACCTAATTGTTTCGCCCGTTTATTGGCCATAAATTTAATGTAGGCTTCTAATTCTTGCATCAGAATTCCGGCAATTTTGCTGCCAATAATCGTTCGGCCCCATTCGATTTCTAGTTCAGCTGCGACTTTAAAAGTCTCGGTACCAAATACCTTTAACTCTTCGGTATCGTATTCAGGATTTTCTTTTAAAACCTCTTTAAAGATTTTTTCAAACAGCCCGACATGAATTTGTTCATCTCGGTTGATATAATTAATCATCGTGCTGGTTGCGAGCATTTTCTGGTTACGGGCCAAGTTATAAAAGAAAGCAAAGCCTGAGTAAAAGAAGAGCCCTTCTAAGATGACATCATAAATTACTGACTTTAAAAGGTTTTCAACATTAGGATTTTCTACAAAGTCTTCATAGCCTTTTGTCACAAACTCATTTCGCTTCTTTAGCACAGGTTCGTTTCGCCAGTAATCAAACACTTCATCTTGCTTACTTTTCGATACAATACTGGATAAAACGTAGCTGTAGGAATGATTATGAACCACTTCTTGCTGGGCAAGAATAATCATAATCGCATGCAGGCTTGAATCTGTTAAATAATCCGCTACTTTGCCTGCATAATCAGTTTGAATACTGTCTAGCAAAGCTAATAAACCAATGACTTTTAAAAAGGTTTCCTGTTCATCTTGGGTTAAAGTCGGAAATTGTTTAATATCTTTAGACATGTTGATTTCGAATGGCGTCCAGAAATTCGCTAGCATTGTTTTATATTTTGGATAGGCCCATGGGAACCGGACGTCATCCCAGTTTAAGACGTTTGAGCTTCTTCCATTGATAATTCCGGTCGATGCATTGGGAGCCGTTTCATCCATCAGCTTTCGTTTTTGTACAATTGTCATTTTTATCGTCTCCTTTCTGTATTCTTATTGGCAGCTCTCACATTCTTCAATAACAGCACTTGATGTGGATCGAACGTAATAAGTTGTTTTTAAACCAGAACGCCAAGCATCCATATGCAGGTCTAATAGAGCTTTTGCTTTGATCTCATTTGAGACATAAAAGTTAAAAGAAATCGCTTGGTCCACATGACGCTGGCGCTTTGCATTTTGTCTGATACTCCAATGCTGATCAATATGATAAGCCGATTTATAATACCATCTCGTTTTTGGTGAAAGATCTGGTGCTGTTACTGGGATTTTATAATCCTTCTTCTCTTCGGAATATTCCTGTCTAAAGATTGGATCGATACTGGCTGTTGACCCTGCAATAATCGAGGTTGAGGAATTTGGCGCGACTGCCATTAGGTATCCATTTCGAATACCATATTTCTGAATATCCTCTTTTAAAGCTTCCCATCTCAAAGAAGCATAGTCTTTTTCAGTAAAATAGGCTCCTGTTTGCCAATCTGATCCTTCAAAATAAGGATACGCTCCTTTTTCTTTTGCCAGCTCCTTGCTTGCTTTAATGGTTAGATAGCCAATCTCTTCGTAGAGCTCGTCCGCATATTGAACCGCTTCCTCGCTTTCCCATTTGATTCCTTTTAAGGCTAATAAATGATGCCAGCCAAATGTACCAAGACCAATCGAACGGTATTTTTGATTTGTCATTTGCGCCTGTAACACAGGGATAGAATTAATATCAATCACATTGTCTAACATTCTCACCTGAATGCTGATTAGTCTTTCCAGCACATCATCCATCACACTCTTAGCTAATGAAATCGAGGATAGATTACAAACGACAAAATCACCTGGCTTTTTCACAATGATAATACTGCCGTCTTCTACTTTTTCCTCGGTTACAACAGTAGGGCTCATATTTTGCATAATTTCTGTACAAAGATTGCTGCAATAAATCATGCCTTTATGTTTATTCGGATTGGCACGGTTAACAGTGTCCCGGTAAAACATAAATGGTGTACCGGTTTCCAGCTGGGAAACCATAATAGATTTAAAGATTTCAATCGCAGGTACCTTTTCTTTTGAGATAAGTGGATGGTTCACGCATTCCCGATATTTTTCCCGGAAGGATCCTCCTTCTGGGACTTCGTCAAAATAGTCTTCCAACGAATAACCCATTACCTTGCGTACCTCATGGGGGTCAAATAAATACCAGTCTTCTCTTTTTTGAACCTGTTCCATAAATAGGTCCGGAATACTTACGCCTGTGAATAGATCATGGGTTCGTTGTCTTTCGTCACCGTTATTTAATCGGGTATCCAGAAAGGCAAATATATCTTTATGCCAAACATCCAAATATACAGCGATTGCTCCTTGTCTTTGGCCAAGCTGATCAACAGAGACTGCCGTATTGTTTAACTGCTTCATCCAAGGAATTACACCTGAGCTGACTCCTTTAAAGCCTTTAATGTCACTGCCCCGGCTCCGGATTTTTCCTAAATAAACCCCGATTCCGCCGCCATTTTTACTCAAGTTAGCGATATCTGTATTTGAATCATAAATTCCTCTTAAACTGTCATCGACCGTATCAATAAAACAACTCGAAAGCTGGCCATAGCTTTTTCCGGCATTGGCAAGTGTCGGAGTCGCTACTGTCATATAAAGATTGGATAAAGCCCAGTATGCCTCTTTAATGAGTTCGATTCGTTTTTCTTTCGGTTCATTTTTCATAATTGTCATGGCAATTAACATAAATCGTTCCTGTGGAAGTTCATACACTTTTCCATCATGTGACTTGGCCAAGTACCGTTCTGCGAGTGTAACAATCCCAATGTATGTAAATAAGTCATCTTTTGTTGGGTCTATTATGTCTTCTAACTGTTTGATTTCTTCTTTTGAATAGTTTTCTAATAATGTTTCATCATAAATTCCCAGCCCGATTAGTTCTTTTATTAACTGGTAAAATGATCCGTACTGTTGTTCTTCCTGATATTTTCTAGATTGGGCCGCTTTCCGGTAAAGCTTTTTTGTATAGAGAGTGGCTGCTGCATAAGTCCAGTTTGGATCTGCTGCACTAATCTGTTCTACTGCGGTCAAAATCATCCAGTCAATAATTTGTGCGGCTGTTCCGTTTAAATCCAGCTGCAAAAGCTGATACATTTTATCCTGATATTCAGTGAATTCTAATTCAGGAAATTGACGAGCCAGTTGATTCAAACATATTTGCAGCTCATCTGATGAATTTGTTTTTGGCAATGATATGTCTGATCCTGTAATTAAAGTAGTCATTGTTTTAATTTCCTCCTATTAATACTTTAGTAGTTCAAGTGTTTAGTTTTAGAGATTGCTTCCCGCCTTCCGTTCGCAAATCATTTATACAGTTCTTTTTTAACTCGGGATACAAATAAAAAAATCCCACCAAATTGATGGGATTTAGCAACGATTTTTGTAGAAAAAAGAATAGGAACAAAATCTTTTAATCTACCATCGTTCTATCCTCCCAGCTCCCGAAGAAGATAACACGCGATAATTAAGGCAGGTCTCCTGACTTGTGCTTTTTACCTACTCTAAGGCCTTCCCATCCAAAAACAGACAGTGGCATTTCCTTATTTCGTCGCACTTACAGTTGCGGGTACAGTTCTGGATTTTCACCAGATTCCCTATCAAGTCCAAAAATGAACACCTTAATTATTGGTATATCACTGTATATTGTATTGTTGTTTAAAGACAGACACAAAATATTGTGTCTTCTTATGATTTTAACGTAAAGATACAGAATTGCAAGATGAAATTTAATAGAATTTATTATAAAGCTGTTTTAGCATGGTTTGTTGCTAATACACCGCAGTTAAATATACTTTGCTTTCTGCGGAAGGCCCGCGAGCCACCTCGCTCGTACCTCACTGCGGGGTCTCGCCTGGTTCGCGTTTCCCTCGTAGGAGTTTTCGTGTATTTCAACTGCCTGTTAAGCTTATTTCATTAAATATGTAACTGTCAAAAGCAACAATCATTTAGAAAACAACCTATTATAACTAGTTATAAAATCGAAAAGGCTTGGAAAACACACAAAGTGTCTTCCAAGCCTTTTTTCCTTTAATTTAATGCATTATACGCATTCACGTGTCCATGTCCAAAATACCATTTAGCATCCCCACTAACAGGATCAACAGCTGTCTTGTATAGTAGGTCTTGAAGCTGCGATGGAGACATTTTTCCATATTTATCAACTAATAGTGCTGCTACAGCAGAAACCTTCGGAGTTGCCATAGAAGTACCAACAGACCAGTAATAGCCACCTGCTTCACTTGCACTCAAGTTAAATTCACCTTCAAATAAGCGGTTAGCTAAATATTCATCAAATCTGCCTTCGTTTAAGTACTGCATATATAGTCTGTAATCTCCACCTACTGCAGCAATATCGATAAAGTCAGGTCCGTAGTTTGAATATAAAGCCAATACATCATTCGGCCCAGTAGCTGATACAGTCACTACTCCCGGCACTGTTCCTGGCACTTCAAACCCAGCACCTTCAAAGTATAGGCCATCGCCACCATACTCAGCATTTAAGAAGTCAGTAACCTCTTTTTTATTTGTAGCATTTATACCATCGTTACCAGCAGCCACTACTACAAGTGAGCCTTTTGCTGTTACGTAGTTGACAACACGCTTGTATGCTTTAAAATCAGCTACATCATTACCGAGATTAATTTTCTCTCCCGTCTCTGGGTCTACATAGAAAGCTTGACCAATGATATCGAATCCGCCTAAGCTCATGGAGATTACGTCCACACCATCATTTGCAGCTTCGATCATTGCATCGTAGATCCAGGCAGATTCTGCAGAACTTAATCCAAATACACGGTACGAACGGATACCCGTATCAGGTGCAACTCCTAGCATCGCACCATTTCCAGCGATTGAACCTGCGACATGGCTGCCATGACCATGAATATCATCAAATGCATTGGGATTGCCCGTTTCATATGGCTCAGTTCCACGGAAACCGCCCGCAGGTACAAAATTCTCTGAACCAGGCATTAGGTTCTTTACTAAATCTGGGTGATCACGGTCAATACCCGTATCGATTATACCCACAACAACATCATGCGAACCAGTGCCTAGTTCATAGCTTGCACCATTATTTGTGATGCGCTGGATATCCCATTGAAGATTCCAAAGTGCCGCATTAGCAGGGTTTACGCTGCTACTTGTTACTTTCTTTCCATTCTGCTTCTTTTGTCCTGGTGATTGATCAATTGAATAACTAGTTTCGTCAATTCTTTGATCCTCAGGAAGAGTCCAAGAAATAGAAGGGTTTGCCATGCTAACACCAGGAAGACCTTTTAAGCTTGAAAAGGAAGAAGCTGAAGCCTTCACTTGTACAAAGCCAATTTCAGGCACAGCATACACGACCTCTCCCCCTAAGTCTTTCACTTGCTTTTCAAAATTTGCAGGAATACTGTTTGTGTTAAATAACACTGAAAAGTAACCCATTTTTGTACTTGCTCCTACCGTTGCTGCCCCTGGTAAGAAGGAAAATAATAGAGCAAAACTTAGTACAATGGCAAATAATTTTTTCATCCCATACCTCCTAGAACATGTAAAGTTGCAAAAATCCAAAATTGTTTTTTGCACACTTTATACTTAGCTAGGATTATCCTCAAGTCCTCCATAAATCGTTCAACAAATTTATACAAAGTTCTCCTAAATAGATTTTAAAGATGGTAGGAAAAGAGCTGTTTCTATTAAAAAACTCCGATTCGGACACAATGGGCTTAAAATTCCTTAACGTTGTCAGAACAAGCCTCTATGTTAGACAAGAAATTAATACTAGGAGCTACAAACTTTTCGAAAAGAGTTTAAAAAAAATTGTAGCGGAACACGAAGTTGACCAGTCTAATTATGTGGAGGTGGTCAAATGGAGAGGCCTTTCCAAGAAAAAAAAGACCAACACTTCTCAACAGATCCTGCGGAAGCACTTGAACAAATAATGGACGACTTTGGTTCACTTGTGTTAAAGACTGCCTTCTTTTATGTAAAGGATCGGCATCTATCCGAAGATATTACCCAAGAGGTGTTTATTCGCGCCTTCAAAAATTGGAGTCATTTCCGCGGAGCTAGCAGTGTGAAGACGTGGATCATCAGAATCACGATAAATCTTTGCAAAGATAAACTTGGGTTAAAAACCATGACATCAGAACGGCCAACCAGTCCCTTTTTACTGCAAGCGAATGGGTACGGGCATGTGGAAGAAGAGGTATTACAGCGAATTAAACAAACGGAAATATTGAAACATATTATGAACCTTCCCCCGCATTATCAAGAGGTCATCTACCTATATTATTATCTTGATTTTTCTACAGCTGAAATAAGTAGCGCGATTGAAACGCCAGAAGGTACAGTTCGCGGGAGACTGCACAGAGCGAGACAAGTGTTAAAAGAGCAGTTAGAAAAGGAGGGGTTAAGTAAATGAAGGAGCAGAAACACGACTTACGGTATAAATTTAAGTCAGAAGCAGATCAAGCTTTGTTTCAATCAATCGATTTCACCTCCAAGATGAAAGAGGATATCCGCAGAGAAATAGACTCTAAGAAAAGAAGATGGAATCATCCAATTTCCTTTTTGGCTGCTGCAGCAATTCTATGTTTCTCTTTACTGACATTTTCGTACTTTACAATGTCCGATCATGCGAAACCAGAGAATAATCCAAAGCCTGAGGAACCTAATACTTTAATCGGCAATGAAGACGAAGACATCTTAAACCCGATTGCAGGTCCTGAAAGAGAAACTCAGGAATTAAATTCTCCTGAAGAAGCCAAAGAAGTACTAGGTGAAGCGATCCTTCTTCCCGCCTATATACCTAAAGGCTACTCCCTTGAACACGTTCAGACCCTTGGTGAAAAAAAGGTGATCATGACGTATCTTTCAGGTGACCAATCTTATTTAATCATTATCGAAAATGCAGAAAACCAGCAGCCCTTTGTCAACTATGAAAAAGTACAGATTCAAAACACAACAGGATATTTGTACGAAACCGAATATGATTCAGAGCTACATTTTTATGCTGATGGCTTTCATTATATGATAAGCGGTCTGATTAGCAAGGAAGAGGTTATCAAAGTGGCTGAGGGACTTCAATAATAGGAGGAATTTATTATGTATAGAAAATCAAAGGGTTTATTTGCGCTGATGATGGGGTTGATTATATCGTTTTTATTAATCCAGCCATCGTTGGCCAATTCAGAGGCTATTCTTGAAAAACAAGCTGAAATTGATCAATATCTGTTTGTGGATCATCTCGATGAAATAGAAGAAATGGGAATTCACGTAACTCATACGTCTCCGGTAGACACATATGTCGAGATCGGAATTTCACCGTATTCGGACGAACATGCGGAGTATCTCACTGAAATTTTTGGAGCTGAGTTTGTAAAAGTTGTTGAAGGTCAACAGGCGGTAACCTTAACAACTGGCGCAGACACTGTATCACCTGAAACGGCAATCAATAATCACACAGAGGAAACCTCTGGTTCCACTTCAGCCAGTGTTTGGTGGTTTACTGGAATTGGTGCCGTACTTTTGGCAGTCGTTTTGTTTACAGTTATTCGCCGCAGAAAACAGACAGTGTCATAAATAAAAACTTCTCACCAAATCATAACGATTTGGTCAGGCTGTCGAAAAAATTAACCTTTTATTTCACTATAATAAAAGGATTTCAACAGGTTTGTTGATTTGCGCTCCAGGTGCTTCGCGGACCTTAGGGCGTGCCGGGGAGCCTCCCCGCGGAAAGCGAGTGCCCGAAGCGGAAATCAACAGGCCCGTTAGCAGACACAATCAATTAATAAAAAATCGGTCATTTAGACAAAATAAAAAATTGCCGAGAAAAATACCCTTTCTCGACAATCAGACCAAATCATAACGATTTGGTCTTTCTTTATCTATTAAAAGTTTATCTGGTTTTTATCCACATTGAGAGCATCATCCCTATTTACCCCATTTTTTTGTTAATTGATTAATTTCCTCACCCTTTGTTACCCCTTCTTCATTTGGTGTTTCCAATATAAAAGGTACATCCTTTACAACAGCTGACTGGATTAGCTCTCCAAATTGCTCTTCTGTTATATGGCCATTTCGAAAAATGTTCGCATGCCGGTCTTTGCCTTCGCCTGTTGGATATTTGCAATTATTGAGATGAATCGCATATAAATTCTCGAAATAGCCAAGCTCTACTCCCTTTTCTGCAACCTGCTTCCAATTTTCACCGTTCCAAAGACCAGAAGCAAAGGCGTGACAAGTATCGAGACAAAAGCCTATCTGCTCTGGATAATCACAGAGACTGCGGACCTGGACTAACTCTTCTAAAGTAGTACCGATGGAACCTGGAATACCCGCATTATTTTCAAGTAATATCTTACAGTTCCCTTCCCACTGGGAAAGAATCGTATTAAGCATCTCAATCATCAGCTGATAACTGGCTAATGGTTCATTTTGGTGGACACGACTGGCAAAATGAACGACCACCCCGATGGCGCCGCATGCTTCGGAAATCGCCAGATCATTTAATAAAGATTCAATTACAGCCTCTTTTTTATCAGAAGTTGGAGTCAAACTTGTGGGATATGGCGTATGGGAAATCGAGACAAGATTATGAGCGCTGCAAAACTCTTTGCAGCTTTGCGCATCGATTGAATCAAACTCTTTTACTGATAAACTTCTTGGGTTTTTCGGAAAAAACTGATAGGCCGATGCATTCAATTCAACTGCATGTTGAGCAGCAGCTAAATAACCATTGCGGATACTGATATGACATCCAAACTTCATAAGGATCTTCCCCATTTCATTTCTGGCAACCTCTGCAAAAGAAAGTCTTTCTCGATGAAATCATCTCTTTAATAATAATTGATCCACATCTCCCGCATGTACCGCCTTCCCTGTCATACACTTTACTTTGAAAATGGCCTGTTCCTCCATCTCCTTTAAATAAAGGCTGGTCCATATATCCCCCTTGCCGTAGTGCATCGGTTAAAACAAAACGGATTGAATGGTAAAGCTCAGAAGTTTGATTTAGATTCAGATCCTTTAAATCACGCGTTGGCAGCAGCTTTGCCAGATAACAAATCTCATCGGAATAACAATTTCCGATTCCAGAGAGGAAGGATTGGTCGACTAATTTGGTTTTCAGCCGCCCTCGCCTATTTTCAATTAACTTTTGAAACAGTGAAAAGGTAAATGCATCTGTTAGCGGCTCAGGTCCTAAATCAGAAAGCTCCTTGTCTGCCTCTGAATTCGTTAATAAATGAAGATAGCCTAACCGTAATCCGATAAAATAGAGATGATGCTGTCCAAAGGATAAACGGACTTGAATCGTACGGTCTGGCTTCTCCTCTTCCCTGCCAAAAAACATCCACCCTCCTAGCATTAGATGGAGAAGGAGTACATGGTTATTATTTAAATGAAATAGAAGATGTTTGGCTCTTCTTTCAATATGGACGACTTTGGACTGCAGCACAAGCTTTGAAAAAATTTCAGGTGCTACATTGATTGATTTCTCCCGGTTGATTTCTACATGCGTAATCCATCGGTTTTTTAATTTTTGCTCTAATAATTGACGGTAGTTTTCCATCTCAGGTAGCTCTGGCATGTTATGGCCCCCACTATAATTGTTCCTTTTTTAGTATGACCAAATGACAAATTCCGATTAAATTAAACCATTTACATTGTAAAAATTTTTTAAAAAATGAAACAAATAGTAGTAGTCTTGTTAAAATTACAATAAAATAGGTAAAAAGAAGTGATTTTTTTTTTTAATTGAGAGCTTAGTTAGATTATGTCTGATTACTTGAGGAGTCACACACATGGTTGATGCAGTTGTTGAGTTTTTTAGAGACTTTGGTTTTATCGGGATGTTTCTTCATTCCTTTTTAGATGCGATTATTTTTCCAATCCCCGCCTTCTTTCTTCAAGTTTCTTTAAGTATTCTTGATCCCCAAAATGCGATTTGGCTAGCGACGGTTGGATACCTCGCTTGTTTACTGGGAACACCGATTGGGTATTTAATTGGAAAGCTTTTAGGTGACTCCGTTTTATATAAAATCCTAAAGAAAAAATGGATTGAATCGGCCTCTGCATTATTTCATCGAAATGGAGAAGCTGCGATTTTAATTGGAGCTTTTACACCAATTCCGTTTAAGGTTTTTACGATTTTATCCGGATGTTTTCACTTTTCATTTTGGAAACTTCTTGGCTATGCAGCAATTGGCCGTGCAGTCAAATTCTATGTTGTAGGCTTTCTCTTTTATTTTTATGGAGAAGCTTCAGCCAATTTTGTGAAAGAAGAACTTACCTACGTGATGGGCGGAATTGCAGTTCTACTGCTCATTGGATTTTATCTTAAAAAAAGAATACAAAAGAAGAAAATTGGTATTTTATACCAGGAAAGTAAGGAAGAATCCCTTTAAAAACATAAAAGATGCCTTGTATCACTCGAGGCATCTTTTATCTTTTAATCCGTCCATTAATACATTGATCAAGCTCATCCATTGAACAAATCACTGCATCTGGAATTAATTCCTTTGGCAGCTGACCCAATCTGCCTTTTGTTTCCCGCTTCCACTTTTCAGCTAATAGCTCCAAACATGCCGGAGCTTGAATTCTTTTATTTGGATGCATCCCTTTAAGAGAATCAGGTAAGCGCCGATAGATGAAAAACGATGGAACGCCTGCATTTTTGGCTAATTTTACGTCATGGTCAATCCGGTCTCCCACATGGGCGACTACTTTCCCTTTGTTTTTAAGGATTTCAAGCATTTGTACATCCGGTTTAGCAAATCCGACCATTTCCGGAGTAATTACAAAATCAAAGTGGTCACTTAAACCTAAAGCATCCATTACCGGAGCTTGATATTTTAAGTATCCGTTGGTGGCTGCAGCTAGTAAATATCCCTTTTCTTTTAAACGCGTTAAAACATTTATGACTGAATCCTCTAAAAGATAGACTTTTGGATGAATGGAATGTTTTTTGACAAGCTCTTCAATGTTCATCTCGACTGATATTTGATGTAGTTCCAGATATTGCGAGACAATATGGTCCCAATCATAAGCAGCTAAAATATGGTTACCTTCCATTCTTCGATGATGTTCACCTACGATTTCATCTAATACATTTAAAGGCTTTTCTGTATTTTCAAGGACAGTTGTTACGATTTCAGGAAACACCCACTCTACAAAAGGATTTTGCATAAGGGTTCCGTCTAAATCAAAAGTAATCCAATATTTCTGCATGATTTAACAGCTCCTGACGTTAATCCCTCTATGAATGTACGAGAAGCAAAGAGGAATGCAATTAATAGCGGCAAGGATGAAATCGTTAATCCTGCAAATAATAAATTCCATTCAGTATCATACTCCCCAAACAGTGTTAGCATGCCAAGAGGAATTGTTCTAAGCTCTTCACTTCTGATAAAAATAAGCGAATAAAAGAAATCATTCCAAACATTAACTAAATGTACAATCCCAACAATTGCTATCGGTGGTTTCATAAGGGGCAGAACAATTTTATAGTAAATTTGAAAATCATTACATCCATCTATTCTCGCTGCCTGCTCCAAATCCTTCGATAATGTGCGAAAAAAACCATAAAATAAAAAAATGGCAAACGATATTCCTCCTGCGACAAACACAAATATTAAAGAAAGCAGCGAGTTTAACAGCCCAAGACCATCATAATTAAATATAATGGAATAATCGCTAGTTTTATAGGTAACATAAGACCAATCATAAAAAAGAACAAAACATGCGGATTCCATTTAAACGGATACCGAGCTAAGTAATAGCCTGCTAACGAAGAAACAAAGATTAAAATACTGTGTTTTATCTAATAGTACGGACATTGGATCCGATATCAACGGGTAAATGAAGTCACTTTCTTACCAAAATACTTAAATAACGGATTTCATGTCCGCAATTTTATTAAATTTAACTATTTTTTTGAAATAACGGATTCTATGTCCTCATCAAGGTTAATACAATACCTCATAACAAACCACACTACAATTATCAGACTCAAATTATAAAAACATACTCATATTCATCGTGGTAATTACTGTTTGATCCGGATAGATGGTTCTAGCTGCGATTTTCCACTCGCTATCCACTTTTCGAATCACATCATCCCGTTCCCCGAACATCTCTTCAATATCCCGAGTCGATCCCCTGCTCCGTTTATAAAGAAAATAGCTTCTTACTTTGTATTCATTTGGATTCGATGTTGGTTCAACTATAATATTGCTGATAAAATGTCTTTGTCTGGTTGCAGGATTCTCTACCCAAGCAGACTTGGTATATAGCCGATTAACACGAGTACTTAGAGATTTCTTCGTTTCCTCAAAAAAGGAAATATCTTTCGCAATATTGTCTGCACCAACACCTTCAACCGTTTCACGAAGAGGCATACGGTAATAAACATCATCTGTTAATAATTCAAGCCACTCTTTATACATTCGATGGTCTAGATAAAAGGATTCCTGATTGAGAAAGTTAGAAATTTCAAGGTGAAGTTCAGGAGTGACCATGATTTGAACTTCCTTGTTCATTTCATATCCTCCTTTACAAAGAGGTCTTTCGTAATCAGCTCTAACCATTTTTCATGCATGCTTCGAGCTAATGCATCCAAATATGTTGTGGGGTAAGCCTTTCCTGGTCCTGGAAATGTAGGATCTGGTTCAACCCGATTAAAGCCCATTAAGTAATTAGAAACACTATTATAATTAAGTTCCTTATCGCGCATCATCAAACCCCCGCTAACCTCCACAATACGTGCCCATAATTCTGTATCATCCTGTTCTAGAGTCCCAGATGGCCCGAATGAGCCTAAATAACCGCGATAGGCTGCTTCTTTATAGTCTTCAGGAGCAGCTTTATCAATCATAAACCAGCACCATACCTCCACTATGTCAGGTCCAAGCGGACGCCATAGTCTGAAATTTAAGTAGTTATGAAGATGTCCTTCGGTACCGTGGATTGGGCTGACAAAGGACAGGTTTGGATAGACTCCGCCTACAAATACAGTAACTCTCGATAAAATATCGACCTGTTCAGGCGTTAAATTCTTTTTATACATTGGCCACATCGATTCTGGCGTGCCTTGGAATGGCACTCTTGCTTTTCCGGTTGCCGATGTAATTACATTGATTCCATGGCCATTTTTCGTAACAACCTGGTGACCGTAGCCTGCGTAAAGAGGATCTTCTGGACTGATTCCGAGTTCTACAGTAGATCGATGAGTCGTTTGTACATGATACGGATCGGCTGTAAAGTTTTCCGCTGTTGCTTTCCAGTTCGCTTTTGCAACCCAGCGCTGCGGAAGTCCTCTTACCTCCATTCCTCCGTCACTGCGACCTAGCATCATATCCAAATACCATTTCATTTCACCTAGGTAATCTTCTAATGGTTCGGCATTCGGATCCATATTTCCAAAGATCATGCCTTGATAAATGGCGACTTGCGGAATTTTGCGAAGCCCCCAGTCCTCTTTATGCATTTCTGTGCCATACACTTTATTGCCTGCTACGATTCCGATTAGTTCTCCTTCGAGATTGTAACTCCAGCCATGATAAGGGCAAGTAAAGGACTTCTTATTTCCGCGATCCGCTGTACAAAGCTGTGTTCCGCGATGGGTACATGAATTGAGAAAAGCTTTTATTTCATTATTTTTCGTTCTCACAAGCAAGACAGGGTCATCCACCATCCACCTTGTTAGGTAACTGCCAGGTTCTGGCAGTTCACTTTCATGAGCAAGGAATTGCCAGGTGTAGCCGAAAATCTTTTCTTTTTCCAGCTGATAAATATCCGGATCTGTTAATACCCACTGCGGTAACAGTCCTTCCGCCATTTTCTCCTTTAGCTTTAGAAATGCAGATTCATCGATTATCCTCCTGATCATAATTAAAACTCGACCTCCTTATTTATTCACTGGTTCTAATCTATTAAGCTAGGCAGAAATGTAGCGATTTCAGGAAAAATCACTAAAACAATAGTAAAAAGAACCATAGTGACAATTGCAGGAACAACCCCTCTAAAGATTTTTTCGATTGGAACGTCTTTCACAACTCCGCTTATAATATAAACACTTAAGCCTAATGGCGGTGTCAAGACTCCAATATTTAAAACCATGACGATGATTATGCCGAACCAAATTCCATCAAAACCAAGCTGAGTAATGATAGGATACACGATTGGCAACGTGAGAACCATAATCGCGATCCCTTCTAAAAACATTCCCAGGATAAAGTAAACGATTAAAATCATAGCCATAATCACATATGGCGACACATCTAAAGAGCCGACAGTTGCTGTTAGCGTCATAGGGATTTGGCTAAGGGCAAGAAATCTTCCAAATAAAGAGGCTCCGATTAAAATTAAGAAAAGCATTACTGTTAAACGAATCGTTTCATCTAAAGAAGAAACTAGCTTTGACCAGTTTAACCGCTTCGTTATTACTGTTATAAGAAAGGCTCCAATTGCCCCGATTCCACCAGCTTCGGTTGGAGTAAACACCCCAAAGTAAATTCCGCCAATACTAATAAGAAAGACAAGAAGAAACGGCCATACGCTTTTAAGTGAGCTTAATTTGATATACAAAGGAGGTGCTTCTTGTTTTCTGGGAGCAATTTCCGGATTTAAGCGGACCTGAATATTTATCAGCAGCATAAACAGCAAAGTCATAATAATCCCTGGGATAATCCCGGCGATCAATAAATGGCCGATTGGTTCTGCGGTTAAGGCACCGTAAATGATTAAAATAACACTTGGAGGAATCAGAATTCCTAATGTCCCCCCAGCTGCTACAGCTGCCGTTGAAAAAGTAGTTTTATAGTTATATTGATTCATTTCTGGAATTGCGATTCTCGCAAGCGTAGCTGTTGTTGCATTCGTAGAACCGGAAATAGCAGCGAATATAGAACTCGCTCCGATCGTTGCGATCGCCAATCCTCCCCGAAGATGTCCGATCCATTTATCTACTGCATTAAAGAGATCTTTTCCTAAACCTGTATTGGACATAAACATTCCCATTAATATAAATAACGGAATCACACTTAGCCCATAGTTATTACTTGTTCCAAAGGCAGAGGATCCCAATTGAGCCAGACCTACATCCCATCCTGATAGCCAAGAGATTCCGAGAAAGCCAACAAGAAATAAAGCAAGTCCGACCGAAACCCGTAATAAAATTAACAGCAATAAAAGGATGATGCCAATGACACCAATTATTTCAGGACTCATTTTTTTGCACCACCTTAAGTATGGATTGTAACATGTCTAAAAGGATCGTAAGTGTAAAAAATAGAACCCCGACAGTGGCTAAGGCAGTTACGATATAAATTGGAAAGCCCAGCTCGCCACTTAAATAGTTCCCGGTAAACATCCTTTTCGTAAACTCAATAAGCTGCCAGGTTGTTAAAGCCATTAATATGGATAAAATCAAAGAAGTTATAGCATTTAAACCCGCTTGAACCTTTAATGGCAGTTTTTTTGTTAAAAAGTCAATTTCGATATGATCTCTTTTTAATTGTGCCATTCCTAAACTAAAGAAAATCATCATTGCTAGCATTAATCCTGTTAATTCGTAGGAACCTGTAATCGGATTGTTAAATATATTCCTTCCTATTACATCAACAGTCGTGACACACATTAATAGGAAAAGAAGAACACTGGATACTTTATGAGAAACATGATTAAAAAAATGGGCTATTTTTTCTATGCCATTTGTCAGCTTTTCTATAGCAGAAAGTTCGCCAGGGGCAGGAGCCCCTAACGAATTATGATGAACTTCCACTTTATTGATTTCGGTCTTCATCTTTGTCTCACCTCAATATGGTGTTAATTTCCTTCGATTAGCTTCACCGTTTCGTCATAAATTTTTTGACCGTCAATCCCTTTCTTCTCCATATCAGACAACCATTGCTCTGTTACTCCTTTGGATGCTTCTTTAAATTTATTTAGTTCATCTTCTGAGAGTGAAATAAATTCAATGCCCATTTCTTTCGCTTTTTTCTCTGCCTCTTCTTTCTGTGTATCGAACGCTTCACCAGCCTGTTTTGCCATTGGTTCTCCAATCATTTCCTCAATAATGGCCTGATCCTCTGGTGAAATCTTATCCCAGCTAGCTTTGTTCATCACAACATAGAATAAACTTGTATTGAAATTCCCTAATGATACATAATCCACCACATCAAACAAATTAAAGTCAGCTAAAGCTGCAACTGGAAGAACTCCCCCATCAATAACGCCTTTTGATATCGCATCATAGATTTCAGGTGCCGGTAGGGATACCGGTGTCGCTCCCCAAGACTCTATCATGGCTCCAGCCTCAACAGATGGAGCTCTCAGTTTAAGCCCTTTAACATCTTCAAAACTGCTTACCGGTTTGTCTTTTGTAATAATTGCGTATGGATCAGCAGCGTGGAACCAAAGCACTTTTACATCTTTATATTCCTCTTGAATTTCTGGAAAAGTATCATACAATTTTTGGGCCACTGTACTAAGTTCTGCCCCTGTTCCATTTGCAAGGAATGGCAGATGTAAAACTGAGTGAACTGGGAATAAGCCTGCATTGTATCCTTGAAGACCCCAGCCAGCGTCCATGATTCCCGTTAAAATATTGTCATATGTCTCAGGTGGGCTGCCTAAAGCGCCACCAGGATAGATTTGAAATGATACGCATCCGTCAGTAGCTTCCGCTACTTCCTCACTAAACGGTCTCATCGCCATAGAATCTTGCACGTGTTCGGTTGAATTCATATGTCCCATTTTAAATTCAATTTTTTCCCCTGATTCACCTGAACCTCCAGAACTTTCCGAACCACAAGCGGTTGCCATAGATATAACGAAGATTGACATTATCAGAAATACTAGTTTATTTCGTTTTGATTGCATTCATTACTACCCCCTGTTTTTGAAAATTACTTGAACTCTTTACCTTCCATTCAAGGTGAAATAGCACACTAGTTAAAACGCTTACATTTTTTGTAACTAGAAGAAAAATGTAAGATCGAACCTCCTTCAATAATTCTAAATATTAAATATTTTCCAACTATATCTTATCTAGCAAAGTTTCTCGGCACAACATAGCAGTTTCACTATATGCAACAAGTAAAAATATTTTTCATTTTTTATAGTTCCCACTCTATTGGTAACCCGACATAATTTTCGGCAAGGTTGGTAGCTGCAGCTTTAGACGAGGTTACAACGTCCAGTTCCGTTAATTGAAGCCCATATTCGAAATGACTATGCTTGAAATTGCGATGAAGTATATTGGTCATCCACGACGAAAAGCGTTGAGCTTTCCAGACTCTTCTTAAACAAATACTAGAATATTGTTCCAGTAATTCTGTTTCACTAGTTTGATAAAATTGTTTTAGTCCTTTTGCCAATACTTGTACATCTGCTATCGCAAGATTAAGTCCTTTTGCACCGGTAGGCGGGACGATATGAGCTGCATCTCCTGCAATAAAGAGCTGTCCATATTGCATCGGTTCACATATAAAACTTCTCATGGATACAATATTTTTTTGAATAATTGGCCCTTCCGAGATATTCCATCCGTCCTTCGTATCGACTCTAGTATGTAACTCTGTCCAGATTCGGTCATCTGACCAATTTTCAATATCGTCATTTGGGTCGACCTGGAGATAAAACCGCTGGATATCATCAGAACGTGTACTGAGCAGAGCGAATCCGCTCTCGTGATTCGTATAAATCAGTTCGGGACTTACAGGAGGCATTTCTATTAATATCCCAAGCCAGCCAAAAGGATACGTATGCTTGATTTCTTTCCTTACTTCCTTTGGAATTGCTTGACGGCTAGGTCCGTGGTAGCCATCACAGCCAGCTATAAAGTTACAAGAAATTTCTTCTAACTCTCCATCCTTTTCTCTTCGAAAGGTAATTTTAGGAGTTTTAGAATCAATGTTATGAATTTGTACATCTTCCACATTGAAGATGATCTCTCCGCCAGAATCCAGACGTACCTGAACTAAATCTTTTATGACCTCATGCTGGGCATATAGCATAATGCTTTTTCCGTCTGTTAACTCATGCATATTAATCCGGTGTCTAACCCCGTTAAATTGCAGTTCAATGCCGTGATGGATATATCCCTCCCTCATCATACGGTCTCCAACACCCACTTCGTTTAATAGATTAACGGTTCCTTGCTCAAGAACACCTGCCCTAATTGTCCCCTCTATTTGTTCCCTTGTTCTGTTTTCAAGAATAATAGATTCTATACCGTAGAGATGAAGGAGATGGGACAGCATTAATCCTGCTGGTCCAGCTCCAATAATTCCTACTTGTGTGCGCATGTTCAACTCCCCTATACGTTGGAATTAATGATCTTTTGGTCTTACAAATTTATGGCTGTCAAAAGCTGTACGGATTGTGCCATTCCCTACAGCCTTTAAAAAGTCATCAAAAGATTCATAGATAGAAATAATATTCAGATAGGATCTTTTAGCTCTGAACGGATTCTTTTTGTTCTGCAGAAATTTTACTCGATTGTTTTTCAAACGTAATCAGTGCATTCCAGCTGCCAGATGATTGACCATCTGCCCAATATTTTGGTTCCCACTCTTCCTCAATCATACTGAAAAGCATGGCAAGATGACGACCGCCTGATTCTACCCGTGCCAATCTTGCATATTGAGGAAGCATGTCATATGCAGCTTGATAATTCTTATTCATAACAAACTGAATAAACTGCTGGTCCATCGCATGTTCGGACACGGTCGGCATATTCTCTCGCCCGCGTACTAGATTATGAGATAATGCTCCGCTTGAAACAAACACACACTTTTTATCACTTTCTCTTAAAACCTTTGCAATCGTCTGCCCCCAATTATTCGTTTCTTCTAAACTGGCAGCCAAAGTAACAGATAAATTAATGACGGGAATATTTTGATTTGGCACTAAATATCGGAGTGGGACTACACTGCCATAATCCCAGACATAATATGGATCTACGAACCCTTTAACCTGTAAGCCTGCATCTTGTCCTGCCTGAACTAATTGGTTGGCTAATTCCTCATCACCCGGATAGTGATAAGGTACATCATGAATGAGATCAGGACATTCAATCGCTGTTAAAATTCCTTTATGCTCAGGTGTACAATCTACATAGTGGAAAAAAGTTGATGGCCAGTGACAGGAGACTAAAACTAATACATCTGGTTTTATCTCATAGATTCTCTTTGAAAGGGTTTTCATTTCTTTAACCATATTTTTTTGGAAATCCGGAACGGTTTCCTCATGACAAATACTTGGTACATGTGGAACGAGCATACTTAACTCAATTGACATCCACCAAAACCTCCTTATTCAATCGGACTTATTTTTCTAGATCTGAAATCGTAACTCCGCCTTTGCCCCAATGAGTTTTCGGAATTTCCGAAATGATGACACGAATATTTTCTCTAGGTGCATCAAGTGTTTCTGATACCGTATTGGTAATATTTTCAATTAACGCATGGACTTTTTCTGGCGAACGTCCTTCTAAGATTTGAACATTAATAATCGGCAATATTTTCCCTCCAATCTTTCCCTTTTCTAGTCTGTGACTGTAAAAGTGACTTCCCCTAAACCGTCAAATTTTCCACAGACTACGTCTCCAGCTTTCAACATAATCGCACCAGTAATCGCACCGGCAAGGATCACATCTCCTTGATGAAGCTTCTCTCCTGTTTTGGCTAACATGTTAGCCAGCATCGCAATCGAGTTTGCTGGATGACCTAAAACGGCTGCTCCCGCACCCAAATCTTTAGTTTCACCATTGATGGCTAAAGTAACACCTACAAGATCAAGATCTACCTTCTCGGGTTTTGTTAGAGTAGTGCCAAAGACAACCCGTGAAGTCGAAGCATTATCTGCAATGACATCAGGAAGCGTAAAATTAAAATTTTTATAGCGGCTATCAATAATTTCTAACGCCGGAAGACAATAATCCGTCGCAGCTAATACTTGATCTCTCGTAATGCCTGGACCTTCGATATCTTTTCCTAATACAAATGCGATTTCTGCTTCTACTTTAGGGTGTATTAATTCGTGAAAAAAAAGTTTTCCGCCATTATCAACCAGCATATAGTCAAATACATATCCATAAATCGGTTCATCTACATTCATTTGTTTCATTTTAGCCTTGCTTGTAAGTCCCATTTTCGGACCGATAATCCGTCTTCCTTCCTTGAGTTTAAGGCTGACAATCTCCTGTTGAATCAGATAGCCTTCCTCTACAGTTAAATCAGGTTTCAGACTTGCAGTAACTCTTTGGACTTCTTGTTTTTCGAGTTCCGCATCAACTAAATATTGGGCAATCTTTTTATACTGTTTAGTGCTCATTGGAACCTCCTATACATATGCACTCTCTTTATTCTTGGCAATTTCGGCTGCAACATCAATAATCATATCCTCTTGT
This sequence comes from Bacillus oleivorans, assembly GCF_900207585.1. Taxonomy (GTDB): domain Bacteria; phylum Bacillota; class Bacilli; order Bacillales; family JC228; genus Bacillus_BF; species Bacillus_BF oleivorans. The sequence goes on along the minus strand of NZ_OAOP01000002.1, from coordinate 643,309 downwards.
CCGCCAACCACTTTTCGCTTGCCGAGTTCTATTAAAATATCTCGGGAATCAATGCCAAATTTCTTGGCGGCTCTCTGAGCATGAAGCAAAAAACTTGAGTAAACACCCGCATAACCAAGTACTAAGCTATCTTTTGTAATTTCTTGCGGTTTTTCAAGGATGGGTGCGACCAACTCCTCAGCAATATCCATCAATTTGTATAGGTCTATTCCTGTTTTTATTCCTAGTTTATCCAATACTGCTACTAGAACTTCTGTCTGTGTATTTCCTGCCCCAGCCCCTAAGCAGCGAACACTTCCATCAATTCTGGTTGCACCTTCTTCAATTGCCACGAGCGTATTGGCCATAGCCAGTGAAAGATTATTATGAGCATGAAAACCTACATGAATTTGCAAATGCTCTTTTAACGCAAGGATTCTTTCTTTTACTTGATGCGGTAAAAGAGCTCCTGCTGAATCTACTACATAAACAGTATCTGCCCCATAGCTTTCCATTAATTTCGCCTGTTCAACTAACTTTTTTGTTGGAACCATATGTGACATCATTAAGAAACCGACTGTCTCTAATCCTAATTCTTTCGAAAGCGCAATATGCTGCAGTGCAACATCTGCTTCTGTTACATGGGTCGCAATCCTGGACATCTTAACGCCAAGCTTAGCTGCCTCTTTCAGTTCATGCATGGTCCCGATTCCCGGCAAGAGTAATACAGAAATTTTAGCGTTTAGTACAGCATCGACAGCAGCTTCAATAAGTTGTAATTCATCTGTAAGCGATAGTCCATATTGCAGAGAAGAGCCGCCAAGCCCATCTCCATGTGAAATCTCAATATAAGGAACATTTGCTTGATCCAGCCCTTTTGCAATACTTGTGACCTGTTCAATTGTAAATTGATGGCGAATTGCGTGGCTGCCATCCCGTAAGGCTACTTCCGTAATATAAAGATCCTTTTCACTCATGACTTCTCATCCCCTTTCTGAAACAGGTACTTTAGATACTTTATGATTGGCCCATTCTTCTGCCACTTTTACTGCTGCAGCGGTCATAATATCTAAGTTTCCAGAGTACGTTGGCAGATAGTCTCCTGCTCCTTCCACTTCAATGAAAACGGTTACTCTATTTCCGTCAAAAATCGGCTCTTGCCGCAATCGATAGCCAGGTACATAGGATTGAACATTCTTCACCATGAGTTTAATAGATTTTGAGATGTCTGCCTCAGCAACTGTATTTCCTTGAATAAGAGCATATATAGTATCGCGCATGATGATTGGAGGCTCAGCAGGATTTAAAATGATAATTGCTTTCCCTCGTTTCGCTCCCCCAATTTTTTCAATACCGCGTGCAGTTGTTTGGGTAAATTCATCGATATTGGCACGGGTACCAGGTCCCGCACTTTTACTTGATATCGTAGCTACAATTTCTGCATATTCTACTGGCTGAACCTGATTAATCGCATGGACAATTGGGATGGTAGCCTGACCTCCACATGTGATTAAATTGATATTGGGAGCATCTAAGTGTTCATTGATATTAACCGGCGGAACCACAAATGGTCCAATCGCAGCAGGGGTTAAATCAAGAACCTGTTTTCCGGCATCTTTTAGTAATTTGGCATGTCGGATATGTGCTTTTGCTGAGGTAGCATCAAAAACAATTTCTGCTAACTCAGGTTTTTCCAGAAAGCCTTCAATTCCGCTGTCAATTGTTTCATAACCCGACCTACTAGCCATTCTTAATCCATCTGAATCCGGATCAATTCCAATAACTGTGGTTAATTCGAGAACATTGGATCTTCTGAGCTTTAACATTAAATCAGTTCCTATATTTCCTGAACCTAAAATCGCAACTTTGACTTTACCCATACCGATCTCCTTTCAGCATTTTAAGATGTGAAATCTACCGAAACCTCGCCAATGTGAGCAAATCTGGCTGTGAAAGAATCTCCTGCTTTAACATCAATCGCAGCTGATAGTGCACCCGATAAAATAACTTCTCCTGCTTTTAACGAAATATCAAATTCCGAAAGCTTATTGGCTAACCATGCAACACAGCGGGCTGGATGTCCAAGTGCTGCAGCTCCTACTCCTGTATTAACGACTTCTCCATTTTTAGTGAGAACCATACCAACTTGCTTTAAATCTACATCTTCAATCTTGGTTCGTTTCCCTCCTAATACATACAGTCCGGAAGAAGCATTATCAGCTACCGTATCGTGTAATGTAATCTTCCAATCTTGGATTCTGCTATCGACGATTTCAATAGCAGGAACAATGTAGTTGGTCGCTTTTAGAACATCTAGTGTTGTAATATTCGGTCCTCTTAATTCTTCTTTTAAGATAAAAGCGATTTCGCCTTCCACCTTTGGCTGGAGTAAATGTTCCACAGAGACAGCCCCGCCATTTTTAATCAACATTGTATCTAAAAGATGACCATAATCGGGTTCATTGACTCCTAGTAATTTTTGCATTGCCAGTGAGGTCAACCCGATTTTTTTACCTGTGATTTTCGCTCCATTTTCTAGTTTTTTATGAATATTTTCAAGCTGGATTCGGTAGGCTTCTTCAACGGTTATCTCACTCTCTTGTGCAGTAATAGGAGTCATTCCGACTCTGGCATTTTCGGCTTCAGCGAGTTGATTTGCGAAATCGTGCACCTTTGTAGTCAAATCAGCTCCTCCTTACAATTTGATTGTGATATTAGTTAATTCAGAGTAAAAATCGACACTATGCATTCCTCCAGTCCGTCCAATACCGCTATGTTTCATCCCTCCGAATGGAGTGCGCAAATCTCTTAAGAACCAGGTATTCACCCAAACCATGCCTGCTTCAATTTCTTGGGCAACCCGGTGGGCCCGTCTTAAATCGTTCGTCCAAACAGACGCGCTAAGACCATAATGAGTGTCGTTTGCTTGCATAATGACTTCTTCTTCCATATCAAATGGAACCACTGTCACAACGGGACCAAAGATTTCTTCACGGACGCAACGGGAATTTCTATCTAGGCCAGTGATAATTGTCGGTTCGAGGAAGTACCCTTTATTTAGTCCTTCTGGCCGACTCCCTCCGGTTAAAAATTGCCCGCCATCTTCTAAAGCAATTTCTAAATAGCTAAGCACACGCTCGTAGTGTTCTTTGCTGACTAATGCACCAATGTCTGTAGCCTCTTCATCCGGCAATCCTACTTTAAGCTGCTTTGTTCTTGCCACAAACTTTTCTAAGAACTCTTCATACATTGGACGTTCGACGTAAATCCGCGAGCCGCATAAACAAACTTCACCTTGGTTTATAAAGCTCGATTTTATGGTAGTATCGATTACTTCATCTAAATCAGAGTCAGCGAAAATGATATTCGGATTTTTTCCGCCCAGTTCGTAGGATAGCTTTTTTAAGGATTTGGCGGCTAATTTCATGATGGCTGCGCCAGTTCCAGGTTCTCCAATAAACGAAATCGCATCGACATCCGGATGTTCGGAAATAGCAGCTCCTGCTGAATTCTCACCAAAGCCGTGTACAAGATTAACCACACCATCCGGAACTCCGGCGTCTTTACAAATCTTCATTAAAGCTGTAGCCGTCATAGGTGTCCATTCGGCCGGTTTAATAACAGCTGTATTCCCCATTCCTAAGCAAGGCGCTAGTTTCCAAGTAAGCAGAAGGAGAGGTAAATTCCATGGTTTGATTAACCCCACAACCCCAACCGGCCGTCTATATGCATAATGAAGAGCTTGCTGGTCCTGTTGATAAGCATCTGTCCCAACTGAAATAATGTAGTCAGCAAAAAAGTGAAAATTGTATGCAGCACGGGCAATATCGATCTTTTTTGCAAGTGAATAGGGTTTCCCTGTATCCAGAGACTCTAAGCAAGCCAATTCTTCTTGTCTTTCTAAAATTAAATCTCCGATCTTCCGTAATATTTTAGAGCGCTCACCTACGGTCATTTTTTTCCAAGGACCAAGTAAAGCACGTTTTGCAGCTGCGACCGCAAAATTCACGTCTTCCTTCCCCCCCTCGGCAACAACCCCTAGAACTTCTTCCGTTGCTGGGTTGATATTTTGAAAGGTTTTGTGATTTTGAGATTCCACAAATTGTCCATTAATAAAATGCAAACAATCCATCGGGCGTGTGACCGTTTCAACTGTCATGATTCATCCTCCTATGACTTATCACAATTTTTGATATTTTCACATTTTTATCGTAAAACGCAAGAGTTTCACATACAACTCTCGTGTTGCGCTATATGAAACAATAACGAAATTTTTACTGAAAAATTTTTTCGGGAATAAAAATGGACGAGTTTCTTTATGAAATCTCTTTGCTATTCTTTTGATTGCTGACAATTTACTGCAAGTGGATGGCTGTTTCCTACAAGTAGCTGCAACCTTTGAGCTGTTTTTTTATAGAAAAATCAGAATAATAATAATATTCCTTTTCAATTTACCGTTTATTTGTTATATTTTCCACAGAAATGAAACTATGTTTAGCTATATGCAACAAATTAAAGCAAAGGAGGAATTCATTTGGGGTAAAACAAAATGAAGAGCATCTGCTTTCATCCGTAAAAAATGCTTTGCGAATTTTAAGGAGTTTCTCTATGGATGAGCCTGAAAAGAAAATTAGTGATTTGTCTTCTGAATTGGGGTTAAACAAAAGTACTGTTAGCCGGACGATGGCTACTTTAGCTAGTGAAGGGTTTGTTTATAAGGATCCTGAGTCGAAAAAATATCGTCTTGGCCTTTCAATTTTATCGTTAAGCGGTATCGTCAATAACAATATGGATGTGTACCGTGAATCACAGCCTGTTCTAAACAGACTTGTAGAAAACATTGGGGAAACTGCTCATATTTCAATCGTCGATAACTTAAGCGTAATCTATTTGCAAAAAGTCGAATGTAATCACCCTGTTCGTTTTCTTACCCATGTAGGTAAAAGGAACCCGATGTATTGTACCAGTTCTGGAAAAGTCCTGCTAGCCTTTTCCGATAATGAACTCGTAGAAGCTGTCATTGCCAAAGGGTTAAAGCAATATACAAATCATACAATGACAGACCCAGATAAACTGCGGGTAAATTTAGCAGAAGTCCGAAAAAACGGATACGCTTACAGTATTGAAGAAATTTCTGAAGGGGTTAATTCGGTTGCAGGCCCTGTCTTTGATTATACAGGCAAAGTAATTGCAGCTTTATCAGTCGTCGGCCCAAAGCAAAGAATTGACCAGTATAAGATTCCTTATATAGCCAAGAAGGTGATTCAGGCAAGCAAGGAAATCTCTGAAAAAATGGGATATTGGGATTACTGATAGAAAGGACTGTGATACGATGTACGATTTTCATACTCATTTTATTCCGAAAGATATTATGGCCTGGTTAAAAGAGCATCAGGAAACCGTCCATGCAAAGTGGGTTCAAAAAGATCTAAATAAAGCTGAATTTTTAGTGGTAAATGAAAAATGGGGTTTTGAACTTAAAAGTACGTTTGTAGATGAAAAGCTATACCTGGAGGAGCAGGTAAAAGCCAATGTGACACATTCTGTCGTCTCTCCTATACCTCAATTGTTTATGTATGACTTTTCTCCAGATATTACAACAGAGCTATCAATGGTCTATAATCAATCTTTAGCAAAGTGGGTTACAACCCTTCCAGACCGTCTTTCTGCCCTGGGCACAGTTCCGCTGAATGATCCGCAAAAAGCTGCTGATGTTTTAAAGGATGCTATGAGACTAGGTCTAAAAGGCGTCATTATTGGTCCTGGTCTGCCGAACACAATGCTGTCTGATGATTATTACTCTCCTTTCTTTGAAGAAGCAAACAGCCAAAAAGCGATCGTGTTTATACATCCGCTATTAAGTGAGGACCCGCGTTTAAAACAAAGAATGATGCCAAATTTAATTGGAGTCCCATGGGAAACAACCGTATGTGCTGCCGACTTATTATTAAGCGGTTTTACGGACAAATATCCTCATGTAAAAATACTTTTGGCCCACGGCGGAGGCTTTCTTCCATATCAAATTGGCCGTTTAAACAAGGGATACAGTCAATGGAAGGAAGTATCAGCAAACCTGCAGGCTGAACCAATTGAGTATTTAAAAAAGTTTTGGTTTGACACGGTTTTATGGAATCAAGCAGCACTTTCGTTTTTAGTTCATGCTGTTGGGGAAGATCATATTGTTCCAGGCTCTGACTTCCCGTTTGACTTATGCAACTGGCCTCCTGTCGGATCCTTTGAAAATGCGGTTCCATCTTTGCTGCCAGACCACCCTGCTAGGATCAGAGAGCAAGCGTAGGTTGGGAAAAATTTCATACTGTTTCACATAGCGCAACAATTGGGTGTGCGGCCATTCCTTTTACACATTATAATTCAGAATATTAAGTCAAATAGCCTGTATTATGAAAGTGGTTCATCTATTTTATTTGAAATGATAAGCACTTACATAACATGGGCAGATTTTATCTCCTTTGATCCTGATAAGAATGTTTTATAAAAATAATATTTAGGAGGGATCCCCTGTGCAGCAAGGTTACCAGGAGGCAGAAAAAAGGACGAGTGAACGGTATGAAGTATTTAACCAGAGTTATATCAATGGTGTTTGGACTAAAGGTTCAAGTGAGCGGACATATGATATTGTCAATCCATATGATCGTTCTATTATTACGTCTATCCAATTAGCATCGCTTGAACAAGTAGAACAAGCCTTTCAAGCCGCATACATTGCGCAAAAAGAATGGGCAAAAACATCTGCAGAAGAAAGAATCATGGTTCTTCAAAAAGCTGCTGACTATTTAAAAGAAAATCGTGAGGCCATAGTTGATCTTGACGTACGCGAAACCGGAAGTTCGGTATTAAAAGCTAATATTGAGCATCATCTAACATTAGAATTTTTAGAGGAAGCCATAAAATATGCTGATGAACTTTATAAAGTGAGAGAAGTTGCAAGTAGCATTGATGGAAAAATGAATCATATTTATCGACTCCCATTAGGGGTTATTTCTTCCATCTCCCCTTTTAACTTTCCTATGAATCTCTCAATGCGGACGATTGCACCTGCCATTGCACTTGGTAACAGTGTAGTTCACAAACCAGATATACAGGTAGGTCTAACAGGTGGAACGATTCTCGCCCGTGCCTTTGAATATGCCGGTCTGCCGAAAGGGGTGTTTAATGTAGTTTTAACGGATATTCCAGAAATTGGGGATGAGATGCTAACAAACCCTTATGCCAAGCTCATCAGTTTTACTGGTTCTACTGCAGTGGGCAGACATATTGGCGCAATTTCTGGCAGTAATTTAAAACGGGTTGCTTTAGAGCTTGGAGGAAATAGTCCGTTCGTCGTATTATCGGACGCGGACCTTGAACAGGCAGTGAGTGCTGCTATCTTCGGTAAATTTATTCACCAAGGACAAATCTGTATGATTATTAACCGGATCATTGTCCACAGGGATTTACATGATACATTTGTAGTGCGCTTTGTTGAACGGGCAAAAGCTATTCCATATGGAGATCCACGTGATCCGCAAACGATTATTGGTCCTATTATTAATGAAAAACAAATGGAAAAAGCTTTAGGCTTTATCGAACAGGCCAAAAAAGATGGGGCTACTGTTGCTCTAGAGGGAAATAGGATTGGAACGATTTTAACCCCTTATGTCTTTACGAATGTGGATCCTTCTAGCAATCTTGCCCAATCTGAATTGTTTGCACCGATTACGACGATTATTAAGGCGGATTCTGACGAGCATGCGATTGAAATAGCGAACCATACTGAGCATGGATTAAGTTCGGCAATTTTTACAAGGGATTTGAAAAAAGGCGAACAATTGGCTTTAGAAATTGATGCCGGTATGACCCATGTCAATGATCAAACCGTAAACGATAGCCCAAACATTCCATTTGGCGGCAATAAAGCAAGCGGACTCGGTCGTTTCGGAAATCCTTGGGTTGTCGAGGAGTTTACAGTAACCAAATGGGTATCTGTGCAGAAGAAGTATCGCAATTATCCATTTTAAAATAAGAAAATTCGGCTGATTAGCAGGATCAGTCGAATTTTTTTTAAGCATTTTATGCTGATACAACTGAACTAAGGAGCGGACTAACGAACTCAAGTTAAAATAAACGAACTTAGACTCTAATAAAGGATTTTTAACCTTTTTATCCTACTGTTCCAGCTCTTCTTCATTGAATTTATCCAGCATTGTAATGGTATCGATCAGATGGTTATTAAAAATTTGACGAGCAACACTTAGCAATTCTACAATCATTGGGTCTCGTAATGCATACACAACCCTGTTCCCGTCTTTTGTCCCCGTTACAATCCATAATAGATTGGCTTTACGTTACGATAAAGTGATTATGCAAATATGCCCAATTCTGTGGTGCTGGTAAGGCAATTTGCCAGTATGTTACACCAAGTAACTGGTATTGATCTACTAATTGATATTTTTCTTGATAGCTTCTGATATCTTCAAACCAAACGATATGCTCCTCTAACCCCTTCCAGTATCGATACCAGGGAGATGCCGCAGCCTCATCAAATTCGATGATTGTATTAGCAATAATGGCCTGGTTTTGAGCACCATTTACAGATAATGCTGTAGTAGTATTATCAATCACCCTCCAATCGTATCCATACAAGGGAAATGCAACCTGCACCTTACGTGAATCAATCAAACTTGTTGCGTACCGGACGACCTGAGCCATCCACCACAATGGGGATACTGGATCCGGGGGACCGCCTGGATATCCATAATCAATAGTCATTACTGCAACAACATCAGCAATTTCACCGATTGCGTGATAATCATAGGCTCCCACGATACGGTTAGTTGGTAGGTCTTCGGTTTTAGCATGAACATTAACATGTAATATTCGCGTGCCAAGTGCTGCTTTCAGCTCAGTTAAAAATGTATTAAAATCGCTTCTACGTGCTGGCGGAATAAACTCTATGTCAAGTGAAACTCCGCCATACCCTTTCTCATTAATAAATCGTAATAAACTATCAATTAAATTTCTCCTATAAACCGGGTTAGCCAACACATTCCCGGCTAAATCAGGATTAAAACCTTCGGATGTAAAATTACGAATCATCAATAAAGGGGTTATCCCTAGCCGATTACTTTCTAAAACGACTGCAGTATCATCTAGTAATACATACGCATAGCCTTCTCCCGTAAACGAGTAAGAAACCACTGCCACATATGTTAGCAAATCAGATAAAGTCCGAAGTGTTGGTAAAATGTCCTCTGGGGAGTAGGGAATAATAAAACCCAAAGTTTCTATTTGAGGCCTTATCGGAGTTGGAATGAGAAGTCTTTGCCCTATATATAATTGAGACGGATCAATTCCGGGATTTGCTTGTAATATTGCCTCAATAGTTGTGTTAAAACGATTGGATAGCTGCCAGAGGTTATCACCTGCTTTTAGCATATACGGTCTAATATGAACGATAGCTTCATCTGGAATGTAAAGTGCCAAACCAGGAATGATGGCGTTCTCTGACGGTAAACCATTAACTTCAACAATAGCTGCAACAGGAAGCTGATACTGATTTGCAATTTTCCATAAGGAATCACCATATTGGACAACATGAATCGTCATACGCTCTCACCCCTTATTCCTAGTTTATGGTCTTTTATTTAGTAATTAGTACTTGAATCTGTGATCCACAGAAAATTACAAAGGAATGTTTTCTTAAGAGATACTGAATTGCCATATATTACGCCTTCTCTTCTGATCCTTTTCCTGATATAATGTCCTGTTGGGAAAGGAGGAGAAACAATGGCAGATCTGCAGCAATATATCTTCTTCGATTTTGAAATGCTTTGTTCCAATCGGGGAATGAAATTCGAAGAGATGGAAGTAATTCGACTTGGTGCTGTTAAATACAACCTGCAAACAAAAGAAATTTCTTATTTCGATCGCTATATTCGCCCACAAAGTCACAAACGGCTTACTCGATTCTGTAAAGAATTAACTGGGATATCAGATGAGGATTTGAAGAATGCTTCAGATTTTAAAGAGGTGTTTGCAGAATTTTTGTATTGGGTCGGCGGCGTGAAGCGATCTCAATTCTTCTCATGGTCAAAAAGCGATCTGGCCAGATTAAAAATAGATGCAGCCCGGCACGGCCTTCCGCCTCGAACCATTCAAAAAATCGAAAAACGATATGTAGACTTTCAGGCAATCTTTTCAAAAAGAGTGACGAAAACTCACTTTTCTGTTGAAAATGCAGTGGAATTGTATGGAAAAAAGTTTATCGGCGACAAGCACAATCCAATGTGGGATGCGTATAATACGCTGCAAATTTATCTCTGTTTTTTAAACGACCGTTTAAACTCAGATTTGATTATGCTGAAGCAATATGTGTTTGATGAGATTCCAACTGATTTCGAGAAAATAAATTCTGGCTTAACAAAAGCAATGAAGAACGATATCTCGACCCTTTATAAAGAAGGCAAAGATTTGATCAAAATGAGCGATGCCTATAAATTTATGAAAAAGGCAAATAGACTCGCTCATAAATATGAAAATATCATCATCAACAGATCCGGAATCTTTTCAAAGAAAAATGTTGAATATGCACGTTCTATCGGCCGCTTTTACGAGGATTTATGTGCCGCCTATGATATTCATAAAAAGTTTTCATCTAAAGTTATGATTTTAGACGAGCATTCGGTAAGACCTTTGCAGCACCTGGTAACTATTGGAGGATAAGTAATTCCTCCGTACATACTGTTAATTTTTCTCTTGATAAATTCCCTTTTGTTTGAGGAATATCTATGAGCCAATTATTTTGTTCAGTTGCTTCGCCATCCCTTTTATTTTTGAAGAGAGCTACGAATTTTTTCATTTCCTTTACCCCTGTTTATATATTCACCCTTAAATTATACTTTCAAAAAGTATAAAAAAAGAGGCAAAAATGCCCCTATTTTAAAGAAACTATTTTTCTCACATTATATCAACCCAAATTTTAACCGCAGTTGCCAAAATAAGTCCAGCAAGTACCCATTGCAAGATCTTCGTGTTTACTTTTTTCCCGACCATCACTCCTAATGGTGAAGCAATGAGACTTGCTGCAACCATGATAAGTGCGGGAAGATATTCAACTTGGCCAGTTGTCAGTTTTCCAATAGTCGATCCGATAGATGAAATAAAGGTAATTGCTAGTGAGGATGCAATGGTCACTCGTGTCGGAATCTTTAAAACTACCAGCATAACCGGTACTAATAAAAATGCACCTGCAGCTCCTACAATCCCAGCACCAGCGCCAATCACAAAAGCTAAGGCAGCGGCTAACCATTTATTGAAATTAACTTCATTGAAAGGAATATCGTCAGTCCTTTTTTTAGGGATAAACATCATGATAGCAGCAGTTAAGGCCAATAGACCATAAACAACATTAATCCCATTTTCACTCATTAATTTAGAGCCGAAACCACCGATAATACTGCCAAATAAAATACTAACGCCCATATAAGCAATTAATGTTGTATTTAAATACCCGCCTTTTCGGTATGCCCACACTCCGCCGATCGTAGCGAAAAATACTTGTACTGCACTAATTCCGGAAACCTCATGAGCACTAAAGGCAGCCAACCCCATCATAGGCGGGATGTATAAAAGCATAGGATATTTTACGATGGAGCCGCCAATCCCAACCATCCCAGAAATAAAGGAGCCGATTAATCCAATAAAGAAAATTGTTATAAAAAATGCTATGTCCACTGGAAAACCTCCTTTAAAAAGGGAGCCCCTGTCTGGCGCCCTACCTATTAACCCTTCTTAATCCAAAACTTTAAAACCTCTGCTTCTTCTTCTTGCTTAATAAGTTCGTGACCTCCAGATTTTGCCCAAGCTGACAAGTCATTTTTAGCCCCTTTATCAGTTACATGAATTTCTAAAATTTGGCCTGAATCTAACTCATTGATTGCTTTCCTTGTTTTTACTATTGGCATTGGACATGCGAGTCCTTTTGCATCTAATACTTTTGTCACTTCCATTTATAAAACCTCCTATTTTTTTTGTCTTCTGTTAACGATTATCGAACCGCACAGCGGTTTGGACCTATTTCCATTTCGCGCTGCTTCTCCTCATCTGGGTTGATTTTACCCATGTTAGTTTGGCGAATTTCTTGATATGCATTTGGCTGAGGCGGCAGGTTTTCTGTTACCAGTTTTTTAAATTCATCTTCATCCCCGATATTGAGACCATGATTTTTCTCAAATAAAACACCCAGTTTTTCAAATACACTTCCATTATCGTTTAATTCTTCCATAATCATAAAATGAGCTGGAAGTACAATTAAATCCTTAGATAGTTCTCGATATCGAGAATATAAACTTTCTCGTAGATCTCCAACCCAATCTTGTGCTAAACCGGCAAGGTCAGGTCTTCCAATAGAATCGACAAACAGAATGTCACCTGAAAGAAGGAACTTATCACCTACTACAAATGAGGTGGATCCAATTGTGTGACCCGGTGAATAAAAGGCATGAATGTTGAGTTTTGTACTACCGATTATCACGTTCTGACCGTCTTTTAATGGTTGAAAAGCAAATGTGACTTCTGTTGCATCTTTTGGAGGAAGCCAGTATAATGCATTTGTTTTTTCAGCTATTTTACGTCCGCCAGAAATGTGGTCTGCATGTAAGTGCGTATCAAACACATGCGTAATTTTTACATCCATATTTTTAGCGAAATCCAAGTAAATGTCTGTCATACGTGTAGCGTCAATAACCGCTGCTTCACCGTCAGATACCACCATGTAGGACAGGCAGCCCTTACCAATTCGGACAAATTGATAAATCTCGCCGCCACCATTTAAAGCACCAACTTTAACCGGTTCTAAATGTTCACTCCAAGCTTTCATCCCGCCTTTCAGATAAGAAATGGTACGGCCAGCTTCTGAAAGCATTTCAGCCACCATTACAGAAGAACCTTCTTTTGCACAAACAACTAATACTTCCTGATCAGTTGGAATTTGATCAAGAATTCCTTCTACACCGTCTAAAAGCTCAAAATAAGGTACATTAAGATATTCAAAGTTTTCCCCATCAATTTTCCACTCTTTAAAATCGCTTTCGTTTCGCACATCTACTATGAACAATTTTTCTTTACTAATGATTTTTTTAGTTACTTCACTCGATGTCATAACGTTTACTTTCATGTTAAATTACCCCCTACCGTATTTATATATTTAAAAAAATAATCACTTAATGATACCGGTTTTCTTACCTGTCCACTCACTCATACCAGGCACCACATTGGTGACATTCGTAAATCCATTTTCGGCCAATTTTTGAGCAGCAAAATCACTTCGATTCCCTGTTCGGCAAACGACGTAAATTTCATCCTCCTGATTTAACTCATTTAAACGATGTTCAAGTTCTCCAAATGGAATTGATATGGCAATAGGGATATGACCAAACGCATATTCTGCCGCCTCTCTTACATCAAGAACTACAATGTTTTCATTAGCATTTAATTTCATTTCGAGGACTTCATTATTCACTACATGAGAATATTTTCTTTCAGCACTTTCTTCATCCGATGCCTTACGAATATAGTGTTTTAACACATCGCCTTCCTCAAGAGTACCAAGATATTGGTGTCCTGAGCTTTTAGCCCATGCTTGAATATCTGCCTTTGATCCTTTATCAGTTGCTTGAACTTCGATTACTTGACCTTCTTTAAGTTCCTTAATCGCTTTCCTTGTTTTAACAATAGGCATTGGACAGGCTAATCCTCTAGCATCTAATACGAAGTCAGTTTTTACCATTTCCATTATTCTTCCTCCCTAAATTACCCTGCAGGGTATATTTGCAATCAAAAAAATTACTCTGTAATCCCTTCCCAGTCCTGCATTCCGCCAGCCATATTAATTACATTAAACCCATGGCCTTCCAAAAGCTGACAAGCACGTCCGCTTCTGCCGCCTGAACGGCATACCATGATATATTCCTTAGATTTTTCCAGCTCATGCATACGGAATTCAAGCAGTCCTAAAGGAATATGAATGGCTCCCGGAATTTTTCCTAACGTTACTTCATCAACCTCGCGAACATCCACAATGTTAAGATCCTTGTTTTCGTTTAAAAGTGCTGCCACTTCATTTGCAGATAATTGTTTCATTGTTATTTCCTCCTTAAATCTTAGTTTTTTATGCTGTACATTTATATTAATAATTTTAGAATCTCCTAATCGCATAAAAATTTGTTTACTTTTTAATAACTTAGATAAACAGGTTTACATTTCCATTCTCAGCGTCTGCTAAGTATGCTGCAACACCAGCCAATTCAATCCCATCTAAAAGCTCTTCTTGCTTAAGTCCCAAATGGTCCATTGTCATTGTGCACGCAACCAGCTTAACGTCCTGAACTTGTGCCATCTCTATGAGCTGAGGTAATGTCATTGCATTGTGTTTCTTTATAACTTCTTTGATCATTTTAGGACCAAATCCCGCAAAATTCATTTTAGAAAGGCCCATTTTGTCTGCTCCTTTTGGCATCATTTTTGCAAACATTTTTTCAATAAATCCTTTCTTTACGTTGTAATCCCCATCTTTTCTAAGTGCATTTAATCCCCAAAACGTGTGGAAGATTGTAACCTCGTGGTCATAAGCTGCCGCTCCATTGGCAATTATATAAGCAGCCATAGCTTTATCATAATCACCGCTAAATAAAATAATGTTTGTGGTTTTCTTTTCAGTCATCGTTATTCCTCCTATCAATCTATGATTTTTATATACTACTAGGGGTATTATAGATCATAAATAAATAAACCATTACCCATACCCCTATGGGTATAATATAAAATTAAAAAAAGAATGTCAACCTGACAATTTTATCTGCTTTTTACCAAAAGGTTGACAGCTTCTCTAATTAGGTCATCTGTTTTCTCGCCTTTATGTTCCACTTCTAAAACGCAATCTACCAGATTTGAACTGACAATCACACCAACGGTTCGATCAACTGCAGATCGAACAGCTGATAATTGCATAATAACTTCTTTACAATCTTTTCCTTCTTCCATCATCTTTAAGATGCCTCTTAACTGACCTTCTATGCGTTTCACTCTATTTTTCATTTGGTCTGTATATTCCATGTTTAAAGTATCCCTCACTTCCTACGCCAATTTTCGTTTGAACCATTCTTTACAATTACAATTAGTTAATCTATATCCGATGATTTTGAATCCTCTTCTCTTTAAGAAACGGATGCTTAGGTTTTTTTCTAGAGGACTTGAAGCGATAATATAAATCTTATGACTATTTAGTTCACGGTGATATCTTTTTAAATAAGCAATCGGAATGTTCACTGCACCATGTACTGGATCTTTATAGGATTGATTATAATCTCTAACATCGATAACCTGGATGGATGTTTCATTTAAATCTAATGCAGCTGAACACTTTACCCCGAAAATGGGAACGTATCTGTTATATAATTTAAAACTAATCAAACCTGCGAGCAGCATTACCAAGTATGTCACTTAGGCAGCCTCCTTTTTATCAAATGAAGGAAACACTGACAAGGAGTATTTTATACCCTCATGGGTATACTGTCAACATATGCGATTTATTGAAGTATAATTTTTCCTCATTACTAGGAATTATGTAGTATGCAATGAATATAAAAAGGGTGGCTCTTCCACCCTTTATTAATAGTCATTTAGTTTTCGGTATTTTCCGCCAAAATACAGAATCGGATCTCCGTCTTGTATTGCTAAATCTGTGACCTCGCCGATATAGAGGGTATGGTCCCCTGCTAAATGGGCGTCATACACATTACACGTAAGGTTCACCAATGCTCCATCAATAACAGGCATATCATTTAATCGTTTAAAAGTAATATTTCGCTCGTCTTTCTTTTGACCGGCAAAAATTACAGAATACTCTTCTTGATCTTCAGCCAGAACACTGACAGCAAATTTCCCCGCTCTTTTTATAATGTCATGCATTCTTGCATTATGTCCGATAGACACCAGCACAAGCTTCGGATTTAGGGAAACTGACATAAAGGCATTAGCCGTCATTCCGTGGGTGTTCCCATCCGCTTCTGTTGTGACAACCGTTATCCCGGTTGCAAATTTCCCCATCGCATTTCTAAATGTACGATCATCCAACTAGGTCACTCTCCTCAGTTACGATTGATGACTACAAGTTTCATCTCGGTCATTTCTTCAATCGCATATTTAATTCCTTCTCTCCCCGTACCACTTTCCTTGACCCCGCCGTATGGCATATGATCGACTCTAAAAGTTGGGATATCATTTATCATAACACCACCGACCTCTAATGTCTCCACTGCTTCTAGAGCCAAATTCAATTTTTCTGTATAAATTCCAGCCTGCAGTCCAAAGCGTGAATCGTTCACATGACTAATTGCTTCATCAATAGAAGAAACCTTGTTAATAATCACTATTGGAGCAAAGACTTCTTGACATGAAACTTTAAGAGACGCATCTACATCTGTAAGTACAGTTGGCAACAAGACGTTTCCTTCAACAATTCCACCTGTTAATACCTTTGCACCGCTTTCTTCTGCTTCTGCAATCCAGGAAAGAGCACGCTCGACATCTTTTTTAGATATAAGCGCCGATATATCAGTTTCTGGATCTAACGGGTCCCCGATTTTTAATGTTTTTGTTTTTTCAACAAACATTTGCACGAAGCGTTCGTATTCTTTTTCATGAACGTAAACTCTTTGTAAGGAAATGCAAACCTGTCCCTGGAAACTAAAGGCTCCTGTTACACAGCGATCCATAATTTTATCGAGATTGACACCTTGATCAATGATAACAGCTGAATTTGAGCCAAGTTCGAGTGTCACTCGTTTTAACCCAGCTTTATTTCGAATACCCATTCCGACTGCCGGACTGCCGGTAAAGGTAATCATTTTTACCCGGTCATCGGTAACTATTAAATCTCCTACCGTGCTGCCACTGCCCGTTACAATATTTAAGGCTCCGTCTGGCAAACCAGCTTCTTGTAAAAGTTCAGCAATAAAAAAGGATGAGAGCGGTGTTTGAGAAGCTGGTTTTAAAACGATCGTATTTCCTGATGCGATCGCAGGACCGATTTTGTGTGCAACCAGATTCATTGGAAAATTAAAAGGAGTAATGGCTCCAATAACACCAAGCGGTTCCCGGATTGTATATGCGAACCGATTCTCTCCGCCCGGAGCTGCATCTAATGGGAGCGTTTCTCCACCGATCCGGTTTGCTTCGAAGCTTGCAAATTTATACGTTTGTATCGACCGATTTACTTCTGCCTTAGCTGTTTCAATTGGTTTGGCAGCCTCAAGCGCAATGATTTTTGCTGCCTCTTCAAAACGGTTTTCGAGTAACTGTGCCAGTTTAGCTAAAATCGCAGATCGTTTATGAATGGGAAGCTTCGCCATCACTTTTCGTGCTTTATGCGCAGCTTCAATTGCCTGATTCACTTCATCAGCATTCGCCATTGGAATTTCAGCAATCGCTTCATTCGTATAAGGAGATGTTAGCGTCTGGTGTTGCTGTGCCTCCACCCATTGGCCATTAATAAATAATTTTTTTCTTTCAATTTTCACTTTGCGTCACCTCCCGTATTTATTAAACCATATATTTTGTTTTTAAGGGAAACGGGAAGACCTCTAATCGATCATCCCGTTTTTTTAAATTTACTAAATTTAGTTTATGAAATTTTATATGATAAAGGTCGGTTTATGCTGTTTAAGAGTTGGTTCAGAAGCTGGGACTGCTTTTTCTCCCTCTACATCTAAGACTGTTGATGTTTCATTAAACCAGCTATCGGGTGCTTCATGACCCCAGAATGTCTGTCGTCTTTTATCGTTAATATCCCAGCGAATCGGATTAAAATCTGGGTCACTCGTTAAATAGTCTCCATTATAAAGCTCAATCCGATGGCCATCAGGGTCACGTAAATAAAGGAAGAATGCATTGGAAAGCCCATGACGGCCTGGTCCTCTTTCCATACTATCTGTATATCCGCTGGCAGCTAACACGTCACATGCATGGATTAAACTCATTGGATCACTTAACCAAAAGCCGATATGATGAAGACACGGCCCTTTTCCATTCATAAACGCGACATCGTGAACACTTGGTTTCCGGTGAAGCCATGCTGCCCAAATCCGGTCACCTTCCGATGCCGTGTATTCAGAGCACGCAAATCCTAGTTCTTTTATATAAAAATCATAGGCTTTCTCTACATTCGTAACCATGCAGTTAAAGTGATCAATGCGCTGTACTTTTGCTCCTTTATAAAGGTCATAGCGCTGGAGCAATCGTTCAACTGTATCCATTTTCGCATAAAACTCAAGCGGCAAGCCTGAAATATCCTCCACTCGTAACGCTCTCCCGACAGCTTTTTGCGTTCCTGCCTCAAGCCACTTTGTTTTTAACCCTTTATCTGTAAAAAATTCTGCTAAAACATCGAGGTCTGATTCTGAGAAAACTCGGTAGCTCAAAACCTCGAGTGCTGGTTCTGCTGCTTTTTTTAACAGAAGAGAGTGATGGCTTTGTTCTTCTAATCCGCGCAAATAAAGATGATTATCGTTGGATTCGGTTACGACAAAACCAAGCGTATCTACATAAAATTTTCGGGAGGCTTCTAAATCTGTTACATGTAAAACGGCTCTTGCCGCACGAATGATATTGAAGTTCATGGTTTTTTCACCCCTTAAACTTTCGAAAAAGGTCTGTTGCTTCCTTTATTGAGGAAGTCTTTTACCCTTTGTTTTAATTCATCTTTTCCATAACCTTCAAAATAGGCCATTCCCATCCGGACTGGGTCACCGAAGAAGTAATATTCATAGTGCATTTGACGGCTTCCAAATGCACTCATCGTTAAATCCCAGGCTAAGCGGAATAATTGAACGCGTTCGTAGCCATCGAGATTTTTTCCTTGGAGACCGCGATGAATGATTGGACCAATTTCTTCATGGTTAAAGTCAGCTTCAGTTGGGATTCCCATTAATCCGGATGCACCAAGCACACGCACAATCTCAATTAATCGCGGATAGACACGCGGGTACCAATTTCTCGCAGCGTTTAATGCCTCAAAATCAGGGGTCATTGTTCCAGACTTATCAAGCTTTGCATTATGTTCAGCCCGATATAGGTGAGATTTCATCGTTTCAAGGGTCAGCATGATTTCTGTCCCTTTATCCTGAACATGCTGGAACTGATCAATTCCAATTGCATCCATAACAGATAGAGCAACCCCGAGCAGAAATTCTGTTTTTACAATGTTTTTCGCAACTACTTGATGAGACATATGCACGACTGCATTCGTTTCGCGGAAAGTACGGTTGCAAATGGATGAATTACCGCAGACAAATACCCGTTCCCAAGGTACAAACACGTTTTCAAAGGAAACTATCGCATCACCTTCCTCAAAACGAGAGGCTAATGGATGATCCCACGTGCTTTTCCCATAATCAAAAGATTCCCTGCTTATAAATTTCAGACCAGGTGTATTGTTGGGAATCGCGAACGCAAGTGAATATGGATCATCAAGTTCTCCCGCTTTTTTTACAGTAGATGGGAAAACGAGAATTTCATCAGTAATACCCCCTTGGGTAGCGAGAAGACGAATTCCATCTATATAAATTCCGTCTTTAGTTTTTTCTTTTAAATGCAAGGCAACATTTGCATCCTTTTGTTCATGCTGTGCCTTAGCACGGTTAACTTGCGGGTGGATTAATGTATGTGTAAGGCTAATATCATTTTCCCGAGCATACTCATAGTACTTTCTCGCATTTTCGGCAAACATAGTATCTGCCTCAGCAAAGATTTCATTGTTCATCCCCATCGCCATTACTTCAGCATTGAGGTAATCCGGAGAACGTCCCATCATTCCGCCTGAGGTTAATGCCCACTCTTGCATTGCTTCTCTTCTTTGGATCAGTTCGTCAATTGTAGTTGGCTGCAGGAAGGTCATCCCTACTTTTTCCCCTGTTGTCGGGGAGGTATAAAGCATTTTATCTGGCTTTTCATATTGCAGATCATACAAATGTGCCATAGATTGAATCACGTTTTTAAAAGCCGGATGTTCAGTCACATCCTGGACTCGTTCTCCGTGAATGTAGACATTGTTATTCGCCTGTTTTAATCGTTCTATATATTGCTGCCCTGTTTTTGCCGGCATTAAGTTTCCCCCTCCTTTATTAAGTACGGTTATGGACAGATTTTTCTATTTATAGACTGAATTTGGTTATCATATGGATTGTTTTTTGTGTTTATGGACCTATCAATTCTCTTTCTTTTTCATTCCAAACTGCGGAATATGAATTTCGCCTATCGCTACATGAATAACTTTTGGTTCTGTGTAAAACTCAAAGGCATAATGTCCGCCTTCGCGGCCGATTCCGCTTTGCTTCATTCCGCCAAATGGAATCCGAAGGTCGCGAACATTGTGAGAGTTTACCCAGATCATCCCGGCATCGACTGCTTGTGCGACACGATGTCCCTTTTTAATATCGTTGGTCCAAACATATCCTGCCAAACCGTACTTCACATCATTAGCTGCCTGAATCACTTCTTCTTCTGTTTCAAATTCAATCACCGCCATGACGGGACCAAAGATTTCCTCCTGGCAGACCTTCATATCATTCTTAGCGTTCAACAATAGTGTTGGCGGCAAGAAATTCCCTTTAGAGAATACGGCAGGAACTATTCCTTGAAAGACATCACACCCCTCTTGTTTGGCCAATTCAATGTAAGAGCTGACTTTTTCAAAATGTCCTTTATCAATTAGCGGCCCCAGCTGGGTGGAAGGGTTCAAAGGATCACCGATAACAATATTTTCAACTCTCTCCTTTAATGCATCGATGAACTTATCCTTGATTTTCTTATGCAAGAACACACGTGAATTAGCTGTGCAGCGCTCACCATTAAAGCTAAAGATACCCCAGACAGCTGCATCGAGCGCTTTCTCAAAATCCGCATCATCGAATACAATCAGCGGAGACTTTCCGCCGAGTTCCATTGACGTTCTCTTCAGCGAGTCGGCAGCATTTTTTATAATGGTAGAGCCGGTAACGGTTTCACCCGTAAAGGAGATCGCCCTCACGTCAGGATGGGCTACCAGTGCTGCACCGGCAGTTTCTCCATAGCCGTAAACTACATTAAAGACTCCTTTTGGCACTCCAGCCTGATCAATAAGTTCTGCCAGTTTATTAGCGGTTAATGGTGAAAGTTCCGCTGGCTTTAAAACAACTGTATTTCCTGTTGCAAGGGCCGGAGCTACCTTCCATGTTGTCAGCATAAAAGGCGCATTCCAAGGGGTAATCAGTCCGATTGGGCCAAGAGGCTGATAGATTGTATAATTGATATATTCTCCATCCACCGGATAGGCATCCCCGTGAAGTTTAGCTTCAACCATGCGCGCATAAAAGCGGAAGTTTTCCGCAGACCGTCCTGCCATTTTTTTGGTTTGGCTGATTGGCAGCCCCGTATCCAGTGATTCCAGATAAGAGAGTTCTTCACTATGTTCATCAATTAAATCTGCAATCCGATAAATATACTTCATTCGTTCAATTATCTTCATTGTACCCCAAGGACCCTTTTCAAAGGCTTCCTTGGCTGCAGCTACAGCCTCCTTGATATCTTCTGCGCGACCCTCTGAAGTCTGATTAATTACTTTATTCGAAAAAGGATTAAGGTTTTCTATCAGGCCGCCTGCCTTTGCCTTAACAAATTCCCCATTAATATAAAGTTTGATATTCTCTACTTGCTTGTGTATAGATTGGTCGGTTCCCCTAATGGTTTGATTTTGCAATTTTTGTTCCCTCCCTCGAAATTAAGATATTTACTCAACCGGAACTTCAACGTATCGGCTTAATACTTCACGCACTTCTGTTTGTATTTCTTTTGCAGGCAAATCCATTGGTAATCGAAGAACCGGTTTGATTTTTCCAAGCATGCCTAATGCAGCTTTTACTGGAGCTGGGTTGGTATCTCTAAAAAGGACATCATTTAATGGCATTAGCTCATAATGCAGTTCTAGTGCCTTTTGGTGATCACCATCGAACCAGGCATTGTGGATTTCAGCCACTTTATCAGGAACGATATTAGCCGTAGCACTAATCGAACCGGCCCCTCCAATCGCGAGCATCGGGTAGCATAAAAGCTCAATACCGGAATACAAATTGAAGTTACGGCCACAATGTAAGAGCACACGGTTTACGTGTTCAAAATCTTTATTGGATTCTTTGACACCGATGATGTTCGGACAATCCTCTGCTAAACGGGCTAGTGTTTTTACTTCAAGGTTTGTTCCGGTACGGCCTGGGATGTTGTAAACAATGATGGGAATACTTACGGAGTCAGCCACTGCTTTAAAGTGCTTATACAGGGCATGTTGAGAAGGCTTGTTGTAATAAGGAACAATGACGAGTGCTGCATCGACTCCCATTTCCTCAGCTTTTTTCGTTAAATATAGGGTTTCTTCGTGGTTCGTTGAGCCTGTTCCAGGTACGAATGGAACACGGCGATTAACTGCCTTTAATGCCCTTTCCATCACTCTGACGCGTTCATCTACTGTTAGAGAACTTGGTTCACCGGTCGTTCCGGTCACTGAGACGCCGTGGCTCCCACTTTCAATATGCCAATTGATCAAGTTTTCCAGTGAATCCAGATCCAATGTAAAATCCTCATAAAACGGGGTAACAATTGGGGCAATGGAGCCTCTTAATCTTTGTTTTGCTTCCTCATATCTTTGCATATCGGAAAGCACTCCCTTTCTTATTTTTAATTAAATGAACAATTTTAAATTTTTTGAAAACCCTTTCATTTTTACTGTAGCATGTGTTACTCTATATGAAAAATATCTATTTTGTTGGTTTTCTATATAAAAAAAATATGGTTTGGAGGTCTGCTATGGATATCAGACAGCTGCATTATTTTTGTACAATCGTGCAGGAAGGACAAATAACCCGCGCTGCAAAAAAACTCCATATGGCACAGCCCCCTCTTAGTCAACAATTAAAACAACTCGAACAAGAACTGGGTGTAACACTCCTTGAAAGGAATGGCCGCAGCCTGGAATTAACCGAAGCTGGAAAACTTCTCTACAAAAGGGCTCAGCACCTTCTTACGCAATTGGAAGAAACGAAACAAGAAGTAAAAGAAACCGGTGAAGGACTCCGCGGTGTACTGGCGATTGGTTCAGTCAAAACATGCTTCTCCCATCTTCCTGATAAGATCAGGCAATTTCGTGAGCTTTACCCTGATGTATCGTTTCAATTGCGTGAAGGAGATACATTCTTTGTAAGTGAACTGCTCCGCAATCGGGAGGTTGAATTAGCGATTGTACGACTTCCGCTTAACACCCAAGAATTCTCCATGATTTCACTTCCAAAAGAACGTTATGTTGCCGTAGTTCCACAGCAATGGGAAAAGCGCCTCTCCTCAAAAGATTCTATCTCTATGAAAGAGCTGCAACACTTTCCCTTGTTACTGCTCCATCGAATCAACGGGGTCGGACAATTTGAAATGGTGATCAATGAATGTAAACGCCATGGATTTTATCCAAAGATTGTTTGTGACTGCCCAGATGCTGCCATGCTGTTGGCACTGGTCGATGCTGGAGTGGGAGTAACCCTTGTTCCTAAATCAACCCTGAATACACTCCCTACTAAAAATACACTTACCGTTGAAATCAACGATTCTGCCCTTTTATCAGAATCAGCTGTGATTTGGCTAAAAGATCGCTATCTTTCTAAAAGTGCCCGGTTTTTACTGCAAACATTTGATCCTGAAATTGGGATAATTATTAGTTAAAGCGAGACGTCCAAAGTAATTCGTCTCTCTTTTTCAACTAAATGCCCCTAAATTTAAATTGTTTAAATAATTTGAATATGAATTTCTAATCCTATATGATTTTCTATAGGATTATTTTAAAGGAGTGTTTATAATGACTACTGCAACGTTCCGATTAGCCGGAAGATCGCAAATAATCGAAGCTAGTGTTAACCCTTCCCAAAACACCGCAGATCTCAATGGCCGTACAATTAAGCCAGAGCAAATCAAACTAGACGCCCCTGTTACTGGTACTGTATACGGAACTCTATTAAACTATCAGGGAAACTTAGAAGCACTTAGTGAGGCACTCAATCAAAAACCATACTACGAACCCCCTAAAGCCCCCATCCTTTATATCAAACCTAAAAATACATGGATCGGCTCTGGGGCGGATATTCTCTTACCAAGTGATATAAATGAACTGGAGGTCGGTGCATCTCTTGGTATTGTGATTGAAAAAACAGCTACTCGTATTAAAAAACAAGCTGCATTCGATTATATTGCAGGCTATACGATTGTAAATGATATCAGTGTCCCTCACTTTAGTTTTTTTAGACCAGCCGTCAAACATAAAGCACGAGATAGCTTTTGTCCAATTGGCCCTTGGGTTGTGAAAAAGAGTGCAATTGAAAATCCAGATGCCCTTACCATTCGTGTTTTTGTAAACGGGGAAGTTATGCAAGAAAACAATACAGCAAATTTAATTCGTTCGGTATCGAAGCTTTTAAAGGATGTCACAGAGTTCATGACCCTTTATCAGGGTGATGTACTTTTAGTTGGAGTTCCTGAAAATGCTCCTCTCGTTCGGGATCAGGACTTAGTTCGAATTGAAATTGAGGGGATTGGTGCTTTGGAAAATCGGGTTATTTCGGAGGAGCGATTATTTGGGGGTGCAAGTCTATGAAACATGCCAGAGTTGCGGTCTATGGTTCAATTCATGATGCAGTCGAGGTGAATGGAAAGCTACAGTTAAATGATGGACGGATTGTGGACCAGGAACAAGTTGTATGGCTTCCCCCAATTACGCCGGGAACAGTATTTGTTCTGGGACTTAATTACGCAGATCACGCCAAGGAACTAACGTTTCAAGCCCCTGAGGAACCGCTTGTATTTTTAAAAGGACCAAATACTTTAGTGGGCCATAGGGGGCAAACCCGCAAACCAAATGATGCGAGCCATATGCATTATGAATGTGAACTTGCCGTTGTTATTGGCAAAGCTGCTAAGAAAGTCCAAAAAGCGAATGCTTATGATTACGTTGCCGGATACACGATTGCGAATGACTATGCGATAAGAGATTATCTAGAAAACTATTATCGGCCAAACCTTCGCGTCAAAAACAGAGATACAGGTACCCCTATCGGACCTTGGCTGATTGATCGTGATGATATTAAGGATCCGATGAATCTTTCTCTTCGTACCTATGTAAATGGAGAATTAAAGCAAGAAGGAAATACCCGGGATATGATCTTTGATATCCCCTCATTAATAGAATACTTGAGCGGTTTTATGACCTTACAGCCTGGGGATCTCATCCTTACAGGAACACCTGAAGGCGTAACGAAAGTACATGCCGGTGATGAAGTCGTAACCGAAATTGAAGGAATTGGACGGCTGGTTAATAACATTGTAAGTGACGAAGTTTTTCAAAGATAAGGAGGTTGGTTGTATGCCCCATATCATAGTTGAATACACCGACAACATAAAGGGTGAAGCACGAATCCCGGAACTTTTAAAAAAACTTCATGATGTACTGATTGCCCGCCCTGACGTCTTCCCGATCGGCGGTATCCGATCTAGAGCGATTGAATTGACAGAATACCGTGTTGCCGACGGCTCAGAAGACGATGGATTTGTCCATGTCACATTAAAGATTGCGAATGGTCGTTCAGGTGTAGATAAAAAAGCAACCTGTGACGAAATGTATGAGGTTTTAAAGGATCATTTTTCCCTATTGTTTGAAAAACGCTATTTGGCACTATCTCTAGAACTCTATGAGTTCGTAAATCCAACTTATAAATATGGTAATATTCATGGAAGGTTTACAAATAGAAATAACTAAAAAAGTTCAATAGAAAAAGGCTTGGGCAGTTAAACTCAAGCCTTATATTTGTTCTGTGGATTCAATCTCTGCTCTAACAATAGTTTGTAATTTTTCGGGTACATTGCAATATGGCTGATTGATATAGATTTCTCTAAATTGACTCTTGATTTTATATCCATTCATTGTACAATAGCTTTTAAATTGATCGATGGTATCTTGAATTTGATGATATGG
Organism: Bacillus oleivorans; assembly: GCF_900207585.1. Lineage (GTDB taxonomy): Bacteria > Bacillota > Bacilli > Bacillales > JC228 > Bacillus_BF > Bacillus_BF oleivorans. Next base: position 617,238 of record NZ_OAOP01000002.1, on the reverse strand, counting down.
ACCCAGATGGATGGTTTGCATGTTTAATCCCATTTCATGCTTTTCTAAATTTAAAGGTACACGAACACTTCTTTTCCGTTTCTCCAATTCTAAAATCGCTTCCTGAAACATATCTTCCGTAATTAAATCAGGTACTTGCATCATGGCCTTCCATGACCATATCTCATCGTTTTCTAAATCCTTTTGTGACCATATAATTTCTAATGGCATTAATGTAAATTTATAATCCATTTCCGTTTTGGTCATATCTTTTAATCGATTAATCACTCTGCTAATCGACCACAATACATCTCCATTATGCATTTCATACACATTTCTTGACCCTATGCCTTCTGCAGCTATAAATTGCAGGTTCGGAACTTCTACTATTTCAATTTCATTTAATTTACCCTTATAAATATTATTATGTATTTTACGGTGGTCATGGACCTTCATAAAAACCCTCCAAAATTAAAATACTAACAATTTTCCACCAAAATAAATTATCGGAAACTGGTACTAGACCCAACTCTCTTGCTTTTCCTTGTAAACCATTCATCCACGCTTGCTCTATATCCACGATATGAAACAGAGTGTGTAAAATACTCCCTGATCCCCCTGCATATAGAAATTAACCAGTTAACTTCTAGATATAGATACAGCTGATTTAATAATATAGCCTACTAAATAAAATAGATTCCTAAGCAACTTAACTAGGAATCCTTGATAATTGAATTGCTTTATTGTTGAAAAGTTACTTTTTCTGAATTAGACCAAATCCAATCCCCGTCGGATCCACCATATAAGCAAGATAAAAATCATCGAATTCCATTTTATCGCGTACAACCATGGCACCATTTGATTTTGCTTTTGCAATGGCTTCATCGATTGAAATAACTTCTATTTGTATACGAGTCCCATGAGGGTGATCATTAGGTCCCTTACCAATCCCACCATTTATACCTTCCTTTTCATCTTTACCGGTAGTAGCTGCCCAATAGTCCCAATGAGGATCTGCAAATTCCCAGCCAAATACCTCTGAATAAAATTTCACAGCTTTTTCGGGTTCTTGACTGCTAAGCTCGAATCCAATCACTCTGCCCATTTAATTCCCTTCTTTCCGACATTTTTTTACATGTTCTATTTCGACATCAACCAATAATTTCCTCTATAAAATTATAATACTAACCTTCCCGTAAACCTAAGTATCTGATTTCTTTTCGATCAACAATAGCTACTAAAATATTTCCTGATTCAACTGGTTTATATATCTTTGTACCGACAGGAAGTTTGGTTGCAGCACCATCATCAAATTTATTTCTATCATTGGTTTGTTTAGAAATCACTAAGACTTCTTCCCCAATAGTTAATTCTTTCGCTTTTACCCATTCAAGATCTTCAGCATTCGTATATACGATTTGATTAAATAAAAATAAATCTGCATTCCGATTATCTTCTAAAATTTCATCCACAGTTGGGTTTCCTATTGAATAATCTGTATCTGTATGTCTTTTAGTAGTCTTCACATTACAGGATAAACATGTATATGAAATAATAATTAATACAAATAGCAGCAAGAATTTTTTCACTAAATTCACCTCTTTACAAAATGGTCGTAAACGAGGCTAAAAAAGTTTCTCCGTATTATTCTTGTTTGAAACACAAGAACCGTCCCTGCGTTTCACTATAACAGACGATGAATGAATACCTTCAAAGAATAAAACTTCTCCCCATTTTTTTGCTCGATTCTGTTTATCCTTAATAAAATTAGTTTTCTTATCTGGAGTATTTAAATCAATATCAGAGTATTGATCAAAATTCCCTTTGGCTAATGATCCATTTAAATAGATCGCCAAAACATTTGGATCAGAACTTAAATCAGATACCGCTTTTTGCAAAAGTATATTTCTATAACTTGATAAAGAAGAATCTCTTTCAATATGTCTACTTATAAATCCCGCACATATTTAACCAACTCCCTATTTTATTTCTTGAGACTTATGTACCTCCTCAAAAGTAGAATAGCTTGATCATATCAATCAGAATGGTAATAAAACATTCCTTTAAAAGTTAGGACTTTTTCTACATTGAGTAGATTGCTCAAACGCAAAAGCTATTTTAATTAAAACACCTTCAGAGAAAGCTGTTCCTGCAAACGTAATGCCGAATGGTCTTCCATTTTTCATGTATCCAGCAGGTACAGCAATGGATGGGTAACCAGCTTTAGCACAAATGGTTGAACCTGCATAGGAAGGGAAAAGAATTGCATCGAGGTTGTATTTTTTTAATGTATAGTCAATTCCCTGTTCTTGTGAAAAATATAAATCTTCTAATCTTGCATTCAAGTATTCTGGGTCAGTTAATGTATTCGGTAAGCCCGCTCGCTTTTCTAGTTTATCCTGGCCATATTTTAAAGCTCTTTCCCCGTTTTCTTTATTGAACTGTACTAATTCTTTAATTGAATGAACAGGGATTTGAGGAGGTAATTGGGAAAGATAATTATCTAAGCTATGTTTTAATTCATATAGAGAAACGCCCCACTTCCATTCTCTGTGAAAAGAAGGGATTTCTATGTCTTCTACGGTTTCAGCACCTTCTTTTATGATGGTTTGAATGACATTTTTATAAAGACTTTCATCGTATTCTTCTGATTGAAGAAACTCTTCAGAAGCATCAGAAAATATTCCAATTCTGGCACCTCTTAGACCAGCAGGATCTAGATAAGAAGAAAATCCCTGTTGGAATCTTCCCTTGCTTTTACACGTGGCATGATCTGAATAATCAAAACCAGTCATAGCTTCTAGTAAAAGGGCTGCATCTGTTACAGTCCTTGCGAATGGTCCCGCTGTATCTTGAGAATACGTGAATGGTATAATTCCTTTTCGACTTATTAATCCTACTGTTGGTTTGATGCCGACAACTGAATTTTGGACAGCTGGACTTAAGATAGATGCATCAGTCTCTGTCCCAACGGAGAGGACAGTTAAATTAGCTGCAACTGCAACAGCTGAGCCTGAGCTTGATCCTCCTACAAATAGGTTATCACCATACGGATTTAACACTTGTCCACCTCTAGAACTATAGCCGGCCCACATATCGGATGACATCCCATTTGCGAACTCCGTCATATTAGTTTTACCAAGTATAACAGCTCCAGCATTGCGGAGTTTTTCTACAAGACATGCATCTTGGCTAGCCATATGATTTTCTAAAGCAATGGACCCAGCACTGGTATGCATCGAATCCTGTGTTTCAATATTGTCTTTCAGTAAGACCGGAATCCCATGTAAGGGTCCTCTAGTCCCTTGCGCTTTTCTTTCATAATCCAGTCCTTCAGCAATGAAAATAGCATCAGGATTTATTTCAAGAATTGAATTTAGCTTTGGACCTGCCTGATCAAACTTCGCAATTCGATCTAAATAATACATCACTAATTCTCTTGAGGTAATTTCATCTTTGTCCATAGCGGTTTGGATATGCTGGATGGTTAACTCATTTCTGAAGAAATCTTTTAAATGTATTCCCATAGTATTCTCCTTAATTAGCTTCTAAGTATAAAGCATTAACCAACTTCTATATTTGTAAAAAGAAATTTTGACCAGAAAATATCGTAGTCGTACCAATTAGTTTTGTGAAATTTTATCAATAAAAAGTCTTGATCCTATTCCAGTAATAATATAAAAAACAAAAGAACATAAATATCTCCATTTTAAATATGTAACAAATCCAAGCAAAACTGAGATAGGTTCACCAATAAAAGAAAATATACTGGCTGTAATGAATAGAGCAATTATATAGGATTTCCATTTGATAAGATATTGGTATAACAACATAAAAGTTACCGGAATGATACAAAAATCGAACGGAAATGCCAGTAGTCCAAAGGGAACGAACTTAATAGGATAAATCCAAGCACCAATCTCACCGCCAAGATCATCAGCAAAGCTGGTGATAATGATAACAGTAAGTCCAAAACACCAGATTTGAAGGGATCTTTTTCTATCTAAAACAATAAAAAAAATGATCCAAGGTATGATAAAACTAAATACAAGTATCCACCAATTCAAAGTAAACAAGGATGATGTATACCAGTTATTCAAAGCCAATTGAGCGTATTTATTTTGAAGTCGAATTAATTCTTGTGCAATCTCATCCATACAAATCGTCCCGTTTTTTTTCAATTATTTTCTCCCACTTACTTGATCTCATTCACTAAAAGAGACTTAAATGGATGGACCGAATGCTTTGAGTCAATACTCACTTTCAATTTCTAAAATGCGGTCATATAATTCTTGGTTTACTGGGGTCGCAATCCCATGTTTTTTTCCATACTCTAGTACCGTGCCAGCAAACAGCTCAACTTCACTGTAACGTCTTGCTTCCACATCCTGAGCCATGGAAGGCTTTCCATTCGGACTTAAGGTGCCTAGCACATCAAGCCAGTACTGTAGATCTTCCTCCGTTAAATAGACACCTTCTTTTTTTGAAATGGCAATAACTTCTTTCATAGCTGCAATCATCATGTCTCTCGCAGGGCCATCTTTTTGGATTTCACCATAGTTGCTTTTGTATACTGCAACAGTTTGATTTACCCCAACGTTAAGCATAAATTTTCCCCATAACCGTTTTGACATATTGGTGTCGACATGATAAGGTAGCCCTGTTTTTTCAAAGAAATCAGCGACAATTTTTGTTTTTTCGGAAATGTTTCCAGGTTTTTTATCTCCAAAAACAAGCATACCCATATTGTGATATGTAAGTTTATTGCCAACCTTTACTGCATCCATTCCTTGAGCCACGCAATATAAAATGTTGTCCATTCCATAAGTCTCGCCAATAATAGCTTCACTTGTGATCCCATTTAAGGCTGACAAAATAATCGTGTTTTCACCAACTTGATTTTTCACAGAATGAATGGCTTCCCGCAGCCCATTAATCTTGACACTAAATATCAGCAAATCTGCAGGTTCACACTCATCTTCAGGAGACATATAGTTAAAATTGCAACGTTTTCCATTGCAATAAACCCCTTCGCTTTGATATTTTTTGATCCGATTTTCGTCAGCTATGATTCTCACATTATCTCTTGGCAATCTTTTGGTTAAATGGTGTGCAAATAAGATTCCTAGTGCTCCTAATCCAATAAATGATACAGTTTTGACTTCCACTTCTACACATCCTTCAAGTTCTTTATTAGATTAAAATTTCTAAGGCTGAATGTGGCAATACCGACACGCGGACTAATTGGATTTGTCCTCATGATTTTCTTAACGGACACATAATCCCTTATTTTTATAAAAATACCTGTTTTGGAGAATTATAGGACATACGTTCCGTTATTTGCCTTGATTTCCTCAAATATTTGCCTTTTATGGCCAAATAAAGGAACCAGTGTCCGTAAAATTTGAAATTCCTCGATTTTTTCACAGATAACGGAACCGATGTCCTTTAGCATTCGGCTTGTTTAGAAAGGCTAGCGAAATTTAATATTCGCTTATATTCTCATCATCACTTTTGTCATTTAATGTACTTTCCCACCAGATTGTACGATCACCTTTTAAATATTTTTTCAGCAAATTCCTAATTGGATAGGGCTGTAATACCTTAAATTTTTCACTATGAATATCAGACCAGAAGAATTCAATATGAGACTCTTTTGACACCGGATTCAAATCCAAAGTCAACTCGGATGAATCAACTAAAAATACTTGATTTATTTCAAAATGGACAATCCCATTCATCTCCCATTTATGCTCAACTAATCCTAGAAATTTTTTAACTTCACATCGAATGCCCAATTCTTCTTCAATTTCTCTTATTAATGCATCTTTGGCACTTTCGCCAAGTTCAATATGTCCGCCAGGCAAAAATGTATTTTTGTGACCAATAGCCTGTGCTAGTAAAATATGATTGTTTTTGATAAAAATGCCCCTAGCTAAATGGTGAATAGGTTTGTCCATTGGTTGTCTCCCTTCATTCATCTTCAATTCTCAGCAATTATGGAATAAATACAAGTATCCGTTAACTCTTTACCATCTGCCGATAAATCTTCATTTCTAAGAATACCTTCTAAATGAAACCCTAATTTTTCTGGGATTGCCCTGCTTTTAAGATTAGTAGACTCACATCTAATTTCAATTCTCATTAATTGAAGCCGTTGTATTCCAAAGTTAGTTAATTCTTTAATGGCTTCTGTCATAAAGCCCATATCCGCTATTAGGATTCATTTTTTCACCTCTATCACGGCTTTTTTACTTGAATACAACTCTTGCAAATTTGTTTATGGAAATCTCTATATGTATGCAATACAACAGATTACGTGGCAAAAAGTTAAAGAATACTCGGGCAAAAACCACCCTGGCCCTTGCCAAATAGCCGACTCGCTCTAGACAGCTTTGCAGATTCTAATCCACATTTATTCGGACAATTATTAGTAGATTCGCCGTTACTTAATAATACCTTAAACATATTTTAGCAATAAGTCTTAAGCTTTCATATTGCCTGACCAAATCTCATTTGAAAGGAGTTGTTTCCTATAAAGATCGCAATGATCGGTACGGACAAGCTGACCGTTCCCCCCCTAAGAGGAGGAGCTGTTGAAGTATTAGTTGATGGGGTAACCCCTCATTTAAGTAAAAAGCATGAACTAACTATCTATTGTATAACAGACCCGGACCTTCCTGATAATGAAGTGGTGAATGGGGTCGAGTACATTCGTGTTCCGCGTGAGAATTACGAATACAATGTCGGGATTAAGCTGTCAGAGAAAGCTAAAAACAAAGAGTATTACGATGTTATCCATGTATATAATCGCCCACGCAATCTTCCAATTTACAAGGCGGCTATGCCAGAGAGCCGGTTCATTATTAGCGTTCATAACGAAATGTTCCGGGAGGGGGAAATTTCCTCCGAATTGGGGAAATTGGCCATTAACTCAGTCGATAAGATCATGACGATAAGCGAGTATATCGGAGAAACGATCATTGCCAGGTTTCCGTTAGCCAAAATCAAGGTTGAAACAGTTTATTCAGGAATTGATTTAAATCGATATAAACCTATATGGGATAAGGAAGCTCAGGAAACTAGGAATAAACTGCGACAAAAATATGGTGTTGAAGACAAAAAAGTAATTTTATTCGTCGGACGCTTAAGTGAGACAAAGGGTCCAGATATTCTTATTCATGCAATGAAACAAGTAATCAAAAAATACGATGATTCGGTAATGGTTATAGTAGGGAGCAAATGGTTTGGCAATGATATCATTGACGAATACGGATTAAGCCTTCGTCAGCTTGCCGAATCACTAGGAGAGAACAAAGTAATCTTCACAGGGTTTGTTCCGCCGAGTGACATTCCTTCGCATTACTTAATTGGTGATATATTTGTATGCAGTTCTCAATGGCAAGAGCCCTTAGCGAGAGTCCATTATGAGGCCATGGGCGCTGGTTTACCTGTTATAACAACCAATCGTGGCGGAAACGCGGAGATTCTTGAACATCTTAAAAACGGAATCCTTATCGAAGATTATGCGAATCCAAAATCTTTTGCAGATGCAATATCCTTCTTATTATCCAATGAACGAGAAGCTAAAAGAATAGCTAAAGTTGGCAGGAAATTCGTTGAATCCAATTTTGGGTTTGAACATGTAGCGGTACGCTTGGAAAATCTTTATTCCGCTGCGATGGAAAAAAATAAATCTTAAGGTGTCTATATGGACACAACCTTCAGCATTTTTTTAAAATTTATATAAATTTTTGATGAGGTTGTCCACTCAGATTGTTTTATTTTGCATTTATAAATATAGGAAGAATAGCTTATGGTACATCCTCTATGAGAGTATTTCAGTTTAGTGTAAGGTAATACGGCTTAATACAGTATATAAACGGAGGTTAGACGATGTGATCGATTACTATACGCAAAAGAAAAAGAAAATATTTCTCACCGGAGCGAATGGCAAAATTGGCCGCCGGCTGCACAAGGCGCTGAAAAATAGCGGGACTTACGACATCTTGGCCGCCGACATCGAGCCTGACCGGGATCACAATGTAGTGCAGCTCGACGTAACGGACGCGGCCAGGCTTGAAGCATTGACCATCGGGGTGCATACGGTACTGCATTTTGCGTGGGCGAAAGACAAAGAGGACTTTCTCGGAAAAGTACTGCCCCTTAACGTGACCGGTGCGTATCATTTATACGAAGCGGCACGCAAGAACGGGGTGAAACGTATCATCTTTGCCAGCTCCAACCATGTCACCGGATTTTATAGAGTCGGGGAGCAGGTCAAGCCTGAAGACCCTTATCGGCCGGACAGCTTTTACGGGCTTAGTAAATGCTATATTGAGCTGCTCGGACGGTATTACGCCGATAAATACGGCATCTCCTCGATTAATATCCGGATAGGCAACTTTTCTGGAGCTGACCGCCCACTTTCTGAGCGAGCGTCCCACATCTGGATTTCCTCCCGGGATATGGTCCAGCTGACAGTTTGCTGCATCGAAGCTGATCCGTCTATCGATTTTCTCAGCCTGTATGGAACCTCGGCGAACACATCCAACTACTACGATATCGGCTATCTGGAGGATCTGATCGGATATAAACCCGAAGACAACGCAGCAGCTTTGTTGGAAGAAGAGATACGTCTCGGTACACTGCCTCAAAACAATATACCTTTTCAAGGCGGAATGCATGCAATAACAAGCCACACCGAAGATGGAAGGAAGTAAGGGGGAAGTAAGAAGACTCCCTTAAGTAGAAATGTAACTTCTACTTAAGGGAGTCTTCTTGTTGGCTTCCATGGATAAAGTGACAAAATACTAAAAACTGATAGAGACGAAAGGGTCCTAGTAATGTTGCACTTATACTTAGTTTCTAAAATTGGCAACTTTTTCATACGTTCTCTATACGACTTCTTTTTTTTCTTGTTTCAAGTAATAAAAACAGTTGTTCTCCGTAAATTTTTTTTATTTATACCTGTTCCTTAGGTTATGTACTGATTGCCACGATTTAGCTTCATATATAAAGAACACCTTTCGAAAAATAGTTGCATAGAAAATACATCGTTGTAAAAACTAGCCAGTGGAAACATAAGAAGAAATGAGGGATATCATGAAGGAACTTTTACAGCAAGTAAAGCAAGAATTAGAAAAAGCATACGATAATTCAGATTCTGTAGACTTAGACAGCAGCATCCAAAGAATTCAAGCTGCCAAGGAACAGTATGGCGACAAAGGCACCATGATTGACGATTTAATCCGTTCATTAACTAATGCCAGAAATGCAACTGTACAGCTGGAAAATGCCGGAGACATCTCTTCTTCTGCAGCTTTTGGTGAAGCCTATAATGCCCTAGACCAAGCGATTGAATCCTATACTGAAACTGATAATGATCCCGTATAAGCCTTGGGATATCCCAGGGTTTTTATTTTTATAAAAACTACGCTATAAATTTTGTAAACCAGGCAACATATATGGCACCTGGTATAAATAAGAGTTGTGCGAGACATGTCCCTAAAAGTCTAGATGAAACCATCATTAACGAAACTCCCTTTAAATTTTGATAGCCACCTCTATTATTTACGACATTATCGGCAATGACAGAAATTTTGGGATCAACAAAGATAACTAGCAAAATAGTGGCTATTCCGTTTATTAGACCAGATGCCATTATCGCTGTAGATGATCTTTCCGGGGCAAGTAATGCTGCATACAGGGCAGATAAAACTCCGGTAGTATAAATAGCAGTAATAAACATATTTATGATAAATAATTTAAATGGAAAGTCTATGAAACGTACATCCTTTAAGTAAGATAACCTTGGCAGATGGATATGGTTTAAACCCCGAACTATGAAATCCAAGTTTAAACCCAATTTGATGACAGCAGGAATAGAACCTTTCGCTTCTGACAAATGGATAATGGCTCTTGAAAAAAGGGCTACAAAGGTTGGCAGCAACAGGATGCCTAATAAAGTTCCTAATGTAGAAGATCCTATAAGTACTCTAAACTGACTTTCTACAAAGCTCATAGCATTTTCTTTAGGTGCAGTATCTATCAAACTACCTGTAAAGGGCTGCTGCATCATATTAGACAGTCTCGAAACAATGACCATTAGATTAAACAGAGATAATGCTGATGCAATCATTCTAACCCTAGCACCCGATAATCGTACGGCATACGCTAATGTTTCAATACTATGGATAATAAATATAAATAAGGCTATTAAGATTACCTTTTCTGTTATGAATTCCACATTATTAACCTCAAATATTTTCTTAATACTCTTATATTACCATATTTCGGTAATAATATGGTTATACTTATTAACTTACCCAATTATTTCAATTGCTTTTTCTATATATTCATCTCGGCCTGCTTTAATTGCATCGATCGTTGGTTCCACTAGAGCAACTGGTTGAACGCCTTGAAAGGAAACCTCTGCTTTAAGATAATTTACCGCCTTTAAGCCTGAAAAACAAATAATAATTTGGTCAAAATTCTAAAGCCATTTTTACTGCCTATGCTTCCAGCAGCTCCTTCGGTGTAGGATTCAAAATATTCCAACTATTGCGGAATTTGTGGTTTGATTATAACGGCTTCCATTTGGCAAAAATGGGTTTTGAAAGGTGGAGAAATTAGTATGGAGGTACAAAAAAGTGATCTTAAAAATCCTAACCGTACATCTTATTTAGGACGAAATGTATGGGCAGGGATCCTATTTGGATTTGGTTTTGTGGCTTTTATTGATGAGGCAGTTTTTCACCAATTGCTGCATTGGCATCATTTTTATGATAAGTCTACGACCGACATAGGGCTAGTTTCTGATGGTTTGTTCCATTCGTTTAGCTGGTTTTCGACAATTGGCGCTTCTTTTATGATGGTAGATTTGCACCACCGACATGCATTTTGGCTCAAAAGGTGGTTTGGTGGCGTTTTACTAGGGGGAGGCAGTTTCCAATTATATGACGGAACGATTCAGCATAAACTCATGCAGATTCATCAAATCCGTTATAATGTAGACATTCTTCCTTACGATCTGATTTGGAATATTACTGCAGCGGCGATGATTGTATATGGGGTTTTTCTGCTAATTCGGACTCGAAATGAGGCACAGGTTGACGGAAGGAAAATGATACGTGGAACATAGTCACTTGTTTACGGCACAAGATCTATTTTTAACTGCACCGTTTTTAATTGTTCTCGCAGTTTATAGTTTAGCAGTAATTAAATCTAATGCTCATTATCGGAAATGGCCAAAATACCGAATTGTATTTTGGTTTTTAGGTATTTTTATCGTTATGATCACTATTATTGGTCCGGTAGCAGACAGGGCTCATTCGAATTTTATTCATCACATGACCGTTCATTTGCTTCTCGGAATGCTTGCCCCGCTTTTGCTTGCCCTTTCAAAACCGATTACCCTGATTTATAGGACACTTCCCGTTTGTTCTGCCAGAGAACTTTCTCGTTTTTTAAAAAGCTGGCCTGCTCAAATGTATTGCCACCCAATTGTTGCTTCCATTTTGAATATGGGCGGACTATGGATTCTCTACACAACCGACTTATTTAGTGCGATGCATCATCATATATTCCTTCATATATTGGTCCATATTCATGTGTTTGTTGCTGGCTACCTTTTTACAATTTCGATGATCTATGTAGAACCAGTCCCTCATAGGTATAGCTTCGTCTTCCGTGCGGCTATTTCTATTATGGCTTTTGCAGCACATGGAATTTTAGCAAAATATATTTATGGACATCCGCCAACTGGTGTAGAACCATTGCAGGCAGAAGCTGGCGGAATGTTGATGTACTATGGCGGAGATGCAGTCGATATTATTTTAATTTCGATTTTTTGTTATCAATGGTATAAATCAGGCAGACCACGGGTCACTATCTCTATTGGCAAATAGGCTAGTTTCAGACTGTCAAAGCTCGTTTTATGGCAATCTTCGCTTCCTGTACGATCGCTTGAACTTTTTCATCAATGGCTTGCATTAAGATAAGTATTAAGATAAAAACAGAGATTAACTGAGCTAATGATTTCGTCTCTTCATCGACTGCTCCATACTATCAAAAAATGATTGCCGCGCTTGAGGGGGCAGAAAGCTGTAAGTATCGATATGTCACAAGCGGGGTGCCCAATGTTCATATCGCCCCAATCAATAACACCGCAAACGATTGCCTCGTCATTGACCAATATATTTTTTATATGGAGGTCGCCGCCGTCCCGCACCGGCTATGTGCAATTCCGCTCGGGTTATGTGCCGTCCCGCTCAGGTAATGTGCCATTCCGCTCGGGTTATGTGCCGTCCCACACCGTTTATGTGCCGTCCCGCTCGGGTTATGTGCCACTCCGCTCCGGTTATGTGCCATTCCACTCGGGTTATGTGCCACTCCGCTCCGGTTATGTGCCATTCCGCTCAGGTTATGTGCAGTTCCGCTCCGGTTATGTGCCGTCCTGCTTCGTTTATGTGATTATTAAAGTATGAACAGCTTCATCTGTAATATCCCAAACTTGAGTGTTTCCTCCATTTATTTTTTCCAGAGGGTGATCAGAGGCATGCGAGTTCTGCTTGTCAATTCCTTCCTTCTTCAACATTAAATCAATTTTATGATCATTTTTATTTTTTCTAAATGCATCCCTTCATGGTACAAACAAAAACTTAAAAACTCTTCTACTCTGGATAAATATAATCCTTTTGAAGTGGTGTAAGGATCAGAAACGTTCTCGTTTAAGCGGTGTTGAAAGGTTTGTTCGATTCGTACCAATTGGTTTTCAAGAAGATCAATGATTTCTTTCAAAGCAGGATAATCTAATTCACGATTTGGCTTAGTACCTGGACTGAAAAGAACCTTAAAATTTTCTGGTATTTGCATAGTTTCTCCTGAATGAAAGAAAGCTAACTTCTCTTGAATAAAACATATGTGTCCTGCATTCCACTTAATATTATTATTGGAGGAAGCAGGAATGATTTCTGAAAGCTGTTCATCAACGCCAGCCAGCTCCTTTAAAGTTTGGGTTCGAACAAACTGTAATTGCGTGAAGATAAAAGGTTTCATATGGATTATCTCCTTCTTCTTGGGATCGATTTATCATATATTTCCATATTAATAAGGATAAAATTTGTTTGTAAAGTATAGAATATATTATTTTTCTAATAAAAAAAGCCAAGAAGAATTATACATTCCTCCTCGGCTAAACAATTAAATTAATAGAATTTTTCTTCTCCGTACCCTAATATATCAACCCTAGTCCTGTCATAGTCCTTTAATAGCCTTTGTAATTCTTTATCCCGATCAATCATAAATTCAACAACCGGAAAGGCATTCAATAACCCTTGTAAAGTTTCTTTGGAAGAAGCTGTTTTCTCAGATGGAAAGGTGTGTGAAGGAATTACTATGTCTACATCTAGAAGATTCTTTACTGCATAAGCTGCTTCTTTTGGATTCATCGTAAAGTGACCGCTTGCTGCTAATACGGCAATCGTAGGCTGATAGACGTCTTGGATTAATTTCATATCACTCATCATTGCTGTATCGCCTGAATGATAAACCGTATGATCATTCTTCCAATCCAAAATATATCCGCTGGATTCGCCAGCATAAATAGGCGTGCCAGCCGTTTCTCCGTAAGAACTCGTATGACGGGCTGTTACCATTGTTAATTCTAGATCTTCAAACTCAAATTGGCCCCCGACATTTAATGGAATGACATTCTTCATTCCTTTTGCAAGAAGGATCAAAGCAAGCTCGTATTGTGCTATGATAAGAACCTCAGGATTGACTGCCACTAGTTTATCAAGACCACTTGTATGATCAAAATGACCATGTGTGAGTGCCACTAGCTGGATCGATTTCATGAACTCCTCTGTTTGATACTCGGAAGGACACCCTGGGTTCATATCAAAAAAAGGATCCACTAAAACCTTTGTGCCAGAATTACTGGTAAAGCAATACATCGCATGACCTAACCGTAAAATTTTCATCTCCATACCCCTTTAGAAAAGTAGTTGTTCAATTGCCCTTTCCATTTTATTCGCCTTTTTTTGAAATAAGACTTTTAGGATAAATAACTTTTTTGGGCTGAAAAAAAAGAAGTTGCAGGATTTAGTCCCGCAACTTCTTAAACAGTATCTTTCCTATGTGTGGCCTGCTACTTTTTAACTACAACTCCTAAGGCAAACCCATCATACCCTTTACTTCCCACCGTTTGAATCGCTGTAGCCTGAATCCGAGGTTCATTTGCGAGAAGATCAAAGAATTGTCGGGTACCTAGGACACTTGCGTTCTGACTACTCTCGTTCACGACTTCTCCATCCCGAACAACGTTATCACCAATAATCAGTGTTCCCGCTCTTGAAAGCTCAAGGGACCATTTGAGATAGTTCGGATTATTGGGTTTGTCCGCATCGATAAAGATGAGGTCAAAGGTATCAAATCCCATTGAGCTCAGCCGCGGCAATGAATCAAGAGCTGGACCTACAAGAATTTGAACTTTGTGCGCCATTCCGGCTTTTTCAAGATTGGTCTGTGCTACTTTTGCGTGTTTTGGTTCATATTCAAGCGTAATTAAACGGCCGTCTCCAGGAAGTGCCCGCGCCAGCCAAATCGTACTGTATCCGCCTAATGTTCCTATTTCAAGGATTGTCTTGGCACCTTGAATTTTGGCAAGTAAATGAAGGAGTTTTCCTTGAGTCGGTGAGACATCGATTGCTGGCAATCCTGCTTCGGCATTTGCACGTAAAACCGAATCTAACACATCATCGTGCGGAATTAATTTTTCAACAAAATAGTTATCAACTGCTTCCCATTTAGAAAAAATGTTCATCCGTGTTTTCTCCCCCTTGTTTCTATTTTTCTATAACCTGTAAAGTTTTTTATACATCAGCTTATGTGGGCCAATAGGTTCAATCTCAAATACTTCCCCATATTCATGCAAACCTAGTTTTTTATAATAATCACTAACTGAAACTCTTGCATTACACCACCACAAACTGGCTTCCCTTTTTTCGAGGATTCTCTCGGCAAAATGGAGTATGGAACTCCCTGCTTTTTGATTTCTCACATGCTCAAGCGTCGCCATCCCTCTTAACCGATACTGTAATACTTCAGGAAAACCAGGGGAGCTCTCTCTGTAGAAAGAAGCAATACTTACTAACTCTTCATCCAAAAAGGCACCTACATGAAAAGTATCCAGATCAAAATCCCCATCATATTTACAGTCCTCAATCGTCTGATTCGGCCTTAAAACCTGATGCCGAATTCCATATGTATCTTCTGCTTGAATTTCCCTAATCTCTAACAAAATCTCTCCCTCCCTTTTCCCTATCGTATTACAAAAAAGCACGAATAAGTATTATAAATACCTTTTGTATCAATATAAGAGAAACTTATATATAGAACATCTATCCACAATTTCGAGCGTACAAATATATTTGCGATTTAATCTTTTGTTGAATGTTTTTAATTGGGGTTCCAACTCATATATTTGTATATAGTTTAAGAAGAGAGACATTCTAAAATATACAAATGAATTAAAGGTGGGAATCTGTTTTGGGGATGTTAGAATTGTACAAAAAATACTTAAATGGAGAAAAATTCAAACGGATAAGTGATCTTGATTTACTGGATTTATCTATAAATCAACCTTCTGATTTAGTTGGATCATCAAAAATTATGCAAGACATTGCTAAAAAGCATTCAAAAAATTTACAAAATAATAAAACCCGTCTCCTCTAACGGGTTCCTATCATTCTTTTTACAAGTGGATCATTTTTTGTAACATGAACCGGTTTAACAATATGTCCAGTCGCTGTCAATTTTCTTTCTTGGCTTATTGAACTATGACTTAGCTTTAGAGCTACACGTTCCCTTATTTTTTGTGATTCTATTGATAGTTTTACCTTTGACATAGCAATCACTCCTTGCAATAATTATAAATCAATCCAAAAGAATAACAAATTAAGCTGTGTTTTCTGGTTGTACAGGTTTGGTTATTTCAAGCATAAAGCTGATAAGAAGTGTCAGTGGAATATGACTATTATCTTTCTCGTTAAACTCAATTCTCTATGTGAGTCATTGTCTTTATTTTTAGTCATGGCTCTGGAACCTCGACTACAAATACGTATGATGCATTTCCATTAGCCCAATTAGCTCTAATCTCAATGACATGTCTTCCAGTTTCTGTTGGTAAAGTTAGTTCCTTGTCGTAAGAGGATAATATCTTTTCTATTTCTCCTTCTCCCCACAGATAAGCCTCCCATTGTGGTTGTGAACCGTCATTAAATTCTATATTCGCAACCAAACTTTCCTTAACTATTTTGGAATTCATATTTTTAGCTATGTCAAGAGGCGGTGCCGCATCAGCATGAATCAACTTTTTAGTGAATATCCCTTCTGCTAACCACTGATAGGAACCTTTTTCGGTCTCCACTGTTACATTATTTATTTTCACAATCGCTTCAGGTGGTTCTTCTTTATTAGAGCAGCCCGAGATGAAAAATACGATCCAAGTTAAAATAATTAATAGCTTCTTAGTTTTCACTTTGACCACCGCCTTACCTTCTTAGACGTATACACATTAAAAAAGTTCCATTTAGATCTGAAACCAAAAAAAACGAGCTTTTGGCTCGTTAAAAATATATTATTAATATCTTTTTAAACCATCCAGAATGATAGATTTAAATGGACCAATCCCCATCAAAGACAGAGTAAGTCGATTATCTTTAAATTGCAGTCCTTTTTCAATATATATAGATAGATCATCTTGTTGGATATGATAATAGTTTTCTTTCTCAGGTGCTTTGTAGCTAATCTGTGCGTCTGCATATCTCATACAGCAAGCGTTTATATTAATTTTTGAAATCGTTAAGATTTCCCCTTTTTCCTTCATCCAATTTTTTACATTATCATGAACGGAAACCAAGATATCCATCAATATACCTCCAAAAAACCAATTAATTGATAATTGCTATTTTTCACATTATACACCATTAATAATTGAAGTGAAAATTTATTGTTTTATAAGGATTTAAAAGAAAAAAATAGGCTTGCATAATTTTATCCATTTTAGCATCCTATTGTAGAATTAGTTTTTTACCAAAAATTTGTCTAATATATAAAAAAGAGACCTCAGTTTTTTTCTGAAGTCTCGTGTTAATTTTTCATAAAGAATTTAATTTTCGATTTCGGTTGTGTGTATGATATCAAACTTGTAAAGACCAGCGTCGGTTTTCTCCTTGTTAACCACATGCCAATGAGGCGAAAACATGGTTGTAACAGCATTTAATTGATTTTCATTTAAATGAATGTTAATGAATTTAGCGTCTTCCATTTGAAAATCTTTTCCTTCTTCGAGACCGAACTTTATTTCAATCTAGCACTCTTCTAACTTTTGCATTTTTATCTTTCGTAACATCCTCCAAAATAAAGTCCAAGAAAGCAGCAACTAGTTCGATTTTTAACGGAATAGTTAAAGCATTTATTAATTCATCTGCAGCATTTATGCATACCCATGTAAATGTGCAATATATTAGCATTCTTATGATAAATGATTTATATATATTTTTTATGTACTGAGTCGAAACTTCTATTAATGCTTTCGCAACTAATTCTAAAAAAATAGAAAGAATACTAAAAATAATAACAAACCCTAATAATGATAAACTTGTATATGGGACATCAGATAAACTAAATAGTCCTGCAAACCCAAAGAAATAAATCCCTATTGGAAAGATGATTGCAAAGATGATAAGAAGTGTTAGTGATGATATGACAATGATCTTTCCTGTTAGAGTCAAGTCTTTTAGTGAATTGTTATCTTTATTTTCTCTCATAATTTCAGGACCTCGACATCTGGAGGTTCTGATTGATTGGGGCACCCAGCAACAAAAAATTCCGCTAGAAAAATAATGATTAATTTCTTTCTTCTCACCCTAAAACACCACCTTATCTTATAGACGATTATGGTTTCAAAAAAGTTCTACTAAGAATATTTCAAACAAATTTGTTATTGGATCATTTTACAAAGGTTCTTTTAGATTTCCTGCATTTTGGATTTCTGTAATCAATTCAAAGTCATAGAGACGGAAAGACTTGTATCCATAGCCACAAGTCACTTCCTAATTATGTTTTTTAAAACAATTATTACCTCATGTTAGAAAATTATGTAATTCTATAAAGCATTAAGTCGGAAAAATACACAAAAAATAACCACTCGCATTGAGTGGTTACAAATTTAAATCCAGAGGAATTTTAGCCTTCGGATACCAAATGAAATTGTACTGTAGTTCCCTTTGCAGGTTCACTTTGAATGGATAATCTTGAGTTTTCACCAAACATCATAACAAGACGACGATTTACATTGTATAACCCCATTCCTGTTCCGCTTTTTGAAGTAAGCTTTTCTTTGCCAATTTGTTGGATCCGCTCTGCATCCATCCCGCTCCCATTATCCTGGACGGATACCACAGTTCCTTCTCCTTTGAGCTTAACTGATATCTTAATCATACAGTTTTTTTCTTTACCTTTAATTCCATGTTTAATCGCATTTTCGACAATTGGCTGTAAGGTTAATGGAGGGACTTTTTGCTGCAGTACTTCTTCATCAATATCAAAATAAACTGAGAGCTTATCAACAAACCTTGCTTCTTCGATAGAAAGGTAGGCTTCTACATGTTGTAGCTCCTGCTCAAGTGTTGTTAACTTTTCTGTCGTTCCGCTCAAGTTTTGTCTAAGAAAATGAGATAAATTAATTAATAGTTTTCGTGCTTTCTTTTGATCGGTCCGAATCAGCGAAACAATAATATTTAATGTATTAAATAGAAAATGAGGACTTATTTGTGCCTGTAATGCTTTAATTTCTGCTTCTTTTGCAAGCTGAATCGCCCGGTCTGCTTCTGCTAGTTCAAGCTGATTGCTTAAAAGAGAGCTTAACCCTTTGATTAGCTGAATCACAACATCCGTAATCTCTTTTTCGGATTGAAAATAAAATTTTAACGTTCCAATTGTTTCCCCTCTTTGTTTTAAAGGCGCAATCACAACCGCATTTAATGGACAATCCTTATGAACACACTGAATCCCTTCACGATCTGATATCGCAACTGTTCCATTCGCTAATACCCGTTTAGTAATATCCGTTTTAATTGAACTGTTCGATTGATGATGGTCATCCGCGACTCCTACATGGGCTAAAATTCTCTCCTTATCGGTCATGGAAATCGCACTGGCATCAATTTCCCGATAAAGAATTTCACAAGCTGCCTGGGCAGATTGCTGATTTAGTCCTTTGCGTAAATGGGCAAGTGTTAATTCAGCAAGTCTAAGTGATTTATGCGCTTGAATGGCGCCTACTTTTTCTTCTTCATTTAATAGGTTACGAATGATTAATAAAAAGAAAGCAGAACCAATCCCATTGGCAACAATCATAGGGATACCGATTCCCTGAACAAGAATCCATGCCTGATCAAAAGGTTTGGCAATCAGCAAAATAATGATCATTTGCACCGCTTCAGCCAAAGCCCCAATCATACCAGCTGTTGAAAGTTTGACATGTTTATTTTTCTTATAAAAAGCAGCTGCAATTACACCTGCAATAATGGATGATAGTCCACAGGCAACATTGGTAAACCCGCCTAATGTAAGGCGATGAACACCTGCAATTAATCCAGCCCCGATTCCGATTTTATATCCGCCTAGTATACCTGCAATCACTACACCAATTACCCTGGAGTTGGCAAGGGCTTCTTGCTGGGCCAAATTATCTGCAAAGCGGTCAAACTCTAATGATACGGTATGAAACGCAAGACCTGTATACGTTCCAATGATGCCGAATATCCCAAAGAAGATAATGGCACTAACTTGCTGTTTCCTTTCTAGATGATCTGTCTGGAGCAGCTGACGGAAAAATCGAAAACGAGTAACGATAAATGCAATCGTAACGATGATTCCTAACCGCTCGAGCAACGTCAACATGAGTTCAAACATGTGCATACTCCTTTAGTGTCCATTGTATCTATTACAATTATAAACTAGCATTGCAATTAATTGTAAGCGATTAGATGACAGAAAAAGATGAATTGTTTTAAAATGGGAGTAATACGAAGACAAATGGGGTGGAGACTATAAAAATTTTAGTTGTAGGTGCAGGGGCCGTTGGCGGCTATTTTGGCGGGCGTTTACTAGAAAAAGGCGAAGACGTGACTTTTCAAGTTCGAGAAAAACGGAAACAGCAACTGGAAGAACGGGGATTGAAGGTTGAAAGTATTAATGGAAACTTTACTCTACGGCCAAAAATAATTGTAGCTGGTGAGAGTGTCGAACCATATGATGTAATCTTGGTTTCCACGAAAGCGTATCATTTAGATGGTGTGCTGGACAGCATCGAACCTTATGTTGGCGATTCCACAATGATCCTTCCTTTATTAAATGGCATCGCTCATGTCGAAGTTTTACAAAAGCGTTTTGGGATCGATCGGGTTATCGGCGGGTTATGCTTTGTTGAATCGACATTAGATGTGAATGGAACAGTTATACAAAAAAGCCCGAGTCATGATCTTGTATTTGGCGAACTTTCAGGGGAACAAACGGAAAGAATTCTGAAGCTGGACGAGGCATTTAGCGGTACAAAAGCCAATATTCGCCGCAGTGACACCATTGTTCGGGATATGTGGCATAAATACATATTTATAACGACTATGTCAGGAGTAACTTCTTTAATGAGAGCACCAATCGGTCCGATTCGCGAAACAGTGGGCGGACAGGATACACTAACACAATTTATATCTGAAATCGTTCAGGTAACACGCAGTTTAGCTGCGCCAGTCGCAGAAAATATAGAAACGATCACATTAGATCGTGTTAATCAATTAGGCTATGAAATGAAATCCTCGATGCAGCGGGATATGGAAAAAGGCCTGCCAACAGAAGCGGATCACTTGCAGGGCTATCTCTTTGAAGCGGCCGGGCAAAAAAGGATTAAGGTTCCATTGCTGCAAATGATATATGGCAATTTGAAAGTTTATGAGAATAGCAGAAATCAAGGGTAAGTCGAAAAACAAGGGGACGGTTGTCCCCGCATATCCTGGGGGATTATGGAGTTTTACGATTGGGTTAAAGCAATATGCGGCGAATCCGGATCCTTCAAAAATACGGGATAAAGTAACACATTATCTGAACGAAGATTTGATTCAAAGGTGCTTTATACTGCCAGAGTTTCTAAAGAAACAACTAGTTTTAAAGTAGCCATATAAAAACGTCCTCCAAGGGCGTTTTAAATTTGCCCCTCGAAATTTATTTCAAACTATTTCTATTCCCTAAATTTTTTTGTAAAATATATGCAAGTATTCTTACTAAAATTAAGGTCATCCTTGAGAGGAGTTCATTATGAGTGTTCCCTTATCGAAAGAGGCTCCTAGAGCAACTAACAGCAAGGAACGGATTTGGACGAAAGATTTTTTCTTGATTTGCATATCTAATTTTTTTATTTTTCTGTCTTTTCAAATGACTTTGCCAACGATTCCATTATATGTGGAAACGTTAGGCGGCAGTGACCGGCTAATCGGTTTTATCGTTGGAATATTTGCCTTTTCTGCCCTTCTCATAAGACCCTATGCCGGGCATGCACTAGACTCTAAAGGCAGAGGGTTTATATACATATTGGGGCTTTCTATCTTCACTGTTACAATTGGTATGTTTGGTCTTATACCAAGTCTGGTGTTTCTATTTATATTAAGAATTTTTCAGGGAATCGGATTTGGATTTTCAACAACTGCCTCCGGAACGATCGCGACAGATATAATTCCTGCCAGTAGACGCGGTGAAGGAATGGGCTTTTACGGTTTATTCGGGAATCTCTCGCTTGCACTTGGCCCAACCCTAGGCTTAACCCTAGCAGGTCATATCTCATTTACTCAGCTTTTTTTAATCTGTGCCGGCCTCGGATTGATTTCACTTTTGTTGTCTCTGAAGATTAATTATCGAAAAGCTGAAAAAATCACCTCACCTATTAAAAAATGGGACCTCTATGAAAAGTCAGCATTACCTCCTTCTATCCTAATCTTTTTTATTACCATCACTTTTGGAGGAGTCGCCAGCTTCTTGCCTATTTATGCTTTAGAAAAAGGAATTCAAGGGATCCAATGGTATTTTCTTTTGTATGCGTTAGCACTTATGGTAACCAGAACTTTTGCAGGAAGAATTTACGACCAAAAAGGTCATCGTGCAGTTTTTCCATTTGGTACAGGACTTATACTAATAGCGATGTTCTTACTGGCATGGCTGCCTAATAGCTTTATTCTCTACCTGGCTGCAGTTTTATATGGATTTGGTTTTGGCAGTATCCAGCCTGCTCTGCAAGCCTGGGCTGTTCAATCGGCTGAAGTGAATCGGAGAGGAATGGCAAATGCCACCTTCTTCTCTTCTTTTGATTTAGGTGTAGGGATTGGCGCCATTACTTTTGGCCAAATCGCTTATTTATTTAATTACAGCAGTATTTATATAGCCTCTGCTCTGTCAGTTACTATTTCTCTAGTTTTATATTTTACGAAATTTGGAAAGATCCAAGTACAGAGTGTAAATGGATGACGCATTACGATAAGTTTAAAAGTCGGTATCCCTTTAAAAAGGAGATACCGACTTTTCCTTTTGAGTAACTTCCATCCTTTTAAAAACCTTAAAATAGAAATACACACTTATAAAAGCACAAATCAATATAAAACTAAAAATACCTATTGGCGGTATCCAAGCAGAAAGGAAAACTGTAATAGGCGCCAAGAATCTCCCAATAGTATATTGTAAATTGGATGCCCCCATATACCTCCCTCTTGCCTCAACAGGAGCATACGAGCTGACAAAATTATTAATCACTGGAGAACGTATAATTTCCCCAAACGTAAATACAATTGTAATCAAAAATAAGCACCAAATGTTTGACGTTAATCCAACTGCAAACATTCCCGCTCCCGACAAAATCGATGAAAGAATGAGTACATCACGATCTCTCCAGCCTTTAAGCCATTTTGTCACCGGGAGAACAAATAAGACAAACAGAAGCCCATTAAACCCCAGGATCCAACCAAGGATTTCTGTGCTCGAGAGAAAAATCGACCATTCTCTCCATAAAAGAAGCGGCTGAGAAGGCACATGACTAGTTAC
The DNA here is from genome assembly GCF_900207585.1 of Bacillus oleivorans. Classification (GTDB taxonomy): domain Bacteria; phylum Bacillota; class Bacilli; order Bacillales; family JC228; genus Bacillus_BF; species Bacillus_BF oleivorans. The sequence continues at coordinate 594,108 of NZ_OAOP01000002.1, read as the reverse complement.
ATAAACAGCAAGATACAGATCCAATTGCATAATTGTTATGATCGCAAAGACACCTGCCAATAAATAAAGAAAAAAGGTTTTATCTAATAAGATAATTTTATAGCTTTGCCATTGTTCCTTTATTAATGAGATTGTTGTTTTGGTCTGACCATCCTTTTTAATATAATCCGGCAGTGTTTCATTGATTTTTGTAAATATCGCAATGGAATAAAGCAGCATGACAATAGTACAGATCCATAGTAGTTCACTTCGATAGTGGAAGAAAAAAAACGCCCCTAATGCTGGTCCTAATACAGCTCCAATATTATTAGCCGTAATAAATGTCGCAAAAACCTGCTTTCGTTCATTCTCTGGTACAAGATCTGCTACCATCGCATGACTAGCTGGACCATAAAGGGCATTCCCAAATCCAACGCCAATAAATGCCAAATAATCAAGCCAATGGGAATGAGAAAGAGCAAAAATCGCAAACATCACCGTCTTAATCAATGAACCAAGTAACATTACAGACCGACGTCCAAATCTATCCGTTAAATCTCCTCCGACCATGTTACCAAGCATTCCAATTAGGGGCGGAATAGACATCAACAATCCTGCCATCTGATTGCCTATCTCCTCACTAAAATAGACAGTAATAAAGGGAAAGTACATCCAATACAACAAATTAAACAGACCTTCCCCTATTAATCGGATTTTTAAATTCGTATCCCATACACGGATCTTCAAAAAACTTCCCTCTTTTCATCGGTAAATGTCTTTCAGTAAACATTTACAATACTTCCCGGCCAGGTATCTATACGATAGAATATTTTGAATAGTAAGTATAGACTTATAATTAATTTTGATTTATACTAATAATAAGATTATTGAGATTACCCATCTCTTAATTTGACTGTCTCACAAAACGAACATTTGTTCTTAATGCAAAAGACGCTCCTGTAAAGAGCGTCTTTTTTCATTTGTTTTATTAAAATATTTAAATCACTTCTGCCCCTAAGGAACCTTTAAAATGGCCCAATGCCCATTCATGACCGGCTTGATTAAAGCTTGCCACTGCCTTTTCGTGAACGACGATTTTAAAACCTTTATTATATGCGTCGACCGCTGTATGAAGCACACAAATATCCGTGCAAACACCAACTAAATGAACTTCACTTATATTTCTTTCCCTTAATTTAATCTCTAAATCAGTACCTGCAAATGCCGAGTATCTGGTTTTATCGATCCAGTACACATTTTCTTTTTCCTTGTTTTGATGAAAAACTCGATCTATTTCCCCAAATAAATTTCTTCCTGCCGTTCCAGCAATATTATGGGAAGGAAAAAGTTTTGATTCAGGATGAAAATCATCTTTTTCTTCATGTCTATCAATAGCAAACACAACATAATGTCCATTTGTGATGAAATCTCGAGTGATTTGTGTAATCTCACTTTCTATATCTCTGCCAGGTTTTCCACATGTCAAACTGCCATCTTCTGCAACAAAATCATTTGTATAATCAATGTTGATTAATGCCCTTATTGACATAGTTCATCACTCCCTTTTCTTTTTTAATATCTTACTTTTATTATAAGAGAGGGTTTTAGAATTAGAAATTAATAATCCATCGAGTGAATTAAAATTATATTTTATTTTCCTATACGATCAAAAAATTAGATTTTTAGAGATTACACAAACTTTTAGTTTACATAATAATTTTATCGTTTTCTTAACTAATGAATTTTATTTAACAATGAACACTTCTTTTAAAAATCATCATTGGATAAAAACTTGATTTTCAATTTTATTCAAAGAGGGAAATTTACTATAATGGTAACAAATAGAGGTGAAAGCGATTGAAAAAAATAGTTAATGTAGTTGCCGCCATTATTGAAAATGACCAGAACGAAATCTTATGTGCCCTTAGATCCCCCAAAATGCTGATTCCGAATAAATGGGAATTTCCAGGCGGGAAAATCGAACCAAACGAAAATATAAAAGCAGCAATAAAAAGGGAAATTTACGAGGAATTGGGATGTACAATCGAGACTAGTCACTTGTTCCACGAACATACGCATGAATACGAGACCTTTATTATTACCCTTTTCTGTATCAAAGCTCGAATTGTAGAAGGTGAACCTACAACAAAAGAACATTCAAAGCTTATTTGGCTTAAAAGGGAGAATTTATTGTCATTGGTTTGGGCGCCAGCTGATATTCCGGCAGTAGAGAAATTAATTAGTGAACATAGTTAAGATGAACGAAAATATTCTAAGAGAGAAAATAGACTAAAACATAAGATCCAAGAGTCTTACAAATAAAAAACAACTTAAAATCAAGGTGTTTCCATAACCAACTATTACAAATCAATCTTTATACATTTCCCTTTTGCCCGTGACACACAGGTCAGTATTGTGTTTTGAGCTGCTTTTTGTTCATCGGTTAAGAAAGAATCAGTATGTTCCGCTTCTCCCTCCACGATTTTTAGCTCAAAAGTTCCGCAGCGTCCGACTTTGCATGAGTAAGGTGAATTAACACCCACTTGCTGGAAAGCATCTAATAAAGTTTGATCCTCTGCTTCTTGAAACATTTTCAGCTATTTAAAATAACATTTGAATGGATATGGAAAACGCTCTATTTCTTCTCGCTGTTTAGTCATTATCTCAAAACCTTTTTTAAAATAATTATTACTCTCATTTTATAAAAATAAATCCATTACGGAAAGGTAAAAGAATTCGCTGCAGGTATTTCATTTAACTTTATGCCTTTAATCTTGTAAAACATCGGCATAAAACTTTTGATTTTTAGAAAAAATATAACAATATCACATAATTGAAGGGGGCCATTATAGTGAATAAAGTACATATAACAGCCAATGAAATTGGAATCCTTTGGACTCAATATGTTCAAGGAACAATGACCATCCAACTCTTAAGTTTTTTACTTTTAAAGTCTGAAGATGAAGAGATTAAAGCAATCATTCAACGTGCGATAGATATTACAAAAAAGCTCGTTCAAGATATCTACCAGCTTTTTGAGGAAGAAAAGCTCCCTCTTCCTTATGGCTTTAATGAGAATGACGTTGATTTGGATGCACCTCCTCTTTTTATAGATCCTTTTCCATTAAGTTTTATTGAAACGATGTTTAAAGCCGGAATGGTGGCATATGCAGTTTCTCTTGCTGCATCATCTAGAGAAGATATACGCACATTATTTACAGATGCCGTTTCGGATACGATGCAATTATTTAATGCCTGTACAGAAACTTCCTTAAACAAAGGGATATTTGTACATTCCCCACAAATTAAGGTTCAAAAGGAAGTAGAGTTTGTTGAAGGAAAGAGATACTTAAGCCCTTTTCAAAAAAGGATTTTGAATACGATTGAGATCACTCATCTTTTTGAGAACATAAAAACCAATACTGTTGGAGAGATGGTTTGTACAGCTTTTGCTCAAACCACTCAATCTAAAGAAGTTCGAAACTATATGGAACGCGGAAAAAATATATCTGCGAAACACATTCAAATCTTTTCTGATGCTCTAAGGAATTCGGACATTATGCCTGCCATGCCCAGTACTGTCTATGTAACGGATTCGAGTTTTCCTGTCTACTCTGATCGTTTAATGATGTTTTTTCTAACTGTTTTAAGTGCAACTGGTCAAGGAAACTATTCGGCAGCATCAACTGCCAGTATGCGATATGACCTAATAATAAATTATCAGAGACTGTCTGCTGAAATTGCTTTATTTGCCAAAGATGGACTTGACTACTTAATTAAGCATGGCTATTTAGAAGAACCTCCCCAGGCATTGGATCGTCAAGAGATAATGAAACATGACAAACATCAATCTTAATTGTGCTTAATTGAATTGTTGTACTCCTTTAAACAAGAGCAAATCCCTTTACTTTCAACTGGGAAACCCGTACCATCAATCTTGAATAATAATGAGTGACTGGAGGAGATTTGAATGTACGATGTCATTATTGTAGGTGGCGGTCCTGCTGGAGGAAGCGCAGCTATTTACACAAGTAAGGCTGGAAAAAAGACGCTCGTGCTTGATAATGATAAAGGAGTTACTAGACGTGCAATGCTTTATAATCACTACGGGGTTGAATCAATTACAGGGCCAGATTTAATCGAGACTGGTAAAAAACAAGCAGAGAAATATGGAGCAGAATGGGTAAATGAAACAGCTGCTGTCATTGAAAGTGCAGGTGGAGTTCACACTTTAAAAACAGCTGAAGGAAATACATATGAAGCCAAACATGTGATATTGGCTACAGGATATTCCATCGATTTAGCAGAAGCTAGCGGATTAGAGGTTGTTCCCGGTACAGAACCACGCGTTAAAAACATTATTGACGTGGACGCCAAAGGCAAAACAAGTAAAGCAGGAATCTGGGCAGCCGGTACGGCAGCAGGAGTTTCGGTTCATACTATCATCACAGCTGGAGACGGTGCCAAAGTCGCGATTAATGTTATCAGCGAAATGAACGGAGAACGGTACGTCGATCATGATGTATTAAAATAAGATAAAATTGTCGAGGTCTGCTTCTCTGTAAGAGACTGGGGGGACAGACCTCCTTAATTTATTTGTTCTAAAGCCTGAGTCACAAACCATTTATGTTTTTCTCTCATCGTTTTTTCAGTATTCTTATCTAATCCCCACTCCGGAAAGGTTGAAAGGCGTAAAGCAGCGAATAAATCCCAATATGGCTGGTCTGTATAATTGTAGGTGGTCATCAAAGTTTTATAATGTTTAGTAAAATCCATCATCGCTTCTATGCCAAATTGAAATAAAACTTCTAGGCGCCCATTACCCAAATCGGATATTGGATCCCCTAGCGCGGCATCTTCCCAATCAATAACCCCAACTAGCTTTCCATTCTTCCACAACGTATTCCCTGGCCAAAAATCTCCATGAAGAATAACCTGAGGATTCTTATTAGGAAAAGGAAATACAGACCTCAATATTTCACGAATCGTCCATTGATTAAGAGTATTATCGGTATCTCTATTTAACAATTTTTCAAAATTGATTTCTTGTTTCGGCAGAAATGATAAATCTTGTTTTGAGGAATCGAGACCATGAATTTTCGTAAGAATGCTCGCTAACTCTTTTATTTTCATGTCATTCATTTCCGGGGTCCCATCGATAAACTCCATCACGATATAGGGTCTTGTAAATATTTCACCGGACTGATCGAGATAGTAAGGTTTCGGAACAGGTGGACCATAAGATTTTAGGATTTCTAATAACTTGTATTCATCGGCTGCGATTTTGGGATTCTGTTTATAATCTACATCCCCATGCTGACGAACAATCAATTTCTTGATTTGACCATTGGGTTGTAATACTGCTAACCCGGTAACTTGTGCGGAAATACCGCCTTTTAACTCCCAAACATCAAGTAATTTATTTTCAGGGTTCAACTTTTTGACGATTTGTTCAAATTGTATTTTCATATTTTGTGTAGTCATCGTTAATCCTCCTATAAATTTGTGTTTTTTCATAACAAATGATGCTATATAATATATTCTGAAAAAGGAGTTTATTGTAAAAAAAGGTGTGATCTTCATGATTAAACGCTTCATTCTTTTTATTTTCATCAGCTTTTCAGTAACAGGCTGCATAGGTTTGAATACCTTTGATGCAAAGCTTGATATTAGGGGTGAAAGTACTTTTATAGTAGACTGTTCCAATGAAGTGAATAGAGGTAAAAATTCTACAGATGAGGGCTATTCTTGTACAGTCAAAATCACAGAAAAAACAACCTTCAGGAACGAAAATGGTGATGAAATCAGAATAGATGACTTTACAGAAGGAGATTACGTAAGAGTCATCCACTCTGATTTATTAGGGATCAGCAGAGAAAACAGAGAAGTTAAAGCGAAGGAAATTATTTTGCTAAATCCCTAAGAATTCAATTCTTAAAATGACCACTCTATCTATTATTTATGAGATGCCTTTTTATTGCTCTAATTTGTCCGCGGTGATTTATTTCATCTTCCATTACGTGAAACCACATCCAGTAATGATTATATGGAATTCCATTGTCCCATTTCTTTTCTTCAAACAGCCAATTATCATCTTTAGATGCTAATAATGACAGTGTCATCTCCCTAGTTGTTGATATAACATCTAAATAATAATCAAGAGATAAACCCTTAATCTCATCTCTGGCTTTATCTCCCAATTCCAATGCGGTTCCCCACTTCGAACGCTCTTGATCATTAATATCCCTATTTTCAAATGTAATAATTTGATGTACAAATTCGATCGAAGCAATATGTAATAACAAAGCACCAATAGTGTTAGAACTTCCTTCTGGCAAATAATCCAAATCTGACTGGCTTAAATTAGAAATATCTTGTAAAGTTACCGCTCTTGAGTGCTCAAGCATTGACACAAGAACACCCATATTTTCAAAATAACCTTTGTTTTCTCTTATTCGATAATCAATCAATTTCAAATCCCCCTGATTCCTTTTATTAATTTTAACAATAACGAAAAAAAGAAAAAGACTAAAAATTCAACGCGAACATTGATATAATTTAATTGAACAAACATAAAATTAAAAAATGGCAAAATAAAAAGACGTTTTTCTAAAAAAAACGTCTTTTACAATTTAAATAAATTAAACGATACCTTTTAATACAGAACGATCTTCACTAATCGATTTCTTTTTTTCCTTGCTAACAGAAAGATAAAGAATCATTGATAGAATCAGACATGTACCGACCAATTGATACATACCAAAGGAAATCTTCAGCCATAAAACAGAGGAAACAATGGCAGCTAGCGGTTCTAATGTTCCTAATAAACTAGTTTCTTGTGGCTTTAAATACTTGAGACTTTCAAGGTAGAACCAAAATGCGAGCATCGTTCCAAATAAAATAACAAAGCTTAGGTAAAAATATGTCTCTATTGTCCAGTTGCTTGTCTCAAATTGCCAGGGTGGATGAATGATGCTCATCCCAATCCCGCCAATAATCATTGCCCAACCGATTATATTCAGCGAGCCCCATCTTTGCAGCAATCTACCTGCATACAGTGTATAAAACGCCAAGGCAACCCCTGAGAGAATACCCCATAGTATAGAAGAGGTAGGAACAGCTAATGTTCCAGCTGAGCCATTCGTTAACAATAAGAATGTTCCTGATAAAGCGAGAATAACGGCTATAATATCCCTTGTTTTTAATTTATTTACCTTAGCTAATACTAAATATAACAAAATAAAAACAGGTGCTAAATATTGTAACAATGTGGCTACCGCAGCATTTCCTAAATTAATGGAGGCCATATACGTATACTGAACCGCCAGCATCCCGAGCAAACCGAAAATAACTAATTGAAAGGCAGTCTTTCTATCTGCCCATATTTTAAAAATTTGCTTTCGATCTTGAAGGAAAAAGGCGAAAAGAAGCATTAATACCCCGGCCACTAACAATCGAATGGAAACCAGCCACTCCACCGATATATTTGCTTCGTGAAACAATCGCTGTGCAACGGTTCCGCCTACTCCCCAAAAACTTGCACCTAGAGTAACTAAAATAAATCCTGGCCACCTTCGCTGTATATCCAATTATAGACACCTTCCAATGATTTGGATTAAAAACAATCGTTAACTGTATACTCTCACCTTAGCACATGAAAGGATTCTAAAGAAGAGATTAAAAAAATATTTCCATATCATAATTATCGAATTTTGGATGCTTTTATGTGATATGCTGCTTTCAAGCTTCTTATATCAATTAGGTATTGCAAATTCAAAAAAATATTCGACCTTGTAAATTTGTTGGTCATCTATGGACATTTGGCGAGAAGAAATTTATTTATCTGATCCAATATAAAAAGGACTAGAATGGAGATATTTCTAACCCTTTTATATTGCAAAAAACACAATCCCCTGTTATTTTTAATGATAGGCCTATACCCCTACCATAGAATAGTTCAAATTTCCTAAAACAGGTGATTCTACATGACAGTCAAAACATTGTCTGATGAGCAATTGGTATCTATATATTTAAAAGCAATAGAATATAAAACAGACCAATCCTTCAGAAATTTGCTTTTTGAAGAAATTACAACAAGAAGTATACAACATTTAATATCCATACACTTCTATTATAATCATCGAAAAACTATAGCCACGTAAAAAAGAAAATACTTTTTACGTGGCTAAATTTTAATTAAGATATTAGTATACTCTGTCCCCATTGAAAATAGAGTTTTTAACGACTACATAGTCTACGTTTCGAAGGGCATCTAGTTTGTTTCCGCCTGCATAAGAGATAGAAGATTGCAGGTCTTGTTCCATTTCTGTTAATGTATCTTGCAGCGATCCTCTATGCTCAACAAATATTTTTTTGCCTTCTACATTTTTTCTTTCGCCTTTTTGATACTCAGATGCGGAACCGAAGTATTCTTTGTAAAGTTTTCCATCTCTTTCGACCGTTTCTCCTGGAGATTCTTCATGTCCCGCAAATAAGGATCCAATCATAACCATTGTTGCACCGAATCTGATGGATTTCGCAATGTCTCCATGTGTACGGATTCCCCCGTCTGCTATGATCGGCTTGCTTGCAGCTTTTGCACACCAGCGCAAAGCAGCTAATTGCCAACCGCCAGTTCCGAATCCAGTTTTAATCTTAGTTATACATACCTTTCCAGGTCCAATTCCTACTTTTGTCGCATCTGCTCCGGCATATTCTAATTCTCTTACAGCCTCTGGAGTACCAACATTTCCAGCAATAACAAAACTCTCAGGCAATAGTTTTTTAATATGTTTAATCATTTCGATGACAGCATTTGAATGACCATGTGCAATATCGATTGTAATATATTCTGGTGTTAGCTTCTCATCGGCCAAATGCTGAATGAAATCATATTCATCTGCTTTAACACCAACACTTATAGATGCATATAGCCCACGGCCATGCATATCTTTAATAAAATCAACACGCTTCTCTGGATGGAAGCGATGCATAATATAGAAGTAACCATTTTCAGCCAAGTAAATCGCGATTTTTTCGTCGATAATCGTTTGCATATTGGCGGGTACTACAGGCAACTTAAAAGTACGCCCGCCTAATGTTACACTTGTATCACATTCAGAACGGCTATTAACAATACATTTAGCCGGAATTAATTGAATATCTTCATAATCAAACACATTTTCCATCTGTAAACACCCCTAAATCCGAATAATAATATTCCCGTGACACAAAATGTTCGTGTCCATATGATACAATACTTGATTTTTAACCATATGTCAAAGGAAAAATCATTATTATCCTACCCATTTTGTACCCCTTTATTTAAATAATCCGTCTCCCTCTTTGTGCTAGGGCATAATGAATTCCGTGCTGCAGCGTCTGAAAACAGTTCAACTGAGTTAAATTTATGTTTGATTGAGAGATAACCATGCTCAGTTGAGGAGAAATGCCAACAAGAATCGTTTCTATTCCAATTAGACAAGCAGTAGAATTCACTTTTTCAATTGTGGATACCGTATGCTCATTAATATCTTGGTCTAACCCCGTTAAATCAAGGATAAGATTATTTGCATTATAAGATGGCAACTTATCTAATATTTTGGCAATAAGTTCTTCCGTTCGTTCCTCGTCGTAGGTACCGATCAATGGAACGACAACGATCTTTTCAAGGACCGGGATAATAGGTGATGAAATTTTCTTGACCAGATCTTTTAATTCCTTTGTTTTTTCTTCCACAAGGGCTTCTAATTGTGCGATTTGTTCTGATTCTTTCTTTCTTGCTAACTGATGAATATTATCAGAAACATTAATAGAAGATGGGAAGTATTGGATAATACTATATTCTTTGTCATCAAGCTGATATTGCAAAACTTTATACCATATGTTTGTACCTAGTAATCCTGTAAATACCCCAGCAAAATGAGCCGGAAGAAAGTTGGTTCCCTTTTTCTTACCTTGAGCAACGTTAATTTTATGTTCCCAACTGTCTTTAAGATGCGCTGTAAGTGTTTTCGTCTTATAATTTAAGTCATGAAATTGAAACCGGCCCCAACCAGCTGAAGCGTATGTATTTGTGAGGGATTGTGCAATTTCAGTGGTACTTAAATTCTTTTTTTGCTCAAAGAATTTTCCTACAACTAGACCTTGACGAAATCCTGCAGTCTCGAATACTAAGTCTGAGGCTTCTTGACCCGAGATTTCCTCGATCGTATCTAAGAAGGTTTTCATTGCAGTAGATATCCAGAACAGTACTGCATCCTGCTCTTCAAACTCAAATAGTCCTTTTTCCAAATCCCAGCAAATATGATTTCCGCCAATATTCGTTTTTGAATTTAATTCCACCGTGAATCTCCTTTCGATTAAAGATACCCCCTTCTTATTTTAATATAATTTTTAAAATTGTGAAAATGATATCCTTACAAATAAAAAGCACTCATTCAAATAGATAAGTGCTCCTTTAAGCTTCTAAATTTAAATTTGAAGAAGAAAAAAACTTAATACATCAAACATTGTCTATATTTTTAATAGCATATCATAGTCATATACTTAGCTTCTTGTAACAAAAAATGAAATAAATTTTCGTTGGTTTACAATTTTCGACACCCTTTTTATTTTAGATCAGTATGATGAAATTGAAAGATTCGAAAATATGTTGAGGAGGATGCTTTATGAGTAAAAAAGTATTGATTCTCGCAGGCGATGCAGTTGAGGCTTTAGAGGTGTTTTATCCGTATTACCGCTTACTTGAGGAAGGCTTTGACGTCACCATTGCGGCACCGCAGAAAAAGAAATTACAAACGGTAGTTCATGATTTCACCGGATGGGGTACATACGAGGAAAAGTTAGGGTATTTGCTTGAAGCAAATGCTGCCTTTAGTGAAGTGGATCCAACTGAATATGAAGGTCTTGTAATCCCAGGCGGTCGTGCTCCAGAGTACATCCGACTGGATAAAGATGTTCAAGCGATTGTAAAGCACTTCTTTGAAGAAAACAAACCAATCGCTGCGATTTGCCATGCATCACTCATTTTCGAAACCATTCCTGAAGTATTAAAAGGAAGAACATTAACTGCATATATCGCATGCAAACCAGGTGTAGAAATAGCAGGTGGCACATATGTGACTGAAAGCACATCTTATGTGGATGGAAATCTCGTATCTGCTCATGCATGGCCAGACCTTCCGTCATTTATGCGCGAGTTTATGCAATTAATCAAAAATGAAAGCCTTGCTAGTGTTTGAAAACTAAAAAACTATAGAAATGGATGAAGCATAATGATACTAGGAATCAATTCATATATCGTTACAAACGGTAATGGTCAGGAAGCTGTAAAATTTTATGAAAATGCGCTGGATGCACAAGTACTAAGTTTACAAACATTCGGTGATATTCCAGAAGACCCTAACTATCCAACACCAGCAGAAGCGAAAGATCGTATTTTACATGCCCATTTAAAAGTCGGAAATACAGACCTAATGCTTTCCGACACGTTTCCTGGTCAGCCCTTTATAATAGGCGATCAAGTAACAATCGCGGTTTCAGTAAGCACTCCTGAAAAATCCAAAGAAGTATTTGAGAAATTGTCTGTCGACGGTCAAATAATCATGGAACTTCAGCAAACTTTTTGGAGTCCGCTATATGGACAGGTAAAAGATAAATTTGGAGTTACCTGGCAAGTATCAACACTAACCCAAGAATAACATCAAAAAGCCTATTTTCTAGTTATTTAATGAGAAAATAGGCTTTTCCATATTTATCTGTCGGGACATATGGCAATGAAAGCGCCTCAACTTTTATATTTCAAAAAATGATTGCCTCTCCACTTTACAAACCCTTAAAGAATAACTTTGATACCACTCTGACTTTCCTCTTTCCTGGGCTAATTTATGAATCGTGTGTTCCTTCCAATTCTTGATAGCTTCTAATGACTCCCAATAGGAAACTGTAATTCCCAGATCGGGATCACGGGCACTTTCCAATCCCAGGAACCCTTTTTGCTGTGCTGCAAGTTCAACCATTTTTTCTGACATTTTCTCATACCCTTTGTCTCCTTCAGTACGTTCAGACGAAAAAATCACAGCATAATAAGGCGGTTCAGGTGTCATAGTAATTTTCCCCATACATATCCCCCATTTCTATAGCTTTTCAGTGTTAAGAAACTCCTAAATATTCAGGCTTTAGTACATCCTCCTTGACCCCATCCTGTAAGTAAACCCGATAAGCGTTTGCATGTGGTCTTGAACCAACAATCTTAAAGATTTCCTGATCATTATAATGAATGGCAACACCATCATCAGCAGCAATTCCAGATTGTATTTGTTTAGACTTAATAAAGTTTTGATAGGCTGGTCTTCTTTCCATTTCTCCGTCATAATGAGGACAGTTACTACCCTTTAAGAAGCCTAAGCAAGTAATAGGTTCCAGCTTATCACCAAACGAATCAGTTATCCCTTCTTCAAACCAGCAAAGAGAACCTGCACTTATTCCAGCTAATACAATTCCTTGATTCCATGCCTTTTTTAAGATATTATCTAAACCCCATTCCTTCCATAAAGCAAGCAAATTTTTGGTGTTACCTCCACCAATATAGATAATATCCTTCTCTAAGATAAAACTTTCTATATCTCTCGTCGGAGGTCTAAATAATGATAAGTGAAATGGCAGACACTGTTGTTTATTAAAAAAAGAATAAAACCTCGATATGTAATCTTCTGAATCCCCGCTTGCTGTCGGGAGAAAACATATTTTTGGGTTTTCCTTTTTGGATTGCTTTAAAATATATGTATCTAATAATGGGTTTTCCGGTTCCATTGAAAAACCGCCGCCGCCCAGTGCAATGATTTGTCTCACACTGATTTTCCTCCCGTAAAATCCTTTTTATCTGAAACGGAATCTAAAGACTTATATAAATTGGTTACTATACGAGAATGGTACCTCGTTATCATTATATTAAATTACCCCCTTGTCCATGTTTAGAGTTAAAGCTTCAGCTAAAATAAATTGTGAAAGTTCGTGGTCATGAATCACATATTGGACTTCACTCGTTTCTACCCATATTCTCGTAACCGATTCATGTTTCCGCAGAAAAGGGTGACACTCTGTGATATCCATTCGGTAAAACGCCTGATAGCCAATTAAAGGATATTTTCCATTAGGATCAAATGCAGGGTTTTCCTCGTGACTTACTTCAATAGCACCAATATATTGGATAGACCCTATAACATATCCTTCTTCATATGCTTCACGAAGTACGGCTTTTTCTAATTCCTCTCCAGGTTCCACATGTCCGCCAGGATAATTAAATCCTCTATTTTTTATGTGAACTAACATAACATAACCATCAAGCATACAAACTGCATGGACACTTGTTACTTTTGTTAATTCCGTTATTTTCATTTGAGGAATCCAAGTTAGCTTTACAAGATGTTCTCCCCATTTAGCAAAAATACTTGCCATACTAAGCCCTCCTGTAGCTGTACTAACCATATTCAATTTAACTGCTTAATTTACGTTCTTTGGTACCTTCAAAATTACAAAAACAGCCCCAGCTTAGACTGGGGCCAATATAATATTCTTATTTTTCTAGACTAACAGATTCTTTTTCCTGTTGTAAAAGCTCCATGGTTTCATCAAATTCTTTTTCGATTTCTTCATTTCGTTTATAGGTTGACTTACTTACAACAACAGTTACTAGAAGACTTAAAATAAATCCAGGGACAATTTCATATAAAGATTTTGTAAGTACTTCTATATTACCCCAGATCATGACAGTAACGGCTCCAGACACCATTCCTGCCAATGCCCCAGAAGCCGTAATTTTTCTCCAATACAATGAAAGAAGAATGACCGGTCCAAATGATGCTCCAAATCCTGCCCAAGCAAACGATACGAGATCTAATATCGTTTCATTTTGGGTCCACGCAAACACCATTGCTATAAGGGATACCACTAAAACGGAAAGTCTCCCGAGAAATACATATCTCGCATCTGATGCATCTGACTTAAATACGGCTTTATACAAATCTTCTATTAATGCAGAAGACGTTACAATTAGCTGAGAAGAAATCGTACTCATAATGGCAGCAAGAACAGCTGCCAGCATAATTCCTGCTATAAATGGATGGAAAATAATCTGTCCTAATTCAATAAATACAGCTTCTTCATCTAGAAGGGCTGCACCTGGGTTTTGCTGAAAATAGGCAATCCCTACTAACGCAGTTGCAATAGCTCCAGCTAAGCTTAAGATCATCCATCCTATCCCTATTCTTCTAGCTTGTTTTGTTTCTTTGACCGATTTGATTGCCATAAATCGGACAATAATGTGAGGCTGCCCAAAATATCCGAGCCCCCATGCAGCTGAAGAAATAACACCTGCTACTGTTGCACCCGAAACCAGACTTAAAAGGTTTGGATCAACTTCTCTGATAGTTTGAGCTGTTTCCGAGAACCCTCCTGTTAAAAAGACACCCACTAATGGCACTAAAATCAGTGCTAAAAACATAATTAGCCCTTGAACAAAATCAGTGTAACTAACGGCAAGGAATCCGCCAAAAAGTGTATAAGCGATTACCACAGCTGACACGATAATCAGACCAGTATGGTAGTCAAAGCCGAAGGAACTCTCAAAAAATACACCTCCAGCAACCATGCCGGATGAAACATAAAATGTAAAGAAGATTAAAATAATAGCTCCGGAAGCTATACGCAAAATTTTGGAATTATCTTTTAATCGACTGTCGAGGTAACTAGGGATTGTAATCGAGTTATTAGATATTTGTGTATACAACCGCAGGCGCGGTGCAACGAATAACCAGTTTAAATATGCCCCAATTGTAAGACCAATGGCAATCCATGCTTCTACAAGGCCAGATAAATAAATGGCACCTGGCAGCCCCATCAGTAACCAACCTGACATGTCCGCAGCACCTGCACTAAGTGCCGTTACCGCAGGACCTAAAGATCGTCCTCCAAGCATATAATCGGTTAGATTGGTTGTACGACGATAAGCATACCACCCAATAACGAGCATAGCGGCCATATAGATTACAATGGCAATTGCTGTGTAAACATTACTTGTCATCTTTTTTCCCCCAATACGTGTTTAGTTTTAGATTCTAGTAACGATTCCCAGCCCTTGCCTGCTAAAAAGCAGAAAGAACTATTCCATTATAACAAAATTCTGAAATAATAGGAAATTCCTATTCTTTAATCTTAACAACCTTCCAATCTTTGGCTCGATAAAAATTAAGAGGCATCCTATTGGGCTGCCTCTTAAATAGTTATTAATTTTATACAATGTGCTTTCGAACACTAAATTTACTTATTTCTTCTTTTAGACAATCGTCCTAATAGAAAGGCACCTGCTGCAATACCAAGTACGGTATTTGTCTTTTTATTAAATACTTGCTTAGTAACCAGATTAATGTTTTGCGGTCTTTCTGCAAGACGGCGCATAAAATACCCGTACCAGTCACTGCCAAAAGGCACGTAAGTACAGAAATGATAACCTTCCCGAGCTAACTGTAACTGGAGGTCTTTCCGGAAACCATACAGCATTTGAAACTCAAATTTGTCATTAGGAATGTTGTGCTTTCTGACAAATTCTTTAACATGATTAATAATATTATGGTCGTGGGTTGCGATGGAAGTGAACTTTCCATTTAACAGATGATATTCAATCAATTTAATGAAGTTGGTATCAATATCCTTTTTGTCTTGATACGCTACCTCTTCCGGCTCTTTATAAGCACCTTTCACAATCCGGAGACGATAATTTTTATATTTTTCAATATTTTCTTCTGATTGATAGAAATAAGCCTGTATAACAGTTCCAACATTATCATAATCCTTAGAAAGCTCATCTAATAGATCGAATGAAGGTTGGAGACGGGCATGGTCTTCCATATCAATGTTGATAAAAATATCATATTTATACGCCTTACTTACAATTTCCTGAAGGTTACTTAAACAAAAACTGAAGTCTATGTCCAACCCTAATTGGGAAGGCTTTAGGGAAATATGTGCATCTAGCTCGTTTGTATGAATAGCTTCAATGACTTCTAGAATTTGTTCCTTTGCTTCTAGTGCTTCTTCCTCTTTGTAGACGAACTCCCCTAGATTATCAATGGTACAGGAAATTCCTTGTGAGTTAAGCTCTTTAATGCTTTTTATGGCCTCTTCTATATTTGTGCCAGCGACAACACTCTGTGCTCCCAATTTTAAACCGTATTTCTTAGCTGCACTGTTCATCAATTCGTTTTTTGATAAGCCAATAAATAGATTTTTTAGCATAGACATAAGCATTACTCCTAAGAAGTTATTATTTTTAATTGTAGTTTATCATAATTTTCAAAGAATGGACTAGAATTAAATCGTTATGTAAATTTGGAAACTATTACTTCTATTGTAAAATTAAATACCCACACCAGTTATCAAGGTGTGGGTATTTAAACCCATAATCTCTTTTTTCATAACTATTTCCTTCCCTATTCTACTAATCAAGTGATAAGGATTAACTTCCCACACCTCGTAGGGAATACTAGCTTCGGCTCTCATAGCATCTAACATCCTCGATCGCAGCAGGCGATGATATGTTTAGGCACCTCTTTCTTCATACCAATCCCACCTCATTAACTAAACCCACTGCCTATGTTTATTAATTTCCCGCTTTTTCCGAAAGGCATCTTCTAAATCAATATCGAGCTTGTTCGCTAACTCTATCACATTCCAAACAACATCATAAAGTTCCAAACCAAGCTTCTCTTTGAGCTTGTTCATTTTTTCTGTATCCGATTCATATATAATATGCAATACTTCTTTCGCTACTTCTCCAACCTCTGTTACTAAAAAAATCGTTCGTTCTTCAATCGTTGTGTTTGAAAATCCTTTTTCTTCACTAAACTTTTTAACATCTTGCTGTAACTCTGCTATTCTCATAAATATCCTCCCGCGTGTCTTAGATATAACTTTATAATTTTACAAGAATTCTTCCTCTTACTTGCCCTTTTAATAGCATTGGAAAAACCTCTGGAAGTTGTTCTAATATCACTTCTTGATGGATAAAATCTTCTAAATTCGCAGGTTTAAAATCAGTTGCTAATCGATGCCATGTTTTTAAACGAGTCTTCATTGGGCAATAAGCAGAATCGATTCCAAGCAGGTTGACACCTCTTAAAATGAATGGAAAAACCGAAGTAGGAACTTGTTTTCCACCCGCTAAACCACTAACTGCTACTGACCCTCCCCGCTGTATTTGGCTTAATATAGATGCCAAAGTTTCCCCGCCAACCGGGTCTACGGCAGCTGCCCACTTTTGTTTCCCCAAAGGCTTAATTTCACCCTTGTAAACTTCATCTCGAGAAACAATGCTAACGGCTCCGAGTTTTTTCAGGTATTCGTGTTCCGATTCTTTTCCTGTACTAGCTTCTACGTCGTACCCTAACACAGAAAGGATCGAGACAGCAAAACTCCCAACTCCGCCTGTAGCACCTGTCACTAGGACTTTTCCGTTATCAGGTGTTACATTGTTATCCTCAAGGCGAAGTACTGATAAAGCAGCTGTGAAACCAGCTGTTCCGATAATCATTGATTCTTTTAAGGTTAGACCTTTCGGTAAAGGAACAACCCAGTCAGCTGGAATCCGGGCATACTCACTGTATCCGCCGAAATGGGTTGTCCCAATTTCATAACTGGTTGCAATCACTTCATCCCCTTCTTGAAATCGCGGGTCCGATGATGAAACAACGACTCCCGCCATATCAATCCCAGGTACAAAAGGATAAAATCTGACAATATTTCCATTCGGTATGGCAGCAAGACTATCTTTATAGTTTACTCCTGAATAGGCAACACGAATGAGAACTTCTCCTTCTGGTAAGTCATCAAGTTTTAACTGTTTAACCCCAGCTGTAACCTGATCCTCCTTCTTATTAACCATAAGCGCTTTGAATAGTTGCATTATGATCCTCCTTCCATTTCGATGATAATTTTTATAAGTTTTGGGAAAAATTAAGTCAATGAAAATCTAAGGAGCAACAGTCAATGAATGCGACTCAAGCTGAAAAAATCCAGGAATTAAAGGATATTCAATTAGATCTATTTGAGACATGGCTCGAATATTGGAATCAATTTCCTGACATAAATACTTGGCATCAATGAACTATTCTTGCTGTTCAGCTAATTTTTTTAGTTCATTAGCTCGATTTGCAATAAATGTCTCCATATATTTTTTTAACAACAAAAGATCTGCCAGCCTTCCAATCATTCCAAATGGAGATTTATAATCAAAGGTATCAATCATCAAGGTGCCATCACCTTGTTCTACAAACTCATGAGTATGAGTAAAGGAATGAAAAGCTCCCTTTTCCATGATATCAATAAACTTATAGGGCTTATCCATTTCCGTGACCTTTGCCGTTAATCTTTGTTTAATCCCAAAATGAACTGCTTCCCACGTTACCATATCTCCTGCCTCTAACAAGCCCTTTGTCACTCCACCGATTGCTCTCTCTTTAGTATTTGAGGTTGTTTTCGTATGTACTTCAACGTTCCTGGCAAGATCAAAACAGATATGTATAGGTGCATTTATATATGTTTGATGTCTGATCACAGGCATTAAAACGCCCCCCCTTGTTTTATCTCTGCACTAATACATCAGGTGTACATACTACTTTTTTCTATACATATACCGACAAATCCTTTATTTTCTATTGATCTTGCCTGACATTAAAAACAAAAAACCTAGTTCAGATTTAACTAAACCAGGTCTATGCATTCTATATTTATTCGTGTAATCCCAAAACAGAGATTTGGGGATTATACTTTTTCTTTTGAATATAGAGTAATCTTGCCGATAAACTTATACCTGCTGCCAGGAGCCCCACGGTTAATCCGATCCAGTATCCGGTTGCTCCCACGTCTGTAAAATTCGCTAAACCATATCCTACTGGCAAACAGATGAGCCAGTAAGCTACAAGAGTCATGATAAAAGAGACATTGACGTCTTTGTACCCTCTTAAGGCGGCCTGTGCAGTAACTTGCAGAGCATCTGAGATCTGGAAGAACAGCGCATAGATTAGAAAATGTGCAGTGAGGGAAATAACAGCCCCTTCGTTCGAATAAAACCCTGCTACTTCATGACGGAACAGTACCACACATAATCCCGTGACAAGTGCAATGAACATTGACAAATAGATTCCTAACCAGCTGTAAATCTTTGCGTCCTTATAGCGTCTTGCTCCAACCTCATATCCTACCACAACTGTTAGAGCCATCGAGATACTGGTTGGAATCATATAAAGAAAAGAAACGATATTCAAAGCTGACTGATAAGCGGCAATGGTTGTAACACTGTATTGACTAAGGAGAATCGTCACAACTGCAAACATACTCGTCTCGAAAAAAGTAGATAATCCCATTGGAACACCAATTTTTAAGATTTCCTTACATTTAGCAATTGAAAAATGAAGTGACAGTGAAAAAATATGAAAAGCAGCGAATGGCTCGTTCGTTTTAATTATTAAAATTGTGACCGCCAGAACCATCCAATACGTAACAGCTGTTGCATATCCCCCGCCGGCTCCGCCTAATTCAGGAAATCCAAAATTCCCGAAAATAAGTACGTAATTTAAAAACAAGTTCATTGGTAATGCAGATAGCAAAATGACCATTACCACCCGGGTCTTTCCTAATGCATATATAAATGATCTCAATACATTATAGATAAATAACGGAATAATCCCAAAACTAAGACCGATGAGATAATCATAAGCTGGTTCTCGCACTGCATCTTCAAGATTCATTAGATCTAAAATAGGATTTAAGAGAAGCATCCCAAGAATAATGACCAATACTCCAATAAGAATGGCTAAAAGGATCCCATTCTTTACAATAGCAGTAACATCTTCACTCTTTTTTTCACCAAACCGTTGAGCTGCAATCGGTGAAACCGCGAGGAGGATGGCACTTAATCCTGTAAAAATGGGGTTCCATATCGATGAGCCAATAGCCACTCCGGCCAAATCGGAGGCATTATACTTTCCCGACATAATCGTATTGAAGAGAACCATTGAAAACATGCCAAGCTGAGTAATTAAAATAGGTACAAGTAAAATAAAAATTAACTTCGTTTTCTGCCGTAAAGTAAATGTTTGTTTCATAGAAGCCAATTCTCCTTACATAAAAAAGGACGCCCTTTCAAAAGGACGCTTCATTTTCAATATTTATTATTAATCCTATAACTGAACTTGTGTACCGCTATTTAAAACTCTTATTATCATACAGCAAAGAATATTAAAAGAGAACACAAATTTTAAATTTAGTCAAAATATACTGGAGTTTGAGGATTTTTCAGATGATAAAAAGCCAGTTCAATTTGTTCTTTCGTAATCCGATGTATAGATAACGGAGGCAGCTGATTCTCAGAAAAAAATCGAACGTCACTTGTCTCAATGCTATCTTTAGCTTTTCCGCCCAGTAATTCACATTGAAACATCATTTTGTATACGTGAAATGGGGATGGCGGATGAGGATGACATTTCTTATCAAAAACTGCAATAAGTTTTACTGGTTTTACATCAAATCCGGTTTCCTCTTTGACTTCTTTAACCGCTATTTCAGCAGGTGTATATCCAATGTCTGCCCAACCGCCCGGCAAAGACCACTTCCCATCAGATTTTTCTTGAACCATTAAGATTTGATCTGAGTAAAAGACAGCAGCTCTCACATCAACTTTAGGAGTGGGATACCCCGTATCATTAGCAAATAAATCTTTTATCTTCTTTATTTCCATGTCCGTATGGTGTGCCATTATATCTAAACTGATTATTCTAATCATTTTAAACCGTTCGATATCAAAAACATCTTTCGAATATGCTAATCCTGCTTGTGCAATTGCTTGAAGCTGCTTTGCCCATTTGAGCCATTGTTCTTCCATAAAAGCACCTCCTTTTTCTATATGAGTGTACATGATATTTCCACCTATTTCATATCTGTAAGACATTCTATGAAGATAATAACTCCATGATGTGGACAGTTCATTTTTTTCCGAAAACACATGTCATTTTTTAGCTAGCCCATTTACATAGTCTTTCATTTGTTCATAAAAAAATGTTGCTCACTGGGTACAGATTCAGAGCGCCTTATAAAGGGGTACCGCAAACAGAACAGTACTTTGCATTTTTTTCGATGCAATCGCCGCAGTTCGAACAAAATTTTTCACGGTCTTCATAAAATCCTTCTCCCATTGTTTTCATTTGTTCACGTAATATTTCTTCATTTTGTTTAAGGTATTTCTGCTGTAAAGACGGCATACTCATAACCGCACCAATGAAGATTAACGGCATCGATACAAAGCCCACTAAAAAATATTTAGGCTCTTCCAATAAATCTGCCGAAACGAAGTCAAACAGAAAAACAGCAAATCCTGCTAAACCGATTAACAAAATAAGAGGTCCTATTTTTTTCATTTTTTTCTCTCCCTAATTTAATATTTCTATCTTAATTAGGATATAAATGTATGATGGAGTTAAAATTTAGTAGGTTATCAATATGAAAATCCCTGCAGGCCAACTGTTGGGGAATGAAATGAGTAAAAGTTTCACAGTCCATTTACTCTTTAGCCTTCTATCTGTATTTATTCAGAATAAAAATTGGCTCTTACTCGATTCCCGTATAAAGGGGCCGGTTAATAAACCAAAACCGCAAGAAATAGAAGAACTCGAATCTCCCCCCCTTAATTAGACGGTTGTTTATACTAAAAAGTTCCTGATAAGGATGATTTTATTTAATAAATTGCAGCCATGATTTGCAAGACGTTTGCAATCATTGAAAAATTAAAAAAGCGACCCTTAATTTAAAGAATCGCATAAGTAAATTCATATTCACTTTGTTTCCATTGGCTTTTAAAAAAACTTAATGATAAAGTGACTGTACTTTTTCTAAATCACTTAAAAACAACCGGATTTCCTCTTGGCTCAATCTTAGCGGAATTTGGTCATTTAGAATGATAACTTGCCCGTCCAAATCATGCTGATGTTTTATTAAGTAGTGATATAGTCTTTGCAATTGCTGTTCTTTAATCGTGGATTCAATTGTCAAATGTTTGACTTCTTGTAAGGAAAACTCGTTCATCTGCTCATCAAATTCTCCAGATATAATGTTCCCCTTGAGAATCATATGGATCACTCCTAGGTTATAAAAAACTTTTATTGATTCTTTTAATTACTTATACTGAAGAACTGGCCGTTACGATACGGTATAGGTTTCCTTCCATTGCAAAGGAAACTCTCCCTGTTTCTTCTGAAACCACGAGAGCCAGCGCATCACTTTTTTCACTAATCCCAATGGCTGCTCGGTGACGGGTTCCAAGCTTTTTTCCAACAAATACTTTTTCTGATAAGGGAAGAACATTGGCTGCCGAAACAATTTCGTTGCCGCGGACCAAAACGGCTCCGTCATGAAGCGGATTTCCCGGATAAAAGATAGACTCTATCAAGGAAGAAGTGAGGGTAGCCCCAACTGGAGTCCCTTGACGAATGAATGAATCTAATCGCATTTCTCGTTCTATGACAATTAAACCGCCATGCTTTTGATGAGAAAGATTTTGAACACATGTTGATAAGTCCAAATATTTGTCTGTAAATGGGGATAAATAGCAATTTAAATAAAAGGAGGCTGCCACTGTTTCAATCTGTTCAAAACGTTCCTTCAGCTCTTCCAATTTTCCTAAAACACAGTCATTATCATTTTGCAGAGTTTTTAATCCCTCATCAATTTCGGAAGAGACAGTTTGCAAACCTTCGATAATTTCCTCTTTTAAGGAAGTAAAATCACAATTTGGCTGATACATATTGATCCCCCCTTTTATTTAACGTTGAGGTGTTTGAAAATGGGTATTTGGATACGAAATCGAATTAATAAAAAAACAGTAGAGAGGAAAGAGAGAACTAAAGTAATAAGCGGTTTTATAGATATTAAATAACTGAATGGGTACATGAATGTATACACAAACATGGACCAGCGTAAATTCCAGCCATATTTAAAAACAATATTTCCTCTTTGGAGGGCAACCCATTCAATAATTAAAGACATACCAATCCACTTAATGATATAAAAGATTCGTTTAAATAAAGTTTTGGGAAACTTTGATAAAAACAAAAGGATAAAAAGTGGTGTGATGAGAAAAATTTGTATTCGTCTTAGTGCTTTTTTCGTTAATATTGGAGCACGGAAATCCCACAGCAACCGGTCTTTACAAAGATAAAAATACATGCCATTGAAAAAAATAACATACAAAATACTTCCAGAATATCTAGGAATTGATCTCCACGTTTGATTTTTTAAATTTAAATATAAAAGCCAAATTATCAAGATAATATGCATTCTATATCATTTCTTTCGTTCCTTATTTGCTGGACTTATTCTAATTTATGGCTAAATTATCTTGTTTAGCTGCCATTGGCGGTTGCTATAACCACCCTTCATCGTTTTTGCAAAGGTAAGCTAAATAGCTGCTATCTTTCCTGCCTCTCGTATGTATAAGTTTCGATAGTAGGTTTCCCTCTTCTGACTCATATTATTTAGGGAAAGTAGTCGGAAACGTTTTTATCCAATAAAAAAAGCCCTAAAGGGCCTTCCACATTCTGCGAATTTACATCATAATCGTGAAATTATCCAGTATGTAAAAATGCTCAATACTAAAGAAGATCTCGAAATAAATCAGGATTATCTTCCAATAATTTGGCCAAAAACTTAAGGTGTGGAAAAGGTTCTAAGACTAGGCCTTTATTTATTGATCTTTTTAAAATTGCAACACCATTTTGTTTAATATAATCGTTTAATGTGATTTTCTCCTTACAGAGCAAACAAATTTCCTCTGGTTTTAATAATAAAAGGCCACACGTTTCAGAAGATGGACTTGATTCATTTTTTGAATGCGCTAGATACATGACGGATAAAGAAAGGTCCAGGTTTTCTTTTAAAAGTAAGGGTGATGTTTTCTCTTCAAGAGTAACAGGAATGGCTCTATGATCCCACGATGCTTTGTAAAACGTAATAGGAGAATGAATAGGAGTTTTATTCATAGCAGCTTCCTCGTATACTTCACGGATGGCGGTTTCTAACGGTGTTTCGTTAGGATCTTTATGACCTCCAAGGAGAACAACGCCTAATTTGTTGCCTTCTTGAGCAGGTCCGACCTGAAAGGGAAATAGTCCCTTATATAACATAGGCACCTGCTGTTTTGGTTTGCTTGTTTAAATCGAGTTTGCTCATTCCTTTCTGATAGATTATGGATTGAATGTATATGATTCAGGTGATAGTTTATAAAAGTAGTTCCTTATATTTTCCGGCAATTCTTCAACTGCCATAATTCTTAATTTTTTCGTACCTGGTGTAGTCATTAATAAAAATGTTTTATTATCATATTCAAACATGGTAAATTAAGTAATTCTCCGTGGCGGAGAGTCTAACTAGCAATAAAGTCATAATCTCCTTGTTTAAAATTCGATTCAAATCCTTCCAGCATAAGTCTTTGTACATCTTCGAAATCATCCGAAAACCTAACGGATTGATATAATTCCAGTGAATTTTTGGGGTTAAAAATATAATAGGAACTCGTACCTATCAAAACAAAAGCCATTAAACAAAACATGATTATTGCTTTAATCTTCTTTTTCTCTGACAATGTAAAAAACACCCCTTCACCGGTTATTGTTTTTATTTAACTTGGCTATCATCACAAGCAATAGCGCAATAATCACCGTACTATTTATTTGTTGGGCTATAAACGGCGATGATTCAAAGAAATATGTAATAACGGTAAAATAAGCAATTGCAGCTAGAAGAACGTATGCCAGCGATCGGTCATCATTCATACGGGACTCTCCTTTACGTGTTTTATTTCTAATAAACTATTATGGAAATAATTAACTTAACATTATTTTATAATATGTTCACAAACAATGGAACTGTTCAATGAAACACTGCTACTGTATGCAAAGAGTTCATTCATTTCTATTTGGGAGTAAATTTCTTGTTAATGAGACTAAAACTCTAGTTACAAAAATATTAAAGGCTTTAAAAAATAATAGCGATACTGACCCATGCAGTATCGCCAAAAATGTGATGATCTTTATACACTAATTGTTGTCTGTTCCTTGGTGTCCTGTTTTTGGTTAGACACATAACTATGGAGAATGATTCCGATAATTACGGTAAAGATTCCAAACCAAGAAAGGGCTGTTGGTAAAGCAATGGATAAAACAATGATTTCACCTATTAAAGCAAACAGGACTTCCATCGATTGTGTAGCTTCAACAGCAGCTAATTTTTGCATGTTGCCTCGCACTAGATCAGTAGCTTTAAAAAACAAAACCGTAGCAATTACACCTGAACAAATGGCTACTAATAAGGATTGGAGACTCTGTCCTGTACTTGGCGGTCCTACTGTAAATAGTCCATACAACGATAAGACACCCCAAAGAGGGAGACTTGCTAATGTCATACCAAGCACACGTTGATACGCATCCAGCCGTCCCTCACATACCTCCATCATTTTTCGGTTTCCTAAAGGATAAGCAAAGGAAGCTACTAGAACAGGGATAAAGCCAAATAAAAATGAGCTCATTGTTAGTTTTTCAGCATGTTCAAATTGCATGAGAAAGATTCCTGCCAGAACAATGAGTGACATCATAAGACCTTTATAAGGGATTTTCCCTCTTATATGAATGGGGGGTCCGTGATTCGTTTGGATTGTTTCATAGAACAACGGTGTTAATATAATCCCTGAAACAATTGTGATTTGCCATGTCCCTGCAATGAGCCATCCAGGTGAATAAGCAGCGGCGAAGCATAAAGGCGCATAAAATAAGCCGAATCCGACAAAGCTCCAGATCATCCAATTCCCTGTATTTTTCTTCATTTCATCAAGTAACGGCCGTAAATTTCCCCTGGCTATTACAATCAAAAGGAGAAACGGAATCATAAAAATATATCGTAATGAAGCACTCCAAATCCAGCTTCCACCAGACACTTCCATAGATGCATTTAATACAAATGTGAAGGCAAAAAAGAAGGCAGAAATAATCCCTAAAATAAGCGGACGCAAATGATGTCACCTCTATCTTAAGAAAGATTAACATTTATTACTCTATTTTAACTTCATCTTTATTTATCAGTTTGCTTGGAAGCTAAGTAATGATTACAAACATATAGTATTCCTTCTGAGTAAACCATTGTTCCGCCTCAGGCATGAAAGGAGACGGATATTGTTCAATTAGTTATTCCGCTTCTAACTTATCAAACTTCTGAAAAGTCTGTAAAACTTCCTCTCCTACAAACTTTACTTTGAGTGATACCAAAAGTTCACCTTTTCCGGGTTAAATTGAGTTTCTTGGATAAACCCTTTTTCTTCCTCACTAAATCTGAAAGTTTGAAGTGTAAATTCAGCAGTTCCGGTTTTTAATAAGATAATCATTGGCGTTTCGTTCGATTCAATCAGCCAAAATGAAAGGGACCCAAGTTGAACCCAACCATCATAAAGAGGATATGTTTCGTTTCCGTCTTTTACAACGAAAAGCCAATTATGCCCGTCATCCCATGCGAATTCTCCATCTTCGTCTTTATGAGCATTAACGTACAGTTCAATTTGCTCATCTTCACCATCTTGATCGATGTCAAACCCAGTTTGTTCATAAAGTGAAGCTGGGTAAGATTCGATTTTTTTAGCTTTTATCATAGTTTGATCATTATTATTTGCCGTCTCAACATCTTCGGAATGGTTTTCCTCTCCTCGATGCTCGATTTCCTCTACTTCTGTCCCATCATCCGCCTCTAGCTGGCACGCTGCCAAAAATACGAGCATCATAACCCCCATTACAACCGAAAGAACCTGCCTCACCATAATTCCCCTTTCACTCCATATTTTAGCTGTCCCCATCATACCACATTAACGATTCAACAAAAACCGGGACGTGACATGCATTACCCGATGAGTGAAATAACTCCATTGAAACAAGAAAAAACGGGGCGTGCTGTCACGCCCCGAAAAATTATTGTACGATTAGTTTTGCGACCATTTCTGTGTGGCCTTCACCGCAGATAACGCTGCATCGAATTGTATATTCACCCGCTTTTAGGTTGGCTGTTTTTGAGCCGTCGCCTTCAATGCTGATATCAGTTCCTTCAATTACAATACCGTGGAATCCATCTGCATTTTTAAGATTAACCGTTACGTCTCCAGCTGGAACGGTATACTCAGCTTTATCAAATTCCCAGTTAGATGCTTCGATTGTGACGGCATTGCCGTTATCACTGCTTCCATCTGAACCTCCGCTAGCCTCTCCCCTTCCTCCACATGCAGTCGCTAATAGCATAACCATAAGAATCATAATCGCAAGAATCGTTTTTTTCATTTTCTTTTCCTCCAAAATTTATTATTTTTTTCAAACATTACCAAAGCTTAAATCCAGGAGATCCTGGCGGAGCATGCTGAATCATATCAATCACTGGCACTGTATAAGCAAAGAGGATCAATGCTACGGTAATGCCAATCCAAATCTTCCAGTTTTCTAGAATTTTTGGTGTTGCTTCGGATGCATCAGCTACCTCACCAACAGGGAATGCCTCAACACCTTTTGGAGCGAAAAATACAAGTTTAATAAAGATATAGATCAGTAAAAGAATCGCGATGAATAAAATTGTTCCGCCAATTGCCATAGCTACTTGATAAGGAATCCATCCTAATACATCTGGATGGTCATTATAAGTTGTATAGGCTGTTCGTCTAGGTGCTCCAAGTAATCCAACCGTATGCATGGATCCTGACATAAAGAACATTCCGACTGCCCACAGAATAGTTTGGGTAATTCCCAGCCTGTTCAATATTGGTGTTAATGTTCGGCCAGTTAAATGTGGTACGAGCCAGTAAGCTATTCCAAAAAAGGTCAGCGCTACAGATGTTGCCACTGTTAAATGAAAATGCCCTGTTACCCATAGGGTATTATGAACCACTTGGTTTAATTGGTTACTAGCATTGATAATTCCCCCTGCTCCTGCCGGAATAAAAACGAGCATTCCAACCATTGGCGCAAAAAATCGGACGTCTTTCCAAGGAAGTTTTTTAAACCAGTCAAATAATCCTTTCGCCCCTTTTTCACGACCAGCTAACTCAAACGTTGCAAAAAGAGAGAAAGCTGTCATCAAAGATGGAATGATAACCATAAACGTTAATACTACCTGTAAAAATTTCCAGCCTGATGAAACGCCTGGTTCTAACAGTTGGTGATGGAATCCAACTGGAATGGAAAAGAGTAAGAATAAGATAAATGCTAAACGTGCTAAAGAATCGCTGAATACCTTACCGCCGATGATCTTCGGTATAATCGCATACCAGCACATATAAGCTGGAAGCAGCCAGAAGTATACAAGCGGGTGTCCGAAATACCAGAATAAGGTCCTGCTTAATAGAATATTGATTGTATCCACCCATCCGAAAGACCACG
This sequence comes from Bacillus oleivorans, assembly GCF_900207585.1. Taxonomy (GTDB): domain Bacteria; phylum Bacillota; class Bacilli; order Bacillales; family JC228; genus Bacillus_BF; species Bacillus_BF oleivorans. The sequence goes on along the minus strand of NZ_OAOP01000002.1, from coordinate 565,627 downwards.
GAATAAATTGAACTAAAACTGCTGCAGCCACTCCTAAAGTAGAGATTAACCAGAGCAACATCGTTACGACTGCCATAAATGCTAATAAAGGAGAAAGTTTCCCTCTATTTGTTTTTTTCCAAAGATAGTATTGTCTGAAAATGCCTACCCCGCTAATCCAGCTCCCCACGACGAGTAAAGTTAATCCTACATAGAACCACGGAGAAGCCTGCAGTGGCGCATAGAACGTATACAATACCGTTGCTTTGTTTAGCAAAATCATGATAACCGTTAAAATTGTTCCAACTGTCATCAAAATAAATCCAATCCAGCCACATTGTCTGGCCGCCAGAATCATAGAGCCGGTTGTTCGGCTCATGACTGCATAAAGAAAACCAATGATAAAAAAGGTTGTAAAAACAAGTCCAAGTAAAACACCATGGGCTGTAAGTAATTGATAGTACCCAATCCCTGCAGGTAACGTGACTCCCCCGCTTCTCACTAAGGTCTGCAGTAAACCAGTAACTGCACCTAAGAATAAAGCGGTAAAGGATACCCATAAATGAGCCATACTTAATTTTCCGTCTAGCCTGTTCACAACTGAAGCTGACGTTTCCATTTACATCACCTCAATGGTCGTGCTCATCGCCTGATGCCCGACACCACAGTATTCATTGCAAAGAACTAAAAAGCTTCCAGTTTCCTTAAATGTATGAGTGATTCGATTAATATGTCCTGGTGTAACCATCATATTGACATTGGTTCCTGCAATCTGAAATCCATGAACCACGTCTTTACTGGTAACGATAAAATGTACGGTAGCTCCCTTTGGAATTTCAATATTGCCAGGAGAAAAGGCAAACGCCTGTGCCACCATCACCAATTCATATTCATTATCGCCAACCTGCTTTAAACCCTGCTCGTTAAATGGTGCAGTTTGGTCGACCTTGTTTGGATCTATGGTTTCATGATGACTTGGCGGTGTCATTCCCATTGCAAAAGCATTAATGCCGACCACCAACAAGAAAATAATAAGTGTTCCCCCTCCGAGCAGGAGCCAAATTTTTTCATATTTATATAAATGCATCTCTTCACCCCCAACCTTTCCTTACAAACGGTTAATAAAAAGCGAGAAAACTCCTGCCCAAGATAGAACGATGAATCCTCCCACAAGCAGAACTGAAATAAAAGTTCCCTTTAGATTTTTTTCTTTTTCAATTTCCGGATTTGTTTCAAACTTAGAAGGTGTTTTCACCTGTTTAATACTTGTACCCACTTCACCTTCCTCCTTTCGGTTTTCGCCTACATGTTCATTCTAAAATGTGAGGAAGATCACATCTGTGATAAATGTCACACTTTCATAGGAGTCTGTGTCAGATTGATGAACTTCGTTAATGGGGTTATCAGTGGACTTACAGGTTTACCCAGTTGGAAAAATGGGCTAAGATTTCAGAGGAGATGAAACGTATTCGATCAAATGGAGTCTATTATTGTAAAGGGGGCAAGCGAAGGATGTATGAGATTATTTTAAAAAAATGATAGCAGCTGCGTTAGGAGGATATTTATTTGATTGATGATAAAAAAGGTCTATACACCATATTATTTTTTGGTGTAACTGGACCTGTTTTTGTATTATTAGGAGCCATGAAATTTTTTAATTTTAATGATTGGGAAGGCGTCAGTTTCACTTCGATTGGGTTCTTATTTACTATGTTCTATATGAATTATCTAGAATCAAAAGCAGGAATCAGTAATACATTAATTTGGATAAGATCTATTTTATCGATTGTACTCTTTTATTTCATAGCTTACTTCTTCTTTATTTTAAAACAATAAAAAAAGACCCTAGTAAGGCCTTTTTTAAATTAACATTTATAACCGGCAAATATGTTTCGGGCATCCTTCACAATGGCAAATCTGCCGTAAATATTCGATGTCAAGTATTACAAGCTTGCCATTTTTGTATTGAACTACGTCTTCTTTTTTCAGCTGACTAAGCATACGGTTTACGGTTTCTCGGGTTGAACCAATCATGCTGGCCAGTTCGTTATTTGTAAATTTTTCTGGTATATAGGTGGCGTCTCCCACTTCTTGTCCAAACGTATTGGCAATCCGAATTAAAGTCGAAGCTAACGCACCCAATTTTCCAAAAAACATTAAATCCCGCAGTTTTAACTGAGTAAACCGATTCATGTGGCTAACCCAATTAATGAAATCGATCCCTAAATCACTGTTTTGCCAAATCGCTAATTCAACATCCTCTTTGTTAAGGACTCCGATTTTACAATCACATGTAGCGATCGCACTAAATGTTTGGTGTAAAGATGGCATATCTCCGAAATCACCGAATAAATCCCCTGCCTGAAAATAATAAAGGGTTAAATCTTTCCCATCATCGGTCACTTTCGATAATTTCACAGAACCCTCTTTTATATAATAAAGAGAATCCGCACAATCTCCTTCATTGAAAAGACATGAATCCTTGGCGATCTCTTCATCGATCATTAAATCCTTTAAACGATTCATGTTATCCTTAGAAAATAAAAATGAATTGTGAAATGAATCCTGATTATTGATACAGCGGTTCTCCAGCATGTGAACCCCTCCATCTCTCTACTTATAATCTTATTATAGAGGAATTACTGAAGAGGAATTTGGAGTAGATTTGACAATTTATAGAATAATATTTCCATCAATTTTTATATTTTTTTGATGATCAAAGCAATAGATGTTTCCTGCAAATTTTTTATTAGAAATACAAAAAGTTGCCACCTTCTCTGTTACAGGTTTATCACAAATCAAACATTTATACTTCCCTATAGTCGTTTCAACCTTTTGTTTATTCCTTTGAATATTTTGGACATGGGATTCGCGGATTTTTGGGTCTTTAACATTAGCTTGTTGGAGTGTTTGATAGATATCATTAATTTCTATTGAATTAAAAAATGGTTCTTTATGTTGAATTTTAATAATCGCGATTTTTCGTTTGATAAACTCAGAAAATTCAATGTCATACACTACTAACTCGTTGGATTTAATCTCTCTTAATTCCATGTCAATCTTAAAAGTACATCTTTTCGTAAAAGAAACAATGGAAATAAAATATTCATGGAATTTGGAATCTATGTATCTTTTAATAGCTTCGATATGACCAAAATTCTGAATAAGAGGGCTTGGCATTTTGAACTTCCCGTTAACTAACCATGTCTTTCGGTCTTTTCCTCCGTAGATGGTCCCCTGATAGTTTTTAGTTTCTATCACAAATATTCCATAAGGAGTAAATATCACATGATCAATTTGAGAGTATCCTGTCCTCGATTTAGGGTTTGGTAAAAAGAGATCATTGATATAGAGGAAATCTTTAGGCAATTGAGCAAGTTGAAGGTCTATTTTATGCTCTCCTAAAGCCCCTTTTCTTTCTGATAACATATGATTGTTAAATTTAGTCTTTTGATGTTGTAAAACTTTAGGTTTTTCTTCCCTTTTTGATTTTAAAAATTTCAAAAATAAAAACATACTATTCTCCTTTTAAGTCCGATAAATGTCTTTTGTGTTATATCGGTTCTTATGGAGGATTGTTCACTAGTTATGGAATGAAGAAGAGTTAAAGTAGAAAAAATAGGGGTACTTATTTAATTTTTTTGGTTGTGCTAGTTAAGTGGCCTATCCCTTTTTACTAGAATATTCAAAATCCATTTGCTTGCTTTTAGGCAGGTTTTTGTGCAATACGAGCGTTTATGTACGGTAATCATTAGCATCACACTATTTCACCGTGAATCATTCCCGTTAGACAAGAAAATTCAGGGCGTGCCTGTCACGCCCTGAATTACCGAATTATTGTTCTTCTTGCCATACTTTTTCTAAGGTTTGCGTGAATACTTCTAGTGGTTGTGCTCCAGAGATCCCATATTTTCGGTTAATAACGAAAAATGGGACTCCTGTTACTCCTAGCTGTTGTGCTTCTATTTCATTGGAATGAACCTCATTTGTAAATTCATCGCTTTCTAACACAGCTTTTACATCTTCTAGTTTTAATCCGACTTCAGCAGCAAGCTGAAGTAATGTATTGTGATCACTAAGGTGTTTTCCTTCAGTAAAGTAAGCTTTGAACAATCGTTCTACCATCTCTTTTTCTTTGCCTTGGGTTTTAGCATATTGTGCTAAACGGTGTGCCGTAAATGTATTGGTTGGAACTGCCTGATCCAAATTGTAGGTTAAACCAACCGTATTCGCCATTTCAGATACATTATTATTCATTGCTTTCGCTTGTTCAACGGATGTGCCATATTTTTTGGCAAGCATTTCATGTAAACTGTCATCCGAATTCTTTGGCGCATTTGGGTCTAATTCAAAACTGCGAAATTCCACTTCAACCTGATCACGCTCAGGAAATTGTTCAAGTGCTTCTTCTAATCTGCGTTTACCGATATAACAAAAAGGACAAGCAAAATCAGACCAAACTTCTATTTTCATTTCATTCAAAGCTCCTTTATACATAATTTCTTCACATCTTATCAATGTCGCTTACTTAAAGTAAAGAAATTCGACTTAGAAAAAAAGGCTCAGGTTAAAGTCCATATACTTACCTGAGCTTTCCTTCTATAATCTCCAGTGCTCCATATTCCACACTTGAGTAACCCAGCTTTTATAAAACTCCGGTTCATGGGAAACGACCACAACGGTACCTTCATATTTTTTAAGTGCTTCCGATAATGATTCTTTCGCTTGAACATCTAAATGGTTCGTTGGTTCGTCTAAGATCAGCCAGTTACTTTTCTCTAAAATAAGCTCGCCGATTCTGACCCTTGTTTGTTCCCCGCCGCTTAAAGACTTCATCGGCTGGAAGATGTGTTCAGTTCGCAAGCCGGCTCTTGCTAAGGCTTGACGAACTTCTTTCTGTGTCATGGATTGGTGTAAAGACCAAATATAATCCATCGGCGTTTGTTCCGAGGTGATACTCCACTCTTGCGCAAAATAGGCCGGCTTAACATATTGTCCGAACTTAATTTTGCCCCCTAGCGGTTCGAGCTCTCCCATTAAAGTCTTTAATGTAGTCGACTTCCCAATCCCATTGTGTCCAGTAATCGCTACCTTTTCTCCTCTTTTTAAGGTAAATGAAAACGGAGGAAAGAGAGATTCCTCATACCCGACCTCAAGCTGATTTACTTCTACAATTAAGCTGGCGGGGCGATTAGATACCTGAAAAGAAAATCTCGGCTTTGGCAGTGAAACCGGTTTTTCAATCCGTTCGATTTTCGCCAATTTCTTTTCACGTGCTTTTTCTTGCTTAGACGTAGAAGATCTTACCTTATTTTTACTTATATAGGTTTCAAGCTTCTCTATTTCAGCCTGCTGACGATTGTAAGCAATGTGAATTTGTTGCTTTCTAAATTCATAGGTTTCTACAAATTTTTGATAGTTCCCGATATAGCGCGTTAAATTTTTGTGCTCGAGATGATAAATCACATTTACAACCTCATTCATAAAGGCAGTGTCATGTGAAATCAGAATGAAAGAGTTTGGATAGTTTTTTAAATAGTCCTTTAACCATTCAATATGATCAAAGTCCAGATAGTTGGTTGGTTCATCTAAAAGTAAAACATCCGGCTCTTCTAATAAAAGTTTAGCTAAGAGCAGCTTGGTTCGTTGTCCCCCGCTTAACTGTCCAACATCTGTCTCTAATCCAAGAGCACTAATTCCTAACCCATTGGAGATTTCTTCAATTTTGGGATCCACTTGGTAAAAATCTTGTTGCTCCAATAACTCTTGCAGTTTAGCAAACCGATTGAGCGCCTTTTCAAGTTCTTCCGTACCGCATGCTCCCATCTGGTCAGAAAGCTTTAGCATTTCCTGTTCAGCTTCAAATAAAGAACGAAATGCGCTTCGAAGATAGTCCCGGATACTTTGGCCGGATGTTAAATCAACCTGCTGCTCTAAATAACCAGCTTGAATGTTAGGCTGCCAGTCGACTGTGCCATGATCAGGTAAAATATGCCCCGTTAATATTTTCAATAACGTGGATTTCCCGGCACCATTCGGTCCCACTAAACCAACCCGCTCTTTATTTAATAAGCGAAAATCTATATCTTTAAAAACTAATTTGTCCCCAAAATAATGGGTTACCTTTTCAACATTTACAATACTCATTAACATCGTCACTCCTTCACATTGGTATAATTACCAACCGTAAAACAAGGAGGACAGACCTTAGCCCTGTTTAATTTTTATCAAAAGAATCCTGATTTAAGAATGGGTCCATACACATAATTCTAAATTAAAAATAAAATAGGTAGGGCAAACACACCCTACCTAGTTCATGCCTGGAGAAGAGTTATTCAATCAACAAATAGCTAACTTATCCAAAACACGAATATTTAATGAGGAAAGGGCTTGAATGGTCCGTTGTTTTACGATTGGTTTTGCTAAAAATGGGCAGACTTCTCCCTATCATGCTAAAACCATTTGAAAAACAACAGACAAACTCATTGGCCTTTTTTCCTCCCTAATGTAAAAAATTAGAATCTACCCTTATATTTTACAAGAAGAAAAAGGAAAATGTAAAGAATTTCTTTCTCAAAAAAAGAAAGGGCCCTTTGCCTTAGCAAGAGGTCCCTTCCAGTATTTTTATATTGTCCATTCATCATGAATAATCGCAACTAATTTTAAAGCTCCATCTTCAGCTTGTTCAAACACAAGATTTAAACTTCTCCAGTCCATTCCTCCATATTGCTCTGTTCCTTTAATATGGAATTCAACGACAGTCGAATCAGGGAACTTTTCTTTAATATTATTAATCGAATTCCCTCTTTGCAGAATGGAATCAATATTCATTTCATGAGCTTGCACATAATCATGATCATATACAAAACGGCTATAATATTCTTTTGCTGTCATCTCCATCGGTTCGCCGCTGCCGTCAAAGGTTCCCCATAAGTAGGTGTCGGAAGCTGCTAATAACATGGTTACCTCATCTTGAGTAAATACTAATGCATCGTCTTGAATATATACGTACGGAGAAAACAAAAGCCCTTTAACCGGGTGGACATGCTGTGCAAGAATTGCTGTATCTTTATTAGCTAATGCCTGGATAATCTCTTGGGCCAGTTCTTGGACACTGGATTCCGGAACATTTATGACTGGATATGCCTGATAGTCCTCTGTAAAGAATATCTCTTTAAACTGATTCAGTTTAGCTTCATCTGTTTTATACCCCTCCCCATTTATGCTGACTATATTCTCTCCTGTAAAGATAATCTCCGCAATCAATTCATTCGAAGTATCGTATAATAGAAAGTTCGTATTAAATACAGAACTGGTTTTCTCTGTTTTTTCGTATGGCATTGAAACAATCGTCTTTTCGAATTGATGAATGATCTCTTTATCTTTAGTTGTATAGTGCGTCTCCTCTCCTGTTACTTGATCAGTTCGAGCTACTAACTTGTGAAAATCAGCTTCAACGATAAAATCTGTCGGATAAATTGGTGCTTGTGGATTAGGCTGAACCTCAGGGTTTTCAGTTGGCCGGTTTCCTCCATGACTATCGAAATAACTAAATCCTAAAAACAAAGCTAAAATTACGACCGCCACACTTGAAAGTCCTACAGTCAATCTCCTCATCCAGCTTCCTCTCCTTTTTTTCATCTCCCATTTAGTCACCTCTGCCATTAAAATTTCATGAATTTCATATTGCTTTTCTTCTGCAAGCTTAAAATTTGGAAAGCTGTTTAATTCTTTTTCAATCTCATGTAAAGGCTTTTGCGTTCTCATAGTTCAATACCTCCTTGCGATTCACGAAGTGCTTTAAGGGCGCGATGATAAGTGGTGCGAACTTTTTCTTCCTTCCAATTTAGAATAACTGCTGTTTCTTTCGTATCCATTTCTTGAATCCCCCGTAAAATCAGTACGTCCCGGTAGGTTTCGTGCAGCCTTTGAATTGCTTTGTACAGATCCTGTTTCGTTTCGTTATTCTCAAATATTTTCTCAGGTGTAAGGGGATCGTTGGCTGCAATTCTTTCTGTAAATGAGATCATATGATGAAACCCTTTTGACTTTTTCTTGCGGTACTCATCAATCGCTACATTTCTGGCAATTTTTATAAGCCAGGTTTTTGGAGAAGACTCCCCTTTAAAGCCATGGAGACTCCTTAATGCTTTTATATATACCTCTTGAACTAGATCTTCCACATCGGTGCTCCCCATGTAATACACAAGGAAGTCATAGATATCGTGGCTATATTGAAAAAACCATTCTGAGATCGTTCGTTTTGCTGACATGGTGTTACCCCTCGCTCATCTTTTATATCTATCTATTTAGACGAAAACATTTGTCAGTTATGACACTTTATTTTAAAATTTTTTAAAATGAGTAATTCGCACAAAAAAGTAATCATTCTTAAACCATTTGTTTACTTCTCACGTGTCCGGTACATCCTATAGAGGAGATAAGCTGGAGGTGATCCGATGAAGTCATTAACCGTCAATTTTCATGCGGAAGATGCAGTTGAAACGATGAATGTAAAAATAATGGAGGAAGATGATTTTAATAAGGTAACAGAAAACGGGACAAGGCATTTATTTGAACTTGACACGAATATCGGCTTTTTCGTGTTTTTTGATGGTGAAGATGCAGAAGGAAATTTGCATTATCTATGCCTGCTTTATGAAGAAGAAAACGAAGATCCCACCTATTGTTTTTCTTTTGACTTACAAGACTTTTATGAATTTATGGCGCTTTATTTAAACGACCTCGAATTCCAGGAAGAGGAAGCAGCCGAGGGAGAAGAACAAGAATACGGCCCAATTCATCATTTAGCACACCTGTTGTACCACATTGTTGAAGATGCAAAGCAACTTGATATGTAAACATCCAAGAAAAAATGCACTCTAGCTAATGAGTGCATTTTTTCAAGTTTTTCAGTCAATCCATTTCTTCGGTTATCTCAGTCAGGCTGTTCGCTGAGATGGCTACCTCTTCAAAGGCATCCCCTATTTCATTGACAATATTTATAAAGTAATTAAGTTCGTTTTCAATTTTATTATTTTGCTGTTTCGTTTCCGCCATCGTTGATAAGATCTGCTCAAAATGACTTTCTGTCTCTGCCATGCTTAAATTACCGTCTTTCGCCGCACTCTTTATCTTTTCTAGAGAAAGAGTCAGCTTTTCAACCTGGGAATTGGTATTCAAAATTAATGCAGAAACACTTGAAACAGAATTCTTCGTTTCTTCAGCAAGCTTTTGGACTTCGCCCGCTACTACAGCGAAACCTCTTCCCGCTTCACCCGCACGAGCTGCTTCAATCGATGCATTTAGGGCCAGCAAATTCGTTTGCTCAGCGATCTTTTTTACGATTTTTACGATTTCTTGCATTTGACTCGTAATGTCTAGTAATACTTGAACATCGCTCGAAATATCATTCACAGTTAAGTCAATCTTCGAAATTGTATCATCTTGTTTTTGCAGTTGGTCTTTGCCCTGTTTTGCACGTTCCTCTGCTAAATTGGATAATTGAGATCCCTTTTGGGCAAGAGCCACAATTTCATTCGATTGAGCGAGCAGCTGTTGAAATGAAGCATTTGTCTGTTCTGATACAGCAGCTAAGTTTTGTGATTGACCTGCTACATGGTTTCGAATAATCCCTTTTTCTTCCTCTATCAGAGCTCTTAACCTTTCCGATTCTTGATCGTAGGCTTCCAGCACTAACTGCTGTTCTAAATTCAAGATCTTCGTTACAGCCTTGACGGCGGCAAAAATATCATCGCGATGCTGGATTTTGTTTTCAATAATGCTGATTAAGGAAAGGAGCAAATCCTGAAAAGCACACATATACCACTTTGTTTGTAAGCCTATTTTTACATGAACCTGAGCAATGCGTCTTCTTTTATCAAAATATGTATCATCGATTTTACCGTCAAACATTTCCGTTATATGGCTCTTCAGCGTTTTTTTTAATCTTTCAATGGAACTATTATCATTGATGATTGTTAACAAGGACACTTCATTTTCCAAATTCCGATAAAATTGACCGACGATCTCATCAATTTTGTCCATAACAAGTGGCTGCAGACTATGAATATACTTCAAATCTGTTTCCGTCAGGTCAATCATTTTAATTTGCTTTTCAACATCTAATCCCTTTTTAATGTTTATCGCTACTTTTTGATTAGAAACATCCAGTTTTACATCTGATTGCTTCACTTTTTTAAATATCATAGGAACCCTCCGAAATCTAGTTCTAGCTGCTAATAAATCGTACCATAATTTTCATATAAAAAGTATCTTAATTGGAGGAATACTTTGAAAAAAATAGACATTTTTTTAAAACAGCCAGAGTGACAGATCCCATTATATTGATTTCAGTCATTAAAAAAATCTATATAAAACAAAAAGACCGTCAATTGACGGTTCCGTTCAACAGTTTACTCCTCTTTCACATTTAAGTTTTTATAAAAATGATCCACAATAGGTAAAATCTCTGGTTCTGTATGATAGTAATGTCCGTTAAATCGAGTTAATGAGAATGAAAATGTATCTTTTTCATTCTCATAAAGTGCAATTGCATAATTAAATCCATCCCGATCCTCTTGATTTTCTTCTGGTATAAATTTTATGTCTTTTATCTTATCTAGAAAATTTGCAATAACAGTTTGGTCTGTAACTGTTTTACTGTACCCGGTGTTCCCATCTAAAATCCTGATTTGGGTTACATCATTTAGGTTTCCTTCATAGAATTGTTCCAGGGTTTTGGTTTCTAAGCCACAGGTACTAAGAATAATGATTAGAACAAACACGACAACCGAAACAATTGCCTTCAATTCTCTCCCCCTTTGATTGACTAAAATTTATACATGTTTTTTTTAGATCCTGGCATCCTATCTTTAAAGATAATTAAATAAAACACGGAATTCGAGGTGACAAAAGAAGAAGTACAGCAGGCATTAAAATCTTATGATAAAAATAGAAAAACAGATGAAAGGCGACCTTAATTAGGTTGCTTTTTTTTATCAACGGAGCAAGTTTACCTAAATTCCTCCCTTTTTTCATACCCCCATTTTATCATCGTTTACATACGAAAAATGGAAAATAAATGTTTCGCTTTTTATTTTTTTCTTTTTCATTTACATATCCTTACAAAAGTGATATCATAATAGTATCAAATTGATTTATATTTTAGGGGGATTGTTCTAATGAAAGAAAATAATGCAAGGCATATTAATGGATTCTTAGGTGTTTTGCTATTTGTCGTTTTTATCGGAGCAGCTGTGTTTTCACTGATTAATCAAATTATCCCGCTCGGTATCGTGTTAGTATTGCTTGCGGTCCTGGTTGCTAGCGGGATTACGGTAATACAGCCAAACCAAGCCGTGGTCGTTACATTCTTTGGCCGATATTTAGGAAGCATTCGCAGCAGCGGATTATTCCTTACCGTTCCGCTTACTCTAAGAAAAACCGTTTCCTTACGAGTTCGAAATTTCAACACAAAAAAGCTCAAAGTCAATGATGTCGAAGGAAACCCAATTGAAATTGCAGCAGTCGTTGTTTTTAAAGTAGTTGACTCTGCCAAAGCAGTATTTGATGTTGATAATTATGAGGAATTTGTAGAAATACAAAGTGAAACCGCGATCCGCCATGTGGCTACCAAATACCCATACGACACCTTTGAAAATGTTGAAATTACGCTGCGCGGAAATGCCGAAGAGGTTTCAAATGAACTATCTGTTGAATTACAGGATCGTCTTGAAGTTGCCGGTGTTAAAGTAATGGAAGCAAGACTAACTCACCTGGCATACTCAACAGAGATAGCAAGCGCGATGCTTCAGCGTCAGCAAGCAACTGCCATTGTATCAGCTAGGCAAAAAATCGTAGAAGGTGCAGTTGGCATGGCACAAATGGCGATCCAGCAATTAGAAGAAAAAGAAATACTAGAGTTAGATGAAGAACGTAAAGTCGCAATGGTCAATAATCTGATGGTCGCAATCGTATCAGATCGTGCTGCCCAGCCGGTTATCAATACAGGAAGTTTATATTAATAGGAAATCATGGCTAAAAAAAAGAGCTTCCCTTTACGGATTGACCCTGACGTTTATAAGATTATTGAAAAATGGGCAACCGACGAATTTAGGAGTGTCAACGCTCATATCGAATTCTTATTAAGAGAATCTGCGAAGCGGGCTGGAAGGCTTCCATCTAAAATGAAAAGTCAAGAAGAGTCTGATGACGATTAAACAAAACCCCTGTATCGAAACTTAGCCGATACAGGGGTTTTTCACTTTGTTTTTTGTTTTACCAATACCCCGATACGATAGCCATTCCATATTTTTACAAACAATTCCATGCGAATATTTTTTAAAGGTTCAGTCATACTACAATTGAAGCAATTTCACACACTTAAGAAAGAAGGAATGAATGAATGACAGTAGGAAGTCAGGTTAAACAAACAATTGCTGGATTAAAAAGTGCGCAAGCAAACTTAGAAACCTTTGCATTAGGAACACAAAACAAACAAGCAAAACAGCTTTACCAAACTGCTGCACAACAAACTCAAGCTATTATCGATTCTCTTGAGCCAAGAGTTCAGCAGATTCTGCAAGAAGAACCACAATACAATCAATAAATAGGTAGTCCTTCTAAAGGATATTTGGAGGATCTTTTATGACTATAGCCTCTAATGTAAAACAGTGTATTGCAACTATCAGTGGTATTGAAGCACAATTATCGACCCTGGCATTAAATTCTCGTGATCCAAATGCCGCAAAAATTTTCCATGAGTCGATGCTTGTGGTAGAAGAAGTAAAAAAAGATTTAAATCAGCGGTTAATGAAAATTGAAAATCAGGAGCCTCAATACCGAGGCTCCTAATTATAAAGGGTGAAATAAATTGCCTGATCATATCGATATTATTTTACGTGCACTCTTCTTTGTTGTTATATTATTTCTTATCACAAAAATGATTGGAAAAAAACAAATCTCACAACTATCCTTTTTTGAGTATGTTGCCGGAATTACAATCGGAAGTCTAGCTAGTGAGGTTATATTAAAATTGGAAACAAATATTCTAAATGGTGTACTTGCCATTTTTGTATTTGGCGGTATCGCCTGGCTAGCCGACTACATTTCTTTAAAAAGCAGAAGTGCAAGGGAATTTATTGAAGGAAAAAGCACCTTTTTAATTAAAGATGGCAAAATATTAGAAGAGAATTTAAAAAAGGAAAAGTATTCAATTGATGACCTGATGAGCTTGCTTAGAGAAAAAAATGTGTATGGCCTGTCTGAAGTTGAATCAGCTATCCTTGAACATGATGGAAAACTAAGTGTTTTTGTTAAAAAAGAAAATCAGCCACTTACTGCTAAGGATTTAAATGTTAAGGTTGCGAATGTAAAAGAGCCTAATGCTGTTATTATGGATGGACAAATTCTCGATGATGGGCTGCAAAGAGCCGGAAAGACAAGAGAGTGGCTAAATATTCAGCTTGAAAAATTGGAAGTTCTCCCAGAAAATATTTTCCTTGGTCAGGTAGATTCATATGGCGAACTCACGGTTGATGTGTATGACGACAAAAAACAAGTTCCGAGTCCTCAAGAACGTCCTCTTTTACTCGCCATGATAAAAAAATGTCAGGCTGATCTTGAGCTCTTTGCTTTAGAAACAGAATCTAAAGAAGCAAAAGATATGTTTAACAGGAATGCTACAAAACTAAATGATTTGAAGAATAAGCTCACCCCCTATTTAAGCTGATTCGGTTTATTGGAAGTTGACAATCAAATACATGCATGTTAAAAATGAATAATCATCTATACATAACATGCAATGAAGGAATTTAAGTAGCTTCTCCTTCCCTGTTTATAGAGAGCCGGTGTATGGTGGAAATCGGTACAAAAGGGAAAGTGAAATTCAGTTCTGGAGCTTCTTTTGTCTTTGACAAAAGACGGTGAATAACCGTTATAATGATGAGTGGTGAGACTCTTCGTCTCACAACTAGGGTGGTACCGCGATTAATCGTCCCTACATATGTAGGGGCGTTTTTTTATAGCTTATATCTTTTGCTTTGAATTGAATCGTCCGCATAACGGGTATTCCCTTTTAAACATCTAAATGAGGAGAGATTTTATGAGTGAACGTGAACAATGGTCCTCTAAGGTGGGATTTATCTTAGCTGCTGCAGGTTCAGCTATTGGTTTAGGAGCCATTTGGAAATTCCCATATATCGCTGGTCAAAATGGCGGAGGCGCATTTTTTCTTATATTTATTCTTTTTACCATACTGCTTGGTCTTCCGTTATTATTAGCCGAGTTCGTAATTGGACGAACTGCTCAAGACAACGCCGTCAATTCATATAAAAAAATTGCACCCGGCACAAAATGGCACTGGGTTGGGATCTTAGGTATGATTACTTCATTTGTTTTGCTTTCTTTTTACGGGGTTATTGGCGGATGGATTCTTATCTATTTATTTAAGGCAATAACAGGCCAATTGAATGGACTTTCATCAGAACAATATACAGCTGTCTTTAATGAAACAATTGCAGATCCCCTGTTAAGTATCGTATTTCAGCTTATTTTTATGCTGTTCACAATCATCGTTGTTTCCAGAGGGATCCAAAAAGGAATAGAAAGTGCCAGCCGGATTATGATGCCTGCGTTATTTGTTTTATTTATTATTTTAGTCATTCGCGCTGTGACTTTAGCAGGTGCTAGTGAAGGAATTCAATTCATATTAAAGCCAGACTTTTCAAAAGTAACCTCCCAGACACTTTTAGACGCAATGGGACAATCCTTCTTCACCTTAAGTGTGGGTGTGTCAGTAATGGTTACCTATAGCTCATACTTACCGAAAAACCAAAGTCTGCCTCATGCTGCTATTTCAATTGTCAGTATGAATATTTTTATCATATTACTGGCAGGGTTAGCGATATTCCCGGCTGTATTTGCCTTTCATTTAGAACCTAATGCCGGTCCGGTTCTTTTATTTAACGTGTTGCCTACTGTCTTTAGTCAGCTTCCATTTGGGATGTTGTTTTTTATCGCTTTTTTAGTATTATTTTTGTTTGCTGCCTTAACATCCGCCTTTTCTTTATTAGAAATAATCGTTTCGGTTATATCAAACGGAAAGCCAGAGCAAAGACTAAAATGGTCGTGGATACTTGGTTTGGCGATTTTTGCACTAGGTGTCCCATCTGCTTTATCATTCGGAATCTTAGCAGAGGTAAAGATTTTTGGTAAAACGATTTTCGATTTTGCTGATTATACAGTCAGTAATGTCTTACTTCCATTTGGAGCACTTTTAATTTCTATTTTTGTTCCATTGAAAATGAAACGTTCCCTTCTTTATAGTGAATTAAAAAAAGGAAATTGGCTAAAAAAGGGATTATTTGAAGCTTGGTATATTACAATCCGTTATGTGGCCCCTCCATTGATTGTCCTTGTTATGATGGATGTATTAGGTATATGGTAAAAACATAAAATTTTGCTAAAGCAACTGTCCTGCTAGGCATATTTTAAACGTGGCCGAATATAAATCTAGTGGGGAAACGTAAGTCCTTTTCTATGAGTAAAGAGCCGGAGGAATGAGCTTCACTTATGAAGAGGAGGCGGCTTTCGATGGATGTAGAAGTAACCATCCAGTTGCTGGTGCTCATTGTGATGATCATAGGGCTTACTCAAAAGTAGAAAGGCAAAAACTGCCCACAAAACGGGAAGAGAGCAGCTACCATCAGGTAGGTGCTCTCTTTTTTTACGCATACCATTTAACGGCATTATCTAAGGCTTTTTGATCCTTGGCTGATAACTTGGATGGTTTGATAGGAGAAACAATCGAATGCTTCTTTGATTTTTTGAACGATACAATTTGCAGATAGAATGCGTGTGTTTTTCGGTCTCCGTGTAAATATCCCTTTAAAATCTTTAAGTTACTGGAGGAACCAGTGATTTCTCCTTCGTAATCCCATTCAATTTTATGATCATATTTTCCATCGATTTTTTTCTTTAGCGCAAAGGCTTCGGCAACAGCTTCTTCTGGAGTACTGAAAAAGGAATCTGTTCGTTTAATTCCCTTCTGTTTGATTCCGTCTCCTAGTTTAGCCTGGTATATGGTTGCAGTCATATTGGTCTCCTTTCTTGTTTACACGATCGCCTTCTGTAAGAATGTAAACAACAGAAGACCCAGAGAAACAAATCCCTTATAACTAGTATACCCTTATCTGTTGCCAAGTACTACCATTCCTTAATGAAATTAATGTATGTGATCTTTTAATATTTGAATTTGTTGATTTAAAAAGTCCGTATATTTTTCAAAATCTTCTTTATGGGAAACATTTATATAGAAAGGTTCCCCGAAAATGATGGTCGGTTTTTTTCTGAGAAAAATAAGTTCTTTTAAGTAAAAAGGCCCCTTATAATAAGCTGGAACAATTGGGGTTTTCGCCAGATTTGCAATTGTGACTGCCCCTCTTTTTAATGAAACATCCTCGCTTGTTCTCATACCGCTTGGGAAAATTCCGACAACTTCTCCAGCTTTCAATAGCTTTATAGGCATTTTAATACTGCTTGGCCCTGGATTTTCTCGATTTACCGGAAAGGCATTTAACCTGGTTAAAAAGAAATCATATATTTTATTTTGAAAAAGCTCCTTTTTTGCCATAAAATGAATCGGTTTAGGTAAGACAATACCTAAAGCGACAATCTCTAACCAGCCCTCGTGCGTACATGCTACAATATAACCTTCATTTTCTGGCAGCAAATGTTTATTTTGAGTGTCAATTTTTCCAAATAAGCGAAACAATAATATCGCGATCTTCTTTGCTGTTTTATACATGTTCTCACCTTTGATTGTTAATTCATGGTAATTAGTATAAATGGGCTATAAAAAAATAGCAAATAGATTGCTATTTTACTAGGGAAACATTCACCCTATGTAGGCACTTATCATACAAATAGTAATTAGGATAAAAATTTACTACAAGGGGTTGGTCCGATGTATCCATATTATTACAATTATCGCCAGAATAATTGGGAACCTATCTTAACATTACTTCAACAAAGCTTATATGCCGAAGAAATGGTCTGTTCCATGAGCAGTGAACTTTATCATATTCCTCAAACTAAGGATTTGGAAGGAAATAATGAAATGCATAATCATCTTGTACCGGCATCCTATCACCGAGTCACTACAGTCGGATGCGCGATAAGGCTGGTCAATGGTGAAAGGCGTCAATCTATTATCGACACACTTGCAGCCTGCATTGTTAATGCGCAGAAACAAGACAGAGGTGTTAGACAATGGTTAGGAGTAATGGAACAAAACGCCAGTTCCGAATTCAAAAACTTTATTCAAATGATTATAAGATGGCAAACTCAGGCAGAATCCACCATGCAACGGGCAAAGGAAGCGGTTCGTACGATGGGGGTAAATTTTCCAGAAGAAGGTGAAGGTGCAGCACCATACTAGAGTTATCTACCAATCATATAATGTAAAAGGTTTGAGGATTATATTCCTCAAACCTTATGAGCTAATTAGAATCAGGCAAAGTTACCAGCTGATGCTGGACTGCATAAATGACCACCTGAGACCTGCTTTTTACGTTTAGCTTTTTAAAGATTTTACTGACATGAATTTTTACCGTTTTATCACTGATAAATAACTTTTCTGCTATCTCTTTGTTCGATAAACCCTCAACCAGACACTGCAATACATCTTTTTCCCGATCTGTGAGTACGGTGCTTTCTTCTTCTTGCCACTTCTGCTGATGAAAATTTAGCAACTTTTTTGTCATTGTAGGATGGATAACAGACTGGCCTCTTGCGACTGTTCTGATTGCTTCTATAACTTGATCAAAAGGAGCATCTTTTAATAAATATCCATCTGCCCCTTCCCGAATAGCTGACATAAAATATTCATCATGACTATGCATCGTTAAGATTAACACTTTTGTGTCAGGAAACTTTTTTTTCAATAATCCTGTTACCTCTACCCCGTTCATTTTTGGCATATTGATATCCATAAGAACAACATCTGGACCACAATCTCCGATTTTATGTAGTGCATCTTCGCCAGAAACGGCTTCCCCTACTACCTTTATATCTTCTTCTACCTCTAATAAGTTGCGTAAACCATCCCGAAGGATAGCATGATCATCCACCAACATAAGCTTGATCATGTTCAATTTCCCCCTCTATTCCCATTTTAGGGACAATCATAATAATCTCAGTTCCCTTTCCAGGCTTACTGTCAATTTGAAGGGAAGAGCCTATCTTTTCAGCTGCATCATTCATATGTAGAATACCAAAATGGGGTTCTTGCTGAGCTTTTAACATCGCTTCCAATAAAGAAAAGCCGATACCATCATCTTTCACTTTTAATATAATACTTTCTTTCTGATAACTTAAGAGAATGTCTACTTTGGCTGCTTGAGCGTGCTTGATAATATTTTGTACGCTTTCCTGAAAGGTTTCAAACATGATTTTCTCAACCATTGAACTTAATGTTTCGATCTTGCCGCGTTGCTCAAATGAGAAAGCAATATCGGTTTCCTGCTCAAATATTTTTATTTTTTGCTGGATTGCTGTGTGCAAGCCAACCCGTTCAGTTGGGTTGGGTCTTAATGCGTAGATTGACTGCCTGACCTGTTTTAAACTCCCCCGCAATTTCTCCATACTATCTTTCACAAGATAGATCGATTCATCTGGTGACTTCTCCCATTTACGCTGGGCAGTTTCCAGCTTCATTAATGCACCAGCTAGTGTTTGCGCTATTCCATCATGGATATCTCGCGCGATCCGGTTCCTTTCTTCTAAAAGACTGCGCTTTTCTTTGTCTAAAATTAACGTTCTTGTTTTTATAATAACTGCCAATTGGTTAGCTAGAGTTGCAATGGATTGAATTTCTCCATTATTAAAACTTTTCGTCCGGCTTCTCGCAACAGCGATGACCCCTACCGTTTCGTTATCCACAACGAGCGGAGAAAATACAAAGCTTCTAAGCTCCCTTTTAAAAAAATCATTCGCAGGAACCTGTTCCTTGTGACTATCAATTATAATCAGAGGTTTCTTCATTTTTTCAAACCATTCCATAGTTTCCTCTGAAAGTGAAGTGGAACTTGGATTCACCTTTCCATCTTTATAGCTTAGTTTCCATCTCCCATTTTCAGTTGTCCATAATACGAGGCCCTCGACATCAATTAGTTCATGAAAACTGGATTTCAATGCCACTATCCACTCTTTGGTAGGCAGTATTTTGTTGAGTGTTGTTGTTAGGGAAAAAAGTGCATTTAGCCGGTTTCGTTCAATTTTTAAGCGTGCAATTACTGAACTGAAGAGAGCAATCGCAACAAGTGGAGAGAAAAAAAAGAAAAACGTAAAAACATCAATTTGTCCCCGGTTCTGGCTCCCTAAAATAAAAAATAAACAGCCGTATGCAAAAGATATAATGCCGCTATTTAACTCAGAAAAAAGCTTTTGCTTCCATAATTGAAAAGGATAATTCTGCGGCCGTAACAATAAGACCAAATCTATTAATATATTATTTAATAGATAAAAGAAAAGGGAAATAACAAATAGCTCAATAATCTGGGTTAAAAGAACACTTTCGTGGTTTAAATTCGGAAGAAATAATCCAGAAAGAAAAACTGCAATTGAAAAACTTAACACGAGCTGGGCTGGGTTAAAGGAAACAATCCGAAATGGTCTGCGGTCCATTATGTTTACCATAAAAATAACAAGGGCATAGCTAATCATTGCTAGAGGAAGACCAAACAAAACAAATAAAACATACACGATAGGGAAACTTAGTGTCGTAAAGCCTTTCCACACGGGTACAGGAAATAATTCACATATCGCTAAAAAAATAAGTAAGATCGCATATATCCACAGATCAAACTCACCATCTACTTTAAAAAATTGCAAACCAACGTAAAACCATCCAATGAGGGATATGATTGATAAATAAATACTTGCAGGTCTTTCTGTTTTAGGGGAAGTTAGAAGCTTTTTCATAAAAAACCTCCAAAATACATCATTTAATCATTATTTGAATTTTTTGTTTTTTTCTATCCTATCGTACTTTTCCCGCCTTGAAAAGAAAAACCCAAACTGGTCCAATGATAAGTTCACTAACCAATTTGGGCAAAACCTACGAATAGGTTTGTTCTCATTAAGTTTGCCAAACGTCTCATACCATTACAATTCAGCAAACGTTCTATTTTCATAATACTTTAGTACTAGCAGTTATTTATTCAAACCGTTTTTCTATATTTCTACAATGTTGTTTTGCCTTCCATATCAAAATGATAAGCTCAGTTTGAACCAATTGTTTGACAATCCGAATAATCGGTTTTAGTTTAGAAAATGGCTGGATTAGCTTGAACATAGATTCCACCACTTTAACTTCCATACTATTTTTATCTAATAAGCAGCAAAATAACGAGTAATTGCAACGGCATAATCTCCACGAGTCACTTGAGCATTTGGACTAAAGGCAGCAGTCACAGTTGGGGTTAGGTCATACGGACCCTGCACCACACTAAAATATGCATTTAATATATTTAAATCTAAAGTAAGCTGAACATATCCGCGGAGATGAGCAGGTACTTCAGCTGAATCCTCAATCGGTATTCTTAGGTCACCATATTGTACCGTTAGTGGCTCATTCATTAAAGCTTCCGCTTCAGATTGCAGGCCTAAGTTTTGAACGAGACTATAAGCTAATTCAGCTCTTGTTACGGTCTGATTTGGTGAAAACTTACCATCAGCCGTTGGAAGTAAAACTCCTTTATTGTTATAAGCAACATCTCGCAGCGCTGCACCATAGGCAGCTACTGCCTCTGCATAGGAAAGATCGCTGGCTTTTACATCCTTAAAACTAGCTTCCCCAGTTAAAGGAAGATATTGACGGACACCTGCACCCATAACTAGAAATTTAGCCAAATCTATTCGCTTTAAGGCATCATCAGGTCTATAAGTACCATCTGGATAGCTATCTATTAATCTCTCCGTAACCCCAACTTTAATCGCAGCTTCAGCCTGATGGCCTTGAATATCATTGAGACCTGAGAAAGCACCGGCCCGTTTCGTCAGAATATGTCCTTGGATCGTTTCAGGCAATGCTAATCCATCTAGTCCTTCAAGCTGTAAAGTCCACGTTCCCGGCATAGGTGAAATAACTTGCACTGTTCGATCCGTATATAACGGGAATAATACATAAATACCAGAACTATAGCGAGTACCATCTGGAGCATACAAGACAAGATTGATTGTATTTCCTGTTGCCTCTAACAAACCATATGCATGAATGGTAGCTGTTAATTCTGTTAATCCCTCATCAACAGTGAATTCGATTTTATTTCCATCTAAGCTTGTAGGATCGTATTCAATTGTAAAAGGATCTCTAATGACACTCATGTCTACAGTTGCGTTGAACGTCTGATTCATATTGAGTGTCTCACCATAAGTCTTATTTGAGAAGGCTGCTTCTACAGCTGCGTAAGCATTGACGTAACCCGCTCCCACTTCCCACTCTTCATAACCCGGCATATTAGTGGCGGTGTTTTGCAGAATTTCTTTTACCTCATCTGGAGATAAAAGCGGATTGGCCTCAAGCATCAGTGCGATGATTCCAGCTACATGGGGGGCAGCCATTGAAGTACCGCTCATTGTTGTATAGTAAGGTAAATGGGCTGGATCAATATTATTAACATCGTCGGTAATACCTAAGCTAGAAACAGGAGCAATTACCCTGGTTGATACGATATTTTCCCCAGGTGCGGTAACGGTCGGACGATCTTCCCAAGTAAAGGTTTGTCCGTCAACAATTACCTTTCCACCTTTTTCGTCAACCCCTCTAGACGAAAAGTCAGTAAGTTTTCCTTGCTTAGTTCCTGCAGCGACAGTTACGACCCAAGGAGCCTTTTTATAATTACCAGAAATGGTGGATTCACCAGGTCCAGAATTTCCTGCTGAAAATACAGTAACAATTCCACGGTCGTATAATTTTTTAGTGGCTACATTGATTGGGTCAAACGGGTCAAAGTCAGTACCTGCATCACTGGTTGTACCCCAAGAATTCGTAACCACACGAATGTTGTACTGAGCCTGATGAGTAAGAGCATAATCGAAAGCACCCAGTACATCGAGGATTGCAACAGCTGCACCAGAGCCATAGCCGATTATATCTGCACCAGGTGCTGCCCCCTCGTATTTGCCGCCAGACATTGCCCCGGTCGCCCCAACAATCCCTGCAACGTGAGTCCCATGACCACCTGTACTGTCTGTGTTCGGAACATCTTCTGCATACGTAATTGGCAGTAAGGAACTGAGTGCATGAAGATTAATAGCACCATATACATTTTGCACGACATGCTCTCCAAATTCTAAGTCAGGGTGGGTTCCGTCGATTCCGCTGTCATTAACTACAACTCCAACTCCTTTCCCCGTAACTGGAAGTCCCCCATTCCATTTCCGCAGTGTATCATCGGTCCGTAAATGATCAACACCCGTAATTTCTGTACCAGTGTCATTTTCATACGAAATGGCATCATTGCTATAAATTGAAAAAACTTCTGGACTTGACAGTAATTGCTCAATTTGCTCAGAAGTTGCAAGTACACCTGCGATCGGAAGATTTTCAAACGTAACTCCTTGTGTAATGCCTAGTTCTTTTAAAAGGTTCGTTTGTGATTCTGTTGGTCCTTCTGTTCCTTTAAAGGTTACAATAATCTCTATTGGATCAATTGTTGTCTTCAAAAGAGCATCAAGGTCAGGATCTAAGTGAGCTTCCCCTAATTGAAACGCTGCCTCACCCCTTGGAACTGAAGTAAAAACGACTGATATAATAAGTAATAATGATAAAAGCAGCCTATTTATTTTCATAATAAAACCCCTCCATTCAGAAAATTCCTACTTTTTATCCATTATCCAATAGAGGGACAAAAAGTAGCTATTCTCCTAAAGGGGTAACTTCATTCGCCAGATGTACTATTTTTGATACTACTAAAGTAGTATTCTATTTCTTAAAAACAGTCATATTTTTACTGTTGTTTTTGTATTAGAGAAATGTTATAGTAATTGAGCGATGAGCTGAATTGTGTAAGTCGATAGGCATGCAATGTGTAATGTGGGACACAGTCTATCGCCTCAATACGTAAAAAAGACGTCTATCTGGCGTCTTTTTTTATTATGCTTAGTTATGCCGTATATAACAGCAAACATGGTTCCGACCCATATACTGCACTCCGTAAATCATTCATGTAAATATATCAATATATTCAAGAGCAAATGGAAGAATAAACGTTAGAATCCCCAATACATAGAAAACAGCCCCACCGTTTGGGCTAATCGTTCTTTGTTTCCATTAAAACTTTCCTCCAAATATCCTGCAATCAAAAACTATTTCTTTTTCACTCAAAATTTATTTATATTTATGTGATTTATTAAACCACCAAGTTTTATTCCATAGCAGAAAATGAATAATAACGTTTAAGCAAACCATACTACTTACTAACATTAAAATGAAAAGAGGTTGGAGAATATTGGGGCGTACAAAACGCGGAAATGCAAATGCACAAAGAAACAACAACCGCAAAAAAGGTATGGAATTAAGTGAAGAACTTGTAAAAGTTATGCCGAAACAAGATGTGCCCGGCAATAACAAAAGAAAGTCGGATTAATTGGAAGTGAAGCGATGAAAAAAATAATTCTTATTTATACTTCGTTACTCGTTTCTATCGCTCTCGTGGATAATATGGTTGGAATTCTACAGAATGTCCTCTCGATACCGTATTAGCTGACCAAAAATTGTATAATCTAATGCATTAACAAATAGCAGTTTCCTGACCCACGGTACGTTAATACAATGACAAGCCGGGGGTCAGGCCACAACACTTGAGTATTAAATGGCTTTGATCCCATTCAATACCTTTTTAAAATAGAAATCTTCATGTTGAACAAAATCAGCTTTTGTAAGCAGTTTTTTTACGATTTCCTTCTCACCTGTCTGATTAACAACAAAGCCAAAAGCTGGGACATATTGTTTACCGCCGAACCAAAGCTTATAAAAACTGCTTAATTCAATTTTTAGAATTCCAGATACTTCTTCTTTCTGCAATTTAAAATCATTCCACGCTTGAATACTTTCATAGATAAAAACGTGTGCCATTTCCCTATCGATTATATCGTTGTTGTCTACACTATACGGAATAACTCCCAAAGGTACTAATTCATCCATTGAGATGTCTATTCCTAATTCCTCCTTAACCTCTCTGACCCCATCTAATACAGTTTCATGAGATAAAATATGTCCCGCAGCCGTTATATCTAAAAGATTTGGGTAATCTTTTTTGTATTCACTTCGGATCTGAAAATAGATATAGGTTTTTTCTTCTTCCTTTCTTATGAACCAGCAATGAAAAGTCTCATGCCAGTATCCCTTTTGATGAACTTCTTCCCTAGTGGCTTTTCCGTTTGGTTTCATGTTATCATCGAAAATAGTAAGCCATTCAGATTCCATTTTTATCCCCCTTTCCAGTAAAACCGGGAATGGCAATCATCTTCCTCTTTTAGTAAATTAAATAAAATCCTTTTATGAACGCCTAAAAACGCCACCTTATTTAAAGGGAGGATTATATAGCCTAATGGTTATTATACTTCTCAATATGGTCCACTCTCACCACTTTCGTACTATTTTCCTCTACGCCAAAATAGTTATCTCC
Source organism: Bacillus oleivorans (assembly GCF_900207585.1). GTDB lineage: Bacteria > Bacillota > Bacilli > Bacillales > JC228 > Bacillus_BF > Bacillus_BF oleivorans. The sequence goes on along the minus strand of NZ_OAOP01000002.1, from coordinate 540,956 downwards.
TAATTGACTGTGAAATACGTGGACATCTATTTCACTGTCTACTCCTTCATCAGATGAAGGCATTTGAACGGTCTCAATATACGTAATTTTATCTCCTGCCCCTTCACCGTCCCGATATTTAATATATTCATCTGGTGTTAAGTTGATTGGTTCAACTAAAAAGCTGACTAGCTCCCAATTATCAATTTTCCAGTTTCCATTCTCATTTGCAACCGTTAAGTAGCCCGTATAACCACCGTGTCCTAACATATTTACAAGGCTAATACTTTTGATCACAAATTGATTTTCATTAGACTCGACTATTTCCGATCTAATATGAAAATCAAATCCAGGAAGAGAAAATTTATCACAATGGCAGTAAAAATCCATTAAGATTTCCTGAAGTGTTCCATCTGAAAATTCATCTGTTGCAAAGTTTAACAAGTCGGGCTTTGCAACTGAATAGTTAGGCTTCGTATAGCCTGGGAAGTCGACTGATGACCATTTATGCTCTTCTCCTAATTGTTTAAACGTTTCTCTTAGTCCGGTTAATAATTCACTTGAAATCTCGATTGCTTGCTCTTGATCTATAGAAGTGTTATTGTTATTGTTTTCTTCAGCTGCCGGATCTTCATCCGGATTTACCTCAGGCTCGTTTTCTTCAGGAGGATTGACCTCATACCCATCGAAAGGCATATTCCTCTCTGTGCCATCTGGAAATACACGGTATTCATACAATTTTCCGTCGTCAGGGTTTACATATATTGAAGAGTAGCTTTTAACTTTAGACTCCTCGTCCCATGTTACCCAAATTTGCATCTTAACATCACCATTTTGCAGACCATCCATATCAGCAAAATCATGTTGTTCAGAGTAGTGGTACCCTTCCTTAGTTCCAATATCATAGCGCCACTGTTTTTCATTGTTCATTGCAGAAAGTACCTTTGCGTAATCCGTTCCTAACAGCCTGCCTACCTCATCTTGTGAGATTCCAAGCCGAAATTCTTCTTTTAAAACCGAAAGAGCATTCCTTACTTCGACATCTGGATTTTCATTTTCGTTAGTTTCATCATCTTCTTTTCCAAAATTATGTGTTACACCTGTATTTAGTTCCGAAGGTACATTCCGTTCTCCCTGCTGGAAAAAACTTGGTCCAGCTAATAATAAAAATAATAAGCCTGCTAATGATAATGCCGTATAGTACATAAATGGTATTCCTTTTTTTCTTTCAGCCTGATGAACATCTGCAACATCGATGTTTTTGTTTAGTTTGATTTGGATTTCATTTCTTTCTTCAGCAGACATATTAAATTTAGTTTTTAATGATTCGAACTCTTGCTCGAACTCATCCGTTTCTTGATAGTTTTTCATGTTGATATCCCTCCTTTACTAACTCCTTTTTTAACTCCTTCAACCCTCTAAATAGGGTCGATTTCACTTTCGATTCGTTCCAGCCAAGTATGTCAGCTGTTTCCTGAATTGAAAAATCCTTTAGTTTTCTTAAGATAATGACATCCCTGTACGATCTTTTTAGCCTAGTTAATGCAGCATAGAGCTCTTTTTCAGATTCATTTATGGTCACTACATTTTCAGGTAATAATTCATTAGCTTTAACCTGCATGTCAGTATTCATCAAATAGGAAATAGGCTTCTTTTTTCTAATAAAATCAATTGTTATGTTCCGGGCAATCCGAAACAGCCAGCCTTTTTCATTTCCTCCCCTAAATGATAAATAATTGCTATAAGAACGAAGAAAAGTATCATGAACAAGGTCCTTCGCCATTTCATGATCCCCAATCATAAAGAAAATATATTGATATATATCATTGCTATACTTTTCATACCACTTATTCACATTTTGCTTGATTACTTCTTGATCCAAAATTGGCCCTCCTTTCCATACTGGCACTCATGCTTAATAACGAAAATTAAAAGGAAAAGTTGCACCTTTTCATAAATAGTTCTGTTTAGTCACAAAAAAATAAAAAAGCCCTTTCAATAAAAGCAAAGGACTATGCTTGGTTTCCTTAAATCTTAGTATAAGATTCATGATTTTGAAAAATCGTATTATTAAAAACTAATTTCCTATCTTAATAAAGCCTGAAATCCTTCATACCCAAAATAGACACCAAACCCGATAAGGGACAGACCAGATAATTTGGAAATCGCCATCAGACTATTGGCCGTTAAATATCTTCTAAACCCGCTTGTTAGACCAGCTACAAACAAGTCCCACAGAGCAAGACCCAAAAAAATCATAGAACTATAGAGTAAAAGTTCACCAGTGCCATATGTTACAGCTGTTTTAGCCAGTACGGAACCGTAGATTCCAAGCCAAAATAAAATCGATAGCGGACTAGAAATCGACATAATAAAGCCAGTAAAAAAACATTTCAGTAAAGATTCCTTTTGGCGCTCATTATTCAATGAAAGATTATTAGCGCCAAGAATACATTCAATACCACTATAAATAAGAACAAATCCGCCAAAAAGCCATAAGAACGTTTGAACAGGAGGCGCATTTAAAAAATGGACTACTCCTAAATACACCATTAACATATAAATACCATCCGCAATCATTGAGCCTACACCAACAACCCAGGCATGCCAAAAACCATTTTGAATCCCTTTATCTACTCTAACTGTATTAACAGGACCAATAGGTGCAGCTAATGTTAATCCTAAGATGATATAGCTTAAAAACACACTAATACTCATCCATCCACCCCAAACTGTTACGTTTTATAAAAAGTTAGCTTGTACATTTTATGCAGCTCGCTTTTTCTCTAAAACGACAGAATGAGGTATATTATAACTTTTATTTTTCAATGACTTTTTTTTCGACCCTTCTCCCCTTTCACCCCAGTCCAAATAGTCCACCTGTCTTTTTCAATTATTTCCTGGGTACGTCTATTGTATAGTTGACTTTTGATAAAATCTACGAGACTTATTAATTGCTTATTGTCTAATTCATGCAGGATAGATCTTCCGGTTCGATTTAAAAGATCAGCCTCTAACTCTCCCGTATCTTGATATATCTTTCTCACTTCCCATAAATGCATTTGTTTTATTTGATTAAATCCTGCATCCAATAAAGCATGAATAACTGCTTTGCTCCTATGTCTTCTTGTCATTTCCACGTTTTTTAGCTTTGGGAATAATTCAAAAAAGTATCCCCTTATATGAATAGGGCCGCCATCCAGGAAACAATCGTCAGGTGTCCGATCTTGAATGATACATGTCCCCCCCGGCTTTAATAATCGATGGACTTCTTTAAAACATGTTTGTATATCATCAATATGATGAATCAGGGCTCTTTCTATAACAATGTCATAATGGCAATCAGGAAGTTTTGTGTCCAATGCATTTCCTATTACAAATGAAACCTTGGGGCAATCTTTACTATTTTCTTTTGCACCTGCAATCATTTGTTCAGAAAAATCTATGCCTGTTACTTTCCCCGCTCCCATTTCTGCCAATGCATGCGTATAAATTCCTCCCCCGCACCCAATATCGACAATTGTTTTTCCTTTGGGATCTACGATTTCATTTATACATTTTATCCATGAGTCATCAGCATTTCTTGTGGCATAGGATTTTTTATTTTCGTGACTATGAAAATTAATTGGCATATTTTTATCCCCACTTTTTAATCTTTTCTTATTTATTTTATACATTTAAATCGATAAGCAGTATTTTTTATATTTTATGATATTCAATAATCATTTCTTATCGCGTGTCCATTCCATTCCAAACTTATTTGTATTCAACCCTCATAATATATCCATACTAATTTTGTAAGAATAAGAGCATGAGGAGGATTCAGATTTGCCGCAGCTAAAAACATTTTGTGCCAGTGAATATGATCCATTAAAACGCGTAATTTTATGTGAACCTCAATATATGACAATCCGGCAGGTAATAAATGATACACAGAAGAAGTTTAAGGATGAAGGAATCCATATTGAAAAGGCTTTGAAGCAGCATAAACAGTTTGTACAAATCCTTTTAGATCATGGAATTGATGTCATACTATTGCCGCCAAGAAGGAAATTTCCGGAGCAGGTTTTTACCCGCGACATTGGTTTTACACTCGGCCCCATTATTTATGTAGCCGATATGGCACATGATGTCCGTAAAGGGGAAGAGCAAATGTTAAAGCATTGGCTCGAGGATCAGGAAATCTCTTATTTTAATTTAGTCGGAAACCATATTGAGGGCGGCGATGTCATTATAGATCGAGATACAATCTACATAGGGATTAGTAACCGGACTGATAAAGAAACGATTCAATATTTACAAAATATCGTTCGTGACTTCGAAGTCGTTCCTGTGCCTTTTACTGAAAAATACTTACATTTGGATTGTGTCTTTAATATCATTTCCCCTAAAGAAGCGTTATTTTTCCCAGGAGCTTTTACTCAAAAAGAAATCAATTTTTTAACTGCACGTTATGATTTAATTGAAGTAAATGGGGACGAACAATTTCAGCTAGGAACCAACGTCCTTTCTATAGGTAATAAAAAAATACTAAGCCTCCCGGTCAATACTGAAGTTAACAGAGAACTCCGAAAACGCGGATACGAAATCATAGAAGTCGATATCACGGAAATAATTAAATCAGGCGGCTCTTTCCGGTGTTGTACCATGCCTCTGGTCCGGGCTGAAGCTTGAGTATTTGACAATATGAAAAAGCATGGCTTTCACTTAAATAATTGCCATGCTTTTTTGATGCAAACCAATGTTCAATTTCTAATGGATTTTTAGCAAGATGCCTTTTTCTAAACGATAAACACTATTCCCATCCATATCTTCAAGACATCCATTCAGAAAATAAAGACCCGTCTCTTCATCGATACCGTAATTTTTATAGTGACTATATTTACTAGCTGCTTTTCTTAAATGATCTTCATCATCCCATTGCGAAAAATGTACAGCAATTACTGTTTCGGAAATCAAGCCTATCCCCTTTCTCTGCTGAAATTCATTCCATTCATTATCTTTTGGGGAGATAATACAAAGTTCAGGGCTTATAAGAGCTCCAGCTGAAAATCCCGCGACAGGGATACCCCTTTCATAGCACTCTTTTATCTTATTTGAAATAGTGGATTCTACAATGTAATCCGCATATAAATTCGTATTTCCTCCACCGATTATAATACCCGAACTGTGAGTGAGACACTGAATAACTTCCTTGATAGGGGTTGTCGGGAGGGGCAGGAAATAAAAATCATTTAAACCCAGTTCCTCTAAAGCTTGAGTATATTTAGGCATATACTGTTCCCAGCCGTCTCTTTCTACAAATAATATCGAAACTGGTTGATTAAGCTTCAATGAAATTTGGGTGAATTGTTTGGCCATGTTTTTTGTAAATGGAGGTCCTCCCCCAAATAGATAAAGATGTCTATCCATAAATCTCTCCCTCTTTGATTATAAAAATTCCTTTCATTTTCTCCTGTTCTTTGGATATATATGGTATCATCATTTCAGGCCCAAATTTATAAAAAAATAAAGGAAGTGCATTTGATGGAACAAAAATATCCGATTGGAAAATTTACATTTAATGGTGATTTTTCACAAAGTGTACTTGAAGAGTGGATTCGGGATATCGAGAAGTTGCCACATTTAGTGCGCGAAGCCGTTCAAGATTTAAGTCAGGAACAACTGGATACACCGTATCGCCAAGGAGGCTGGACGATAAGGCAAGTTGTCCATCATTTGGCTGACAGTCATATGAATGCATATATTCGGATTAAGTTAGCTATCACAGAACATAATCCGACTATTAAACCTTATGAAGAGGCAGAATGGGCCAAGCTTCCAGATTACGAATTACCCATTGATGTTTCCTTAAAATTGCTTGAATCTCTACATCAACGCTGGGCGTATCTATTAAGAAATTTAAAACCAGACGACTTAGAAAAGACATTTAACCACCCTGATTCAGGCAAAAATTCAATCCACTTAAGTATTGGAACCTATTCATGGCATGGGAAACATCATCTTGCTCATATTACAAATTTACTCCAAAGTAAAGGCTGGAACAGATAAGCAGGGAAAAAAAAAATGAGCTTAGATTTACTTCAAGCTCATCCACTATCTACTACTCTTGATTCACCATTCTTGTAAAACTTAAATACCTTGTTCCCTGAAACTCTAGAGTTCCTTGATCGCCTTCTGCCAAATATCCATATTCTGAACCATTTACTTGAAACTCCATGCGGTCTCCGCTATCTACCTCAAAGGTTACATAGTAGCTTGTGCTCGATGGGGTTTCATTTGCCCCGCCGCTTACTCTAGTTCTTTTTGTAACCACGAACGCTTTTACATGGAGAACCGGTTGGCGATTATTATGACTCCACTGGGAAATCCCTTTAATTGCTGAAAAAATAATGATTCCTATTATAATAATAAAAAATAAAGGTACAAATGTATTCATTAAGTTAAACAGATCTAATCCTTGTTCCATCCCCGGCATTGATACCTCTCCTTTAAACTGTTCTTTCTAAAATAAATTCTCTATTTAACTATATATTTGTTAAACTAGCCTATCAAGAAGGCAGGTAAAAATAGAGAAAGAAAGAGAGAACATATTCTCGGTTACTTCGAAAAAAAAGACTGATTCGTTCAAGAATCAGCCTCATTTTATTTAATAAACACTTTTTATTGAGACATTTTCCGGAAGACTAAATGGGTTATCTTTGTTAATCCGGTCATAGAACAAAATTCCGTTCAAATGGTCAATTTCATGCTGCGCGACAATCGCAGAATAACCTTTTAACTTGATCAATACTTCTTCATTGTCCATATTGAATGCCTTTACTTTAATCCGTTCGTATCTAGGAACAAAACCAGGAACTGTCCGGTCGACTGAGAGACAGCCCTCCCCATCCGGCAAATAGATCATGGAGACCGAATGGCTGATGATTTTTGGATTAAATAGGGTATACTCATGCAGTTCCCCTTTTTCATCCGTAAAATAGGCAGCAAACATTCTTTTATTCAGTCCAATTTGATTGGCAGATAGTCCCACCCCAGGACGAAGCTGATACTTTTTCGCTCTTTCAGGGTTCTGACTATTTTTAATATATTGCAGCATACAATTCATAATTTCTTTATCTTCTTCGGAAAGAGGAAGGGCTACTTCTTTTGTAGCCTCCCTTAATATTGGATCTCCTTCTCTTATAATGTCTTTCATTGTGATCATATAGTTCGAGTCAAATTTCATAAAAAACGTCCCTTCACTTACTGTACAAGTTGATAATTAGTTTACTTGATCAATGATATCCTTCACATATTTATTATCTATTTTCCCTTTTCTAAAAAGGTCATCGACTGTTTTAAAAACCTGGGTATATCCATCCATTTCCCTAGTTAAAATGTAACCATTTTTCGTTTGGCGAATCAAGTACCGATTCTTATTATAATGGATATCAAACTTTTCCCCAACCTGGACATTTTGGACAAACTCATTAAACCTTTTATCGCCTTTATTCTTCTTTCGAATGCTTGTCACTTTCGAATGATCGAATTCATCATACCCTTCATCTGTAAGTCGATCATCTAAAGATACTTCATTTTTCTTATGCTTTTTATATAATAGCTCTGCTAACCACGGGTTCTTTTCTAAAATTAAATGAGTTACAATCATGGCCAATAAGTAATCCAAAACATATGTGTTTGTACCAAAATGATTGGCAAGTGTCCAAAATAATAAGCAAGACAATGTCAGCAGTAAAAATAAATAAGAAAGTCCTTCTTTCATAGACATTACCTCCTTATCTTAACACTATGCGGAAAATCATGTAGTACTAACCATCCTGTTATTCGACAATCAGAAAAAGTACTCTCCTTCCAGAAAGTACCTTTCTTCAAAATTTATACCTAAAGCGCCTTCTTTTATTAAAATTTGACAGCATTTGACACTATTTTCAATATATTTCTTTAAACAAAAAGCTGATATTTGTCTAATTCTGCGCTTTCCCGGAAAATATTTTTATAATTTATCATTTTTTAAGGTTTCATTTCCAACACCATCACTAAAAAACCGCCAGAATCTGTATCAAATTCAGTGAAAGGGTGAAACCCAGCCTTTTTATATAAATGAATGGCCCTTTTATTAAAAGCAGCTACTGTCAAGCGAAACCGCTTATTTTGAAAGACCGTTTCCAGGTAACCTAGAATAAACAGCAGAAAGGAATATCCTAAACCTTTGCCTGTTAAATCAGGTCTTAACCCTAAGCCAATATCGATGAAATCCTCACGATATACACCATGAAGATGTCCCACAGGTACTTGAGCTGCACTCCCCGTACAGAAGAAGCCAATGACCTGATCATTTTCATCAAATACTCCAAGGTACCCATGCTCAAGCAATTCAACCATGTTTTCCTCTTTTACAACACTATTATAAAAATCATAGGGTGGCTCATATCTCCAGTCTAAAACGACTTTAGCGATGTCTTCTGTCATGTTTCTGACAAAATAGTCCATCCTCATCCCTCTTTATATTTCATTATTTAACTAGCTTTTGTCCGTATGCGATGGTTTGAACTTTCAGCATTCGTTTTTCAGCATTTCTGCTAATCTCAAAAACAAGTACTTCCTCTGGGGTAGCCTCTGTTACGATGATTTCTAGATCATCATAGGAAGTTATAGCGTTTCCATTAACCGATGTAATAATATCACCCTCTTGGAGAAATCCCTCTGCCGGAGTATCGGGGACAATTTGCATCACTTTTACGCCCTGTACCTCCTCACCTTTATAAGTCCTATGTAAAACGCCAATCCAGCTTTTCCAAAATAAACCCCTAATGTCTCTTCCTTCTTCCATTACTGTTTTAAAATTTCTCATAAATTGGTAAGTGCCAAATGCCATATTATCCATTTGCATGTGGCCGAGATCTCCAATCCATATTCCTGTGTATTCAACGGTAACTTTTGTCATATGCCCGCTTTGCTCTAATGTCCAAATTGTTAAATGTTTGTCTTCTCCTTCTAAAACCATTTTTTCATATTCAACTAATTCTACTATTTTCGCTGTATAACTCACACCCCAGCCATAATCAAAAAAGGCCGTCCCTCCGACCCGAAGATCGATTTCGCATGATTTTGTTTCCCATTTATTCCGTTCACCTGGAATTGTAAGAGCCCGCCAAGCTTTTTCAATCGGGACATGTACTAAGATTTCTCTTCTTACTGACGTCGATTTTTCTTCCATCTTTATTCATTCTCCTCTTCCAAATAATTTTTTAGTTTCATTAATTTATAATCCAAGATAAGTTCCAGCTCTTTCTGAAGCATACTGTAACTTTTTTCAAAAGACTCTTTATTCAGACGATAATATCTGTACTTCCCTTCCTTTCTGACTAAAATTAATTGTTCTTCTTCTAAGATGTTTAAGTGCTTCTTTATAGCAGGCTGTGAAATGGTGAAACACTCGACAATTTCTGATTGCGTATATTCACGTCGTGATAGCATTTGCAGAATCTGACGTCGAATAGAATCAGATAAGGCTCTGTAAATATCGGTCATTATTATTCTCCTTACACATAACCAAATGGTTATATGATAACTATAATGGTTCAATTTACCATGGTCAACCATTTTTATAAGATTCTATATTGCTAAATTTTTTTGCGCAAAAAAACGCCATTTAAATGGCGTTTAGCTTTAATAATTTTATATTCTCGTGTCGTTCCTTAACGTCTAACGTGTGCGTCAGGAGCCTTATCAGCAACAAGGTTTAAGAGAATATTATGTTCAAGAAACGCTTTTACCCCACAAAGAACCATGGTGTATCCTCCCATTGAGTCAATCGCATAATTAACAATATCCTCATCTTTGCCGGTAAACCCCGAGTGAGTAATGGTGACAAATGTTTCGTTCCCTGTTCGTGGCGTAAAGACCCATTCAACCTCGGTTCCGTCGTCTGCATATTGAATAAGAATGCGTTTATTGGGCATGATTTCTTTTACGAGAATCTCACCAGAAACCCCGTACATCTCCCACTCCCATTTCACTTTTTTTCCTGGTTCTAATCTTCCGCTGCTTTTGGTAAACCAAAATTTTGTAGTGATTTCCGGATTAACGAAAGCTTCAAATACATCTTCTGCTGGTTTTCTAACTAGCATTTCTGTTTTCACAACTGGTACAGGATCCAAGGCCATAAAGATTTTACTCCTTTTTTTCTATTTTCTTAAATTATATCATTTTCCTGTTTATCATTCTAAATTGTTCCAAAGTAATAAAAAAATGAACAATCCGTATTGTTCATTTTTCCCCATTCCCCCGCCTTGAATGAAACGGACACGATGACAAAGTTGTCTCGTCATCCCGTAAAAAATATTGCTTCCATTCATGATTATCTTTTTGCCCATACCATTTTAAATCTGGGTGGGGAGGAACGGCATCATATTTATTTAGTCTCGCCCGAATAGCTTCTGTAATCTTTTCGGAAGTTTTATTAGTATTAAAAAAATGATTCAATACCCATCTTGGCGTAATGGCAAGCATAAAGTATGGAAAATAACGGCTATACCGATGCTTGTGAGCAGGAGTGGCACAATAAATAAAATAAGGCTCTCCTTCAAAACAATACTCCCATGAAAAGTGGTCAGGATCTGCAGATACGTTTCTTGGCCATTCTTTTGTATCTAAAGTGCTCACATCATTTAACAACTTCCAAAATATTTGTTCAAAAGTTTCTATAGATATAGATTCCTTCAGGTCAAAAGGAGTTTCATAGAATAGAATTAAGGCTGTGTATTCTCCAAGTTCTTTAGAACACTGGCCATATTCTTTAAGGAAGGAAGCGGTCTCCTTTACAGCACCGTCTACTCTTGGGTCTCTAATAAAACCATAGCACAAATGGTCTAAGACATACCCTTGAAAAGCAGGAATGCATGGAAATTTACGCTCTTTATCGGTCATTTTATCGTGAAACGATAGAAAGGCATTCTTTTTCCAGTTTTCTTTAACAAGATTCATACTGCTCCGTTTCAACAGACGTACCATAATCGTCTCCTCCTTCTCTACCTTATTGAAAGGCAGAGAAAAAGGTGACTGTCCATCCGGGATTACCAGCTATGCATGTTGTTTATATCCTAGAGGATGTCGATGATGCCATCTCCATGCATCTTTAATCATTGTTTCAACTGAGGTTCGTACCGGTTTCCATCCAAGAATGGATTTCGCTTTTTCTGAGGAAGCGATTAAACAGCCCGGATCTCCTTGTCTTCTTTCTGTAATTTTTGAAGGTATCGGATGCTTCGTAATCCTTTGTGCTGCTTTAATAATATCAAGTACTGAAAAGCCTTGATCGCTTCCTATATTAAATGAATCACTTTTTCCCCCTTGCATTAAATATTTAAGTGCTAATAGATGCGCATCTACTAAGTCGTCAACATGAATATAGTCACGAATACACGTTCCATCCTTCGTGCTATAATCATCACCAAAAATCGAAATATACTTGCGCTTTCCTAAAGCTACCTCCAATACAAGCGGAATTAAATGAGTTTCAGGATCATGAGCTTCTCCAATTTCACCGCTTGCATGAGCTCCAGCCACATTGAAGTAACGAAGTGCTACAAATCTTATTCCATACGCATGGTCGCACCACTTTAAAAGTTTTTCGACGGCTAGTTTTGATTCCCCATAGGGATTGGCAGGAAGAGGTAAAGCATCTTCTGTGATTGGGATTAATGACGGCTCTCCATAAATAGCAGCTGAGGAGGAAAATACCAAGTTTCTGACATAAAACTCTTTCATCACGTCTAGCAAAATTTGTGTGCCATACACATTATTATAAAAATAAGGCAGTGGAGCGGACATCGATTCTCCTACAAGAGACAATGCTGCGAAATGCAGAACCCCCACAATCTTTTCTTGTTGAAAAACTTTTTCAAGAAATACTTTATCACGGATATCACCCTGATAGAATACAGCCTTCGGGTGAATCGCATTTTTATGGCCAGTGGAAAGATTATCAATCACAACCACCCGCTCATTTTTTTCAATAAGCTTATAAACAGCATGGGACCCAATATAGCCAGCCCCGCCAACAACCAAAATTGACACACATCTCACCTTTCTTTCCAATTAAAAATGGTATTGCAAAAGTGGAAGGAATAGTGACACTATATAATCTATTTAATTATTGAAATAGGGACATCATGTGCCTTGAATAAGAAGTAAATAAATAAGCCGGAAAACACCCAAGCCAATAGCGGACGTCTATGATGGACTGCGAGAAGCGTAAACATAACGACATTAAATAATATCGACCAGTGCATACTCCAGCCATTGACGTGAATCATACTGCCTTGCATCATTTTAAACCATTCCTCTGTTGAGTAAATGATTACCCAAAGTCCAATATAAGCTATTCGTTTGAATCGGGAATTTGGGAAATTTCCTAAATAAAGTAAAATCGTACTTGGATATTTAAAAACCATTTCCATGATGGCAACATGAGTGTGAGTTATATTAAACTGCTGAAGTCCAACGGGCACAAACTCCCACATTGAATAATCATGCAGCATAAATTGATACAACAAATCGCCTATTACTAAAAAAAGAATGGTGGGATAGTAGTCCCGCCAATGCTTCCAGTCCCCCCATTTCCAGGCTGCGATTATATATAGAATGGTAAAAATAACACAAAGATTCAACACCGGACACTCTTTCCATTTTTTTACACATTTTTCCCGTTATGAGAGAAAATATACAAAAATATCCATTTTAAGGTAATTTTTACAAAGTAAAAAAGCCAAAAATATTGGCTTTTTTCAGAAATTGCATTAAAAAAACTTCTTCTTGCCCCTATCGTCCTTTAAAATTTCAACAGCTTCGCGGAAACGCTGCGAATGAACGACTTCTCTTTCACGCAGGAAGCGCAAACCATCATTTAAATCCGGATCATCGGATATATCAATTATCCATTGATAGGTTGCCCGTGCTTTTTCTTCAGCTGCAATATCCTCATACAGGTCTGCAATTGGATCACCTTTTGCTTGAATATAGGTTGCTGTAAATGGATTGCCTGCTGCATTGTGATAGTAAAGAGCCTTATCATGATCCACATAATGATCACCAAGACCTGCAGCTTTCATTTGCTCAGGTGTAGCATCCTTTGTCAGTTTATAAACCATTGTTGCAATCATCTCTAGATGGGCAAATTCTTCTGTCCCGATGTCATTTAATAACCCGATAACTTTATCAGGAATTGTATAGCGCTGATTTAAGTAACGAAGGGCAGCAGCTAGTTCTCCATCGGCGCCCCCATATTGTTCAATTAAAAATTTAGCGAGTGTTGGGTTACAGGTACTTACTCTTACGGGATATTGGAGCTTTTTCTCATAAAACCACATCGTGAAAACTCCCTTCCGATATTATACTTGCCACGGCCACGGGGCTCGGCCCCAGCTCCAATTAGCATCTGTATAGCTGTTGCCAAATTGCTGAAGAGTGCCATACCTTTCTTCATACATCTGCTTAAGTTGTTTACTATATTGAACATATTGATTAAACTGCTGCATCGCTGTTACATCGTCTGGGTGAGTATCTAAATAAAGCGTCAATTCTACTAATACAAAATCAGCTGCCTGGATTTGCTCTAACAGATCATAATACTCTTGAGGTAACTGTGGATGTGCCATTTCCTTACCTCCCTTTTGCCTCGTAAGGGTTATCATAAAAATCATATAACGCTGGCCACAAGGTTCCTTTCTTTAGAGCAACTTCTGGCGGGAATTGTTCCAGATTTGGCGGCTGAAAACCTAAATAAAGATTAGGTGGTGTAGAATAAAATTTAACCCCAATCGGCCTGCATGGGTCAAAACGTCCATGAAAGGGCTCATAGGCTTTTAGATAACTAGGTTGTTGCTGAAGATTACTCACGGACACACCTCATTCCTTTTAGTCTCTCTAAATACCTATATTCACTGACAGAATGTCCTCATTACTATTTAATACGAAACATTGATATATCATACATTAGCGGAACGAGTGCTTCGTTGAAAAACAGTTGAACTTGCTGAAATGAATCGAATTGGTTGATAAAAGGACATATTCGTTGATAGACAGCTGTGCAAATCCTGGTGCTTAAATGGAATAATTTTTACTGAAAATAGACCTAGCGAAGATATCACTAGGTCCATGAAGAGATTTAATTCAATAATAAGCAGCTGGATGACATTACATTGCAAAGTGGTCTGCTTTTTTCCTAATTAAAGCTTTGTTCTGATTTGCCACAGTTCTGGGAAAAACCGATGATCCATGACTCGCTTTAAATATTCAACTCCTGCTGATCCGCCTGTCCCCCGTTTAGATCCAATAATTCGTTCGACGGTTATCATATGGCTAAAACGCCATTGCTGTTGTTTACTTTCTATATCTACTAATTTTTCTGCCAGTTCATAGAGGTCCCAATATTTGTTTACATCGCGATAAACAGTTAACCATGCTTCCTCGACACTTTTATCTTCACGATAATCTTGAGACCAGTCACGTTCAAGCATTTCCTTATTGATTTTGAATCCGCGCTTTGACAAAGCCAAAATAGAAGCATCATAAATACTTTTCTGATTAAGCTCGTAAAGAAGTTTTTCATACAGGTGAGGCTGATGCTTATAAACAGATAATACATTTTCTTTCTTATGTCCAAAAGCAAATTCTATTAATCTATGCTGATAAGATTGGAAGCCAGAAGATCGGCCCAGTCTATCTCGAAATTCCATATATTCGCTTGGAGTTAAGGTAGATAACACATCCCAGGATTGAATCAGCTGCATTTGGATTCTTGAGACTCTCGCAAGCATTTTAAAGGCAGGTTCCAAATCACCCTTTAAAATAGCATATTTAGCAGCATATACCTCATGTAAAATTAACTTCATCCATAGTTCACTTGATTGGTGAATAATAATAAATAGCATTTCATCATGATGATCCGAAACCCGGATCTGACTATTCAATACTTTATCAAGCTGAAGATAATCTCCATACGTCATATCCTCTGTAAAATCAACATGAATACCTCCGTTTACTAATGCGCATTCATTTTTACCGTCCATTGAATGTGTCATAATTCCTCCTAAAATTGACAAATTTAAATTTAAAATTACCCACATTAAGAAGTACCTATAGTCATTTTACTAAATATTTACAGCTGTCATAGGTAAAACAGTTCTATATTAAAAAATAATGTTCCAAACATTGGTCTAATGTATGTAGTTTGCTTTACTGTTTAACATGGAAGTACAGATGGAATTTAAGGTATAATATAGATAATGAGTAAAGGAGATTAGGAGGTTAAGATGAGAAAAAAACGACTAACCAAATCATCGAAAGACCAGAAAATAAGTGGGGTAATAGCAGGAATTGCTGACTATTTTGATATTGATCCAGCGATTACGAGGATTGGATTTATCGTACTAACGTTAGCTACCGTTGTATTACCTTGTGTAATCGGGTATGTCCTCGCAGCTTGGGTATTGCCATACGAAAAAGAAGTATAAATCAGGAGAATTGCAAATGATATTCTCCTGCTTTTTATCTTCATATTGAGCGCAAAAATCCTAAAAATGAAAAATTACTTCAAATCCCTCTCCAGCTTATTTTGAAATACTGTAATAATCGAACAAATCCCCCAATATATCAAAGCAACCAGTATGTACATCGTCATATAATCCAGCTCTCTTCCCCCGACAATCTTCGCCTTTTGAAACAATTCAGGTACCGTAATCATGGCGGCTAAGGACGAACTTTTAATTAAATCTAAAAGAACATTAGACAAGGGTGGTGCAGCTATTTTTGCTGCTTGCGGAATGATGATATTCTTCATCGTCTGCCAATACGTCAACCCCAGTGATGAGGCTGCTTCCCATTGCCCTTTGTCAACGGCTGCAATTGCCGAACGATTGATTTCGGCCATATAGGCAGCACTATTGAGACTAAATCCTATTAAAGCAGCAGTTAGAGCAGCAAAATGAATGCCTATAATGGGAAAACCGAAATAGAGGATAAACAAGATAACGAGAATCGGGACTCCTCGCATAAAAGAAATATAAGTTCTAGCAGGAATTTGCAGAAAGAGATTTTTTGACATCCTGCCTAGAGCTAATAAAAATCCTAGCATTAGCCCGTAAAACATACTGACTAAAGAAATGATTAAAGTATAGCCAATACCTTTAATGACATAAGGAAAGGACTCAATCGCCAGATTAATATCAAATATATACTCCCATAGAATGTTTTCCATGTGTTCCTCTCTCTTTTCATAAAATGAATGACGGGTCAGAAATCCAGCACCTGGAAATTGACCCGTTAAAAAATAAGTCTAATAGTTTAAGTCTGGCTTCTTTGTCACGTCATCCCCGCCAAAGAACTGCTTCGACAGTTCACTAATGGTTCCATCCTCCAACATTTCTTGTAAAGTCTGATCAATTTGCTCCTTCAATTGATTGTTATCTTTTTTCATTATAATGCCGGCCCCTTGATCAGGAGTTTCAAATTTTAAATCAGGATGTATCGTAATGTTTAAGTCTGGAAAGGCAGCTATCCCCAATTTTTGCAAATAATAGTCATTAATGATAATATCTGTTCTTCCCGACGAAACATCTCTTAAATATTGCTCATTTGTTGCGTTATCATAAATGACTTCTTCTGCTCCATATTTACGGGCAATATCCATGTATATCGTCGTTGCCTCCCCTGCAGCCTTTTTTCCTTTTACATCTTCTATTGTATCAATTCCTGATAAATCATCTTTTCTGACAATCGCTGTTGCAAAAGAGTGTTTGTAAGGAATCGAGAAAGCGAACTTTTCTTTCCTGTCTTCCGTTATAGAAATATCGTTTGCGGCGATATCGATTGTACCGCTATTTAAAGAAGTTAACATTCCGTCAAAAGCCATTTCGACAAACTCTGCCTCAAGTCCCATTCGTTTCGCCATTTCACGAACAACTTCTACATCAAAGCCTGTGAGCTGATCACTTTCAGAATCGTGATATGAGGCTGGATAAAGAGTTCCAGCTGTTCCAACCTTAATGGTGCCATTTTCTTTCATTTGATCCCACTTACTGGCAGAATCGGCCGTATTTTCCCCTGAACTTCCGCAAGCTGTTACAACTAGTGCTATAGCTGCTAGTAAAACAGCAAAAATAAACTTTTGTACAATTCCCATTATGTAATAACCCCCATTGTTTTTAATCCGGTACTAACATAGCATGGTCGGGTAGAGGATGCAATAACGTTTCTGCAAGAATAATAGAAACATTAATCGACAAAAAAGGAAGGTATAACCTTCCCCTTAGTTCTTATAATAACTTTTTAATATCCTCTTCAATGTCTTCTGGTTTTGTATCAGGCGAAAATCGTTTTACCACATTTCCTTCCCGATCTAATAAGAATTTTGTGAAATTCCATTGAATACTCGAGTCGGATGAATCTTTAGCAGATTCCTGATACTCATTACTTGAAACTTTAAAATTAGAATCAATGGGAGCTTGTTGCTTTAAATAGGTATATAAGGGATGCGCCCTTTCCCCGTTCACCTCTATTTTCTGAAACAAAGGAAAGGTTACATTATAATTGACCGAACAAAAGTTTCTGATTTCTTCATCTGTGCCTGGTTCTTGCCCGCCAAATTGATTGCAGGGAAAACCTAGCACCTTGAGACCATCATCTTTATAAGTTTGATACAACTTTTCCAGACCTTCATACTGAGGTGTCAATCCGCATTGGCTGGCTGTATTTACAACCAAAAGTACGTTTCCTTTAAACTCTTTCAGACTAATTTCAGAACCATTGGATAAATCGGCATGAAATGAATAGATGGACATATGCAGAACTCTCCTTTTCTTTTATATCCATTATTGTAAAGATTATTAGAACGAAATACAAAGTAATATGAAAGTACTATTACTATCTTGCTATTCCATTCAGTTCTGCTTTCGGTCTTAAATATTATGTATATAATAAATGGAAGAGGTGATAAAAATGATAGGCTTAAATAATAAACCAGTCTCTGGCATTCCTGATGAAAAATGGGCAGCCATTATAAATAATGATACTTTCTACGATGATGTTTTTATCTATGCGGTTAAGACTACCAGAATATTTTGCCGGCCATCTTGTAAGTCCAGAACTCCGAATAAGGAAAATGTCCAAATCTTTGAAAATCCAAGTCAAGCGATGGCAGCCGGTTTTAGACCTTGTAAACGTTGCAATCCCCTTGGCCAAACACCGAGTGAGGAATGGGTTACTCAAATGACAGACTATATGGCTAACAACTTTTCTAAAGCAATCACATTACATACCCTTGCTGACATATTTCAAGGTAGTCCCTTTCATTTGCACCGGACATTTAGGAGAATAACGGGAAAGACACCCGTGGCTTTTCTCCATCAAATAAGAATAACGAAATCAAAAGAGTATTTACTTAATACGCATCGAACCATTGCAGAAATATCCACCTTAGTAGGTCTCCCAAATACATCGTATTTTATTACTTTGTTTAAAAAGAAAACGGGACTTACGCCTACTGATTACCGGAAAAAATATCAATCCCCAAAGGAGTGATCCGTATTGGCTAAAAACACTTCTCCCATCTATTGGACTCTACTAAACCATAAAGACTGGAATATTCCTATTGCCGCCTCGGGAAAGGGACTCGTTTTTGTAGGTTTTCAGCACCAGCCATTTCAAGATTTGTCGGCTTGGGTTGAAAAACATTTCCGGGGAACACCTCTCATAGAAAATCATGAAAAATTACTGCCTTATAGAAACCAATTAATTGAATATCTTCAAGGAGAACGAAAAGATTTTTCACTTCCCCTTGATTATAAGGGTACACCTTTTCAGCGTGAAATTTGGAAATCCCTAAACCAAATCCCTTATGGGCAAACTCGGTCTTATTCAGATATAGCAAATGCGATTGGAAAACCTTCTTCTGTTCGCGCAGTGGGTACAGCAATTGGAGCGAACCCCATTCTCATATCAATCCCGTGCCACCGGGTTATAGGTAAAAATGGAACCATTACTGGTTACCGCGGCGGATGGGATATGAAGATCGAACTTTTAGAGTTGGAACGAAAACATTCGGTCATATAATCCACATATACATGCTTTAATGGAAAAATCAATTGTTTGAACGGTATTCTGGCACACAAGTAGGCACATTTAAAATTTTTCATATAAAAATCCCCCTTTCTCAAACGAGACAAGGGGGTGTCATTCATTATTCACCTAAATCAACATTATGGTAAACACGCTGAACATCTTCTAACTCTTCCAGTGCATCAATTAATTTCTCAAATTGAGCTTGTGCCTCTTGCGGGAGTGTCACTTCGTTTTGCGGAAGCATAGATATTTCAGCCACCGTAAATTCTGTGATTCCGACATTTTTTAATGTCTCTTGAACGACATGGAATTGATCAGGTTCAGCATAAATAATAACGGTTTCGTCTTCTTCTAATACATCGCGAACATCGATATCTGCTTCCATAAGTATTTCAAGTACCTCGTCTGCAGATTTTCCTTCTAGGCCAAATACGGCTGTACGGTCAAACATATACGCTACAGAGCCGCTGACCCCCATATTTCCGCCGTTCTTGCCAAAGGCAGTACGGACTTCTGAAGCTGTCCGATTCACATTATTGGTTAAGGCATCTACGATAATCATAGACCCTGCTGGTCCAAAACCTTCATAACGAAGTTCGTCATAGTTATCGTCACCGGCGCCCTTTGCTTTTTCAAGCGCACGATCAATGATATTTTTCGGCACATTATATGTCTTAGCACGTTCGAGTACAAATTTTAAAGCCTGATTGGCCTCTGGATCTGGCTCTCCCTGTTTAGCAACTACATAGATTTCGATCGCAAACTTAGAATATATTCTGCTTATATTCGCATCTTTTGCAGCCTTTTTCTCTTTAATATTGTTCCATTTACGGCCCATCTATACCACTCTCTTTCAAGTTATATCTACATCAAAAAAGGAATTGGATTCCCTATTAAATCGCTTTGCCAAACCTATTATAACACGCCAAGAAAAAAGTGATGGAATGTTAAGCAATTCCTCTCACAACATACTATTATACTTCTAAATCAGTAATTTTACGAGTCCATTTCAAATTAATAAGCTAAATTAAAAACCTATAAAAACTATAGGTCTTAGAGAAACTGATCAAAAGTATTTACTGTCATATTGTCCTCTTTGGTGCAGGGGGAGAGGATTACTTTACACAGATCGACCAATATCTGAATGAATTTTATTTTTCTTAAATAAAACGAAAAGAGGCTGATACTTATCCAGCCTCTTTTCGTTTTATTCAAATGCTAAAGCATCCCGGTCTGGTGCTTCTGGCATTTGTTCCAGCCAGCCTTTTTCAATCATGAGATTTCCCAGATCCTCTACATATAGTGAGACTTCCAGAAGTAATCTAGCTGCCGAGGCGCCTATATCACGTCTTCCGTTAAGTGAAATTGCATTGCCGTATCCTCTAATTTTCATGGAAAACATATCAATTTTATGAAATAACATTATTTTATCTGAAAATGGCGCCTCGTTTGATGCTGTGACTAAATGATCGAGATGAGGAGCCGATGGCAGATGACTCCTATTCAAGAGCTCGGAAAATCGACTTATATGTTTTTCGGTAAGTTCCTTTCCCCGAACTAGTATATCTCTCACTTTTTCATCTTTCGAAACTTGAGTAAATCCGATCAGCAGCGTCTTTGAAGTTACATTATTTTCAATATTATCGTGAAGATGCGTGGCTTCTAGCGCATGCGGCGGTCTAACATGTCCAAAAAATCCATGTAAATATTGCTGTTTTTTAACGAAATCAACACGTTTAGGAATCGGAATTATCGGTGGAGTTTGGATAAATCCTTTTGCTTGTAAAACTTTATTAACACGATTCATCAGATCAACTGTCTTTGTTATACAGTATGTAAAAAGTTCTCTTGTATCTTCTCTTGTCATTAATGGCACGGCGGTTGCATACAGACTTATTCCCGCTTTTGCCATATATTTCAAATAATGAAGATAGAATTCATCGAGAAATAGTCTTGGTGCCTGCATGTTAACATCATCCTTCGTAAATCCAAATGGCAGCGGATGATTCTTCTTTTCATAAATATATGTGATTTTTTTTAAAAAGTCTTCGCTTATTTCTATAGCATACTCAAGTACAT
Source organism: Bacillus oleivorans (assembly GCF_900207585.1). Lineage (GTDB taxonomy): Bacteria > Bacillota > Bacilli > Bacillales > JC228 > Bacillus_BF > Bacillus_BF oleivorans. The sequence goes on along the minus strand of NZ_OAOP01000002.1, from coordinate 519,776 downwards.
GTTGAATGTCAGGATCCTCTACATGCTGTAAGTAAAACTGAAGAATTCGTGTGGCCATGCTATTTCCCATATATGTGGCCCAAAGCTTACCGATCTCAGCGGATGTTAATTCTTCATGTGTAGTTAAAGACTTGTCCATTTCCATCTGCTTGAACCACCTTTAGCTTTTTTTATAGTTTCAGCATTTGGATAGTATATTATACAACTTGAGAAAGTTGGCGAAATTTCAATATTTTTATAAGAGAAATCGTCCAAATGACTAGAACAAAAAAAGTGACATCTATATGCCACTCTTCCTTTATCTAGTCATGGATAAATAATATAAAAACCATACTGCATGGTTTTGCTCATCTGCAGCTGCTCTGCGAAAGATATCTTTGATTTGCTGGTTATTGGTCTGATCTGCAATATCTAAGTAGAAGTCAACTGTTTCCTGTTCATCTTTCATTGCAAATTCAAGTGCTTCCCGATACGTATTAGGACACTTTTCACTTACTTTTGGCTGAGGCTGTCTGCCGGTCAAAGTTAAATATATTTGGGAAAATTGCTGGAAATGCTTTCTTTCATCTTTTCGAATTTCTTTGATCTGATTTTTTGCCTCTTTTGTATCTGCCATTTCAGCTATATTTTTATAACATTGAATTGCACTATATTCCCCATTTATTGCTCGTTCTACATCACTGACCAATCTATCTGTTGGCCGGTAATAGTATAGATAAGAATCGGTATACATCACGTGACCTCCATTCACAGGAATATAATATTTTACGATAATCATGTGAATGGGTGCAGGTCTATATTTTTAGATTAACCCTAATAGATCGGGTAACCTATCCATTTAAAGTCTTTTCCTATCTTTTCGACGGTTACATCTGAAAGTTCGATTGCATCACTCATCTCCTGTATTCCTTGGCCTTCTAAAAAGGTTGGAGCCAGTTTTCCTCCTATTAATTTTGGAGCCATATAGATCACCACTTTATCTATTAAGTGATGTTCCAAAAAAGCAGCATGTATGGAGCCTCCGCCTTCAATTAAAACGGAAGATACCAATTTTTCTCCTAAAATATGTAGCACTTTATTTGGATCTGCTCGATTCGTATCAGAAGTAACGTAAACCTGGATTCCTTTTTCCTCCAGTTGTTTTCTTTTTTCTTTGTCATGCTGTTCAGTCGTAAATATCCAAGTTTCCGCTTGGTTATCTTGTATAACCTTGGTATCTAAGGGAATTCTTAAGGAAGAATCCAAAACAAGGCGAATTGGATTTCGTCCATTTGGGATTCTCGCAGTCAATTCAGGATTGTCTTCTATAACTGTATTAATTCCAACCAAAATACCCATATTTTGACTGCGAAGCTGATGAACATCATAACGGGCTGCTTCTGACGTAATCCACTTACTGCTTCCGGTGTGGCTCGCAATTTTACCGTCTAAAGTACTTCCCGCTTTTAATGTTACAAATGGCTTTTTCTCCACAATAAACTTATTAAAAACTTCATTCATTCGCTTTGATTCTTCTTCACAAACACCAATAATGACTTCAATCCCAGCGTCTTTTAATATATTTACTCCATTGCCTGATACGACAGGATTCGGATCTAATGTGGCAATCACTACTTTTTTAATACCTGCTTCTACAATCGAAACCGCACATGGCCCTGTTCTGCCTTGATGGGAACAAGGCTCTAGTGTCACATAAATAGTCGCACCCTTTGTCTTTTCCCCTGCCATTCGAATTGCATGGATCTCAGCATGAGGCTCCCCTGCTTTTAAATGGGCCCCTATCCCAACAATCCGATTCTCGTTTACAATGACAGCACCCACTAACGGATTAGGGTCTGTTTGTCCTTTCATTGCTAGCGCATTATCCAATGCCAACCGCATGTAAAATTCATGATTAGTCATTACAGCAAGTTCCCTCTTCTTTCAAATGCCCAGACCGGTTTATTTTAGTTTGTAAGTATTTTTCGTTATACTCGGAAACATCGCCCCATAAAGCCGTTCTGCCTGAAACATGCATACCCGCCTCTTGTAATGCCTCTAGCTTTTTCGGGTTATTGGTAATAAGGGTCACTGGTTTTGATCGTAATGCTTTTAACACGGAAATGGCATCACTATAATTCCTCGAATCATCCACAAAACCAAGGTGAAGATTTGCTTCTACCGTATCGAAACCATTTTCTTGCAAAAGATAGGCCATCGCTTTACTAAATAATCCGATCCCTCTGCCTTCATGATTGGCTAAATAAAACAAAGCACCTGTTCCATGATCCACAATCATTTTCATGGACTGTTTTAACTGAAATCCGCAGTCGCATCTTTTACTCCCGAAAATATCCCCTGTATGACAGATGGAATGGAATCGGATCAGCGCTTCTTCTCCAAATTCGAAGTCTCCATACACTAACACACTCGATTGCTGAAATTCAGCGAGGTTTTTGGCTGAAAGTTTCTCAATAATCCGAGTGATATCTTCTGTTACCTCCTCACAATTCAGCCAGCAGTACCATTTAAAAATTACAGTTTCTCCATACAAATTGACGGGTAATTTTATTGGACCTACTAAATAAATAGCCCCTTTATCCGATTTAATGTATTGAATTTTATCTTCTAGAATTTCACGTACCTTTAGTTCGATTAATGTTTGTGCCATATTTAAGTCCCCCAATATTTATAAAAAATTTCAGACACATTTTTTTATTATAAGTGAAGTTTTTCCATTTTTCATCTTTTATGCTTTGCAATAGTTTGCTCCTTTTTGTTTTCCGTATACAGGACTGCCTTTCCCTATTATCTACCACCAATAATGAACGGCCGTTTAGGGGAAAGTATAACAGATTTTAAGGAGGGATATGTATAATGAAATATGATGATGCAAGAGATGTTGTAATCATTGAAGATGAGAATGGAACTGAAAAAGAGTATGCGGTTGAAGCTTTATTCGATATGGAAGATGAACTATACGCCTTACTGAGAGGGAAAAATGACGAAACCCTGCTATTCCGCGTAGAAGATGAAGGAGAAGAGCAGTATATCGTGGGAATAACAGATCCAGCAATAAAAGAGTCAATTCTCGACGCATATCAAATTGCAGTTGAAGCTGCACCTGCAGAATAGATTTGGTTTTATTTGAGGTTATTAGATGAATACACCAATCATAGATGTAACACCGAATTCCACTAAAACAAAAATTGAAAAAGAAATCTGCGGCATGACCTTTACGAAAAATTTCCGTTCCGCTACCGCAGAAGAATGGTATGTATTTCTCCCTACCTTCAAGGACCCGCAAACGGGAGGAGCAGCTGGAAAGGTTATCATCCATTACGATCTTTATGGTAATCGTGATATATTTATTAACACCACCATTATATATGACGATCCCTTATTACATGAGGAATCTCTCCATCACCTTGTCTATGCGGTATCAGATGAACTTGTCAATCGCCTGGTCGGTTATGCTGATACTTTACTATCTGTCCATGCAGGAAAAAACACCTATCAAGCTGAATATAAACAATAGAGCCATCCATAGTTATGAGGATGGCTTTATTTTTAAGCTTTGTTCCTAGGAGATACTCACAACCCTGCCTATTCTGAATCTTCGACTTGTGTATTTTTCTTTCCTGAAGTTACCTTGTTTCCAGACGTATATTCATACCCGAATTTCAAACCTTGTGCCTTGTCTTTATACGGACCTCTCACGACTTTATATTGTTTCATGTTTTTTTGAACCATCGTCATTCCCTCACTTTTGCAGAATCTTACCTTCTTAATATGGACCAAACCCAAATGGAATATTGGAAAGATTCATTCGTTTGATTGACCGAAGCGCAGTAAACGGAAGTTCACCGATAGATTAAATGAGTAGATATTTACAACTTTCGTTAAAAAGCCATCGCTCCTTAAAGCGATGGCTTCAATTCAATCTTTATTTCTATTTCTTCTTGGCATTTATATACAGCTTGCCTGTTGCTGCTTTACGTGCTTCGTTGCCATAATCATCGCGGACGATTACTTCAATTAATGCACCCTCTGCTTTTACATTCTTGGTAGCTGTATAATAGCCAACATAGTGTCCTTCTGAAACTTCTGTCATTGGCAGTTCGGTCGTGTTTGTAACATTGGTTAATGGCATGTGGATGACGAATGTTGCGTCTAAGCCTGGCTCACTGTCAAATTCAATTTGAACAGTTTCCCCGGATTTTAGCTCTTTGTCTTCTGCAGGCAACAGGTTTTGAATCTCAGCAATTCCAAACTTAGCATCGACTATCACTGAGTTAGTAGTTGTATTACCAGCCAGATCGGATGCAACTACCTCAATCACATTTTCCCCTTCAGTTAGAATGATGCGGTGCTGGTAGCTTCCATCTGTTACGGTTGCCTTTTGACCATTTACGGTCACAGAAGATAAGTTGACATCCTCGACTAAACCGCTGACAGTAATGACTTCACTATTTGTTTTTAATTCATTCTCTGGTGAATCAATCGATAATGCAGGGAGTGTCGCATCATAAGTAACAAGGACTGGCTCTGAAGCATCAGTCATTCCATTATTACTTGCTGCTTTAGCTGTGAGGCTATTGGCACCTTCTGTCAGAGTAACATTGGCAGAGAATACACCTTGTTCATTGGATTGAATTACTGCCACTTCTTCGTCGTTGTTATAAAGGTGGATTTCATAGTTGGCTGCAGTTCTTCCTTCAACTACGATCTCTTGCTGATTCGTGAAGCTGTTCGCTGATGGCGATGTGATCACTGGTGCTGTCACTTCGTAATCCACTAATGCCCTAATCATGTAGTTGCCTTCATCTGCTGGTGATGGACTCCAAGCTCCACTCACTAATTGCCAGCTTCTTCCTGCATTTTCTCCGTTTTCATCAGTTCCTAATCCAGGAGAATTAGGGTTCGGATCAGTTTGAATGTAAACCACATAGAATTCACTTGGAACCTGAATTCCGTGTTCACTTAAATCAACTTGTGTCCATTCTCCAGTTCGTAAAGCTGTCGCACTAAAAGGTCCAGCCAATTTTTGTCCTGGAGCACCATCCGTACCAGATGCATCATAGACTTCAACTGCGAAATCAGTTCCTCCTGGATTCGGCCAGGTTGTATCCCAGAATCGGAACAAGGCGCCATTTAAGATCGCTTGAGTCTGGCCATTTTCAAGGGTCATTTTTACTGCCCAGCCATTACCGGCATCATAAAACGCTCTTGCATTTTCTGCTGTTCCATCATCATAGCCAATTTCTCCAGGATAGCCGATAAATGGTGTCAATGGAACATCCAATGTAACTTCCTCATCACCTGCTACTGTGACTGGGATTTCTTCACTATAGTAAGATGGTGCTGATACTTTAACTGTATACGTACCTTCATAAGCAACTAAAGAGAAGTTTCCATTTTCATCCGTTGTAACAGGGGCAACCGCAGCATCCTCAATCAGATAAACAGTTGCTCCTTCAACTGGATTTCCAGTTTGTTCATTGATTACTGTCCCTGAAACCGTACCTTCTGGAAGTTCTTCTAAAGTAAAGTTTGCTGTGACTTCTCCATCGCGCGGAATATCGACTGTTTGTGTAACTGATCGATACCCGTAAGCTTCCGCTACCAATGTGTAAGATCCAGACGCATGTGTTAATTCGTAGCTTCCATCTTGCGGATTGGTCTGTGTTGCTCGACCCGTTTCAACAACTGTTACCGTTGCACTCATTGGTAAGCTTGCAGGTGCCACCGTTGCTGTCTTATCAGTCAGTGGTGCTGTTTCCTCTTTTTTAGCTGGCACAATTTTGTTCGGATCCACATATGTCTTTTCACTGTCAGAAGGTTCTGTAATGCCTAATTCTCCTTTTTGATTCCCGTTATCAACATTGGCTTGATCGGTACTCGTTGTTAATGGTGTATTGGTCAATTTCACATCATCAATATACCAGCCTTCACGTAATACACTACCATCCGTTGTCACATTAAAGGCAACATAGATTCTTTGTCCAGCATATTCACTTAAGTCGACTTGCCCATCAATCCATCCGTTTGATACATTGTTAATTCTTAGTTTTTGCACCCAATTTTCCATATCTGTCGAAACGAATACATGACCGTAGTCATAATTTCGTTCTAAGTTATACCATTGCTTAAATTGAAGATAAGCATTTCCTTCTGCTGGCATATCTACTGGAGGCATCACTAGGTTCATGTTTGCTCTGTTATCATAGTTTCCTTCAAGGTTTGTTGCGTACACTTTTTCACCAGAGAAGGCACTACCTGGACCTGATGCAGGAACTCCCCACTCCCAGGTATTGTTGGTTCCGTAGGAAGTCCAGCCTGCAGGAGTTGCTTCAAAATCTTGTTCATATCCAACCGTAATCCCTGGCAGAACAGGAACTTCAAGGATTCCAGTAATAGCCTGATTTCCGCCGAAATCAGTGGCGACTATTTCATATTGAAGTGTTGGTTCCGCAACTACCTCTCCAGGAATTGTTACTTCGTACGTTCCGGCTTTATAATCGCCGCTGATTCTTGAGGCATCTAAATCAGCCCACGTTCCATCTTCTTTTAAATAACGGAGAACAACAGACGTCACGCTAATATCATCCTGCACTTGAGCTTGTAATGGTACATCCATGCCCGCAAATACTTCAGCAGGAGATTGATGCTCAAGAACAGGGGCCGTTACGTCATCTCCATCTTCTGTAACATTACCTTTTACTTTACCTAAACCGCTTACTACTGACGAAACGGCATCGAATGCACTGACTAATCCATAGCCAAATCCATTGTTCGGTGATTCTGGGTATTCACTGTTGGTTAATGGAATCGCTGTATTGAGGAGGATTTCCTCTATTTCATCCACCGTTAAGCTAGCATCCACTTGTTTCAGCAAAGCCACTACAGCCGAAACATGCGGTCCAGCCATGGAAGTTCCATTCCATCCGCCTTCATAAGCCCCACCTGGTACAGAAGAACGAATATTTACCCCTGGTGCTGACACCTCAGGTTTAATTTCATCATATGGAGACGGACCTTCAAGTGAAAAACTAGCCAGACGATTTTGCGAATCAGTCGCTCCTGTAGCAAAAGACTCAGGATAATTCGCCGGATTTGCTACAGATCCTGGACCGCCAGGGTTAAAAATCGTCGTATTACCAGCTGAAAATTCTGGGAAGATCTCAGCTGCACGCCATGCCTGCACCATTGGTCGGTACCATTCATCAAGTCCAGGTCCGCCGCCCCATGAATTGTTTACCACATCTGGTGCCATTTCAGGATGCGGATTTCCTGCAGCATCTTTTGGTGCTAAAATCCATTCGCCAGCTTCGAGCAAATCAACATCAGTACCGCCAGCAGCCGTAAATGCCTTTACGGCAATCCATTTTGCTCCTGGAGCAACACCGATTTGATTAGATCCATCTGCTTCACTTCCCACCATCGTACCGGTAACATGTGTACCATGTCCCTGATCATCATATGGAACCGTTTGGCCGGCAGTCACATCAAACCAGTTAAACTCATGATTTGGCTGAGCTGGATTTGCTGGGTCATAGCCTCTATACTTTTCAATTAGGGCAGGGTGATCCCATTGAACGCCCGTATCAATTGAAGCAACAACAACCCCCGTACCGTCAATACCCATATTCCAAACCGCAGGAGCCCCAATTTGATTGATATTCCATTCGATTGATTGTGTCTCTGCACCTGCTGTTACCTGATCTTGTTCAGTAACTGTAGGAGTATATAGCTGTCTTGTTTCATTCGGAAGTATTTTTTCAACTTCCGCGAAGGAAGCGATTTTTTCCATAACTTCCTTTGTAGATGTAACAGCTAATCCGTTAACAATATAGAAAGATTGATAGTCTTTGACAGACCCGTTTTTCATTTCAGCTTCTAAAACTTCTTTTAAGTGGGCTTGCGTTTCAATTGCTTTCCCTCTTAGGGTAGAAACCACTGCAGAACGTTTCATGAGCTTTTCGCTTGCAGCTGTTGCATTCTTAGCTTTAGCTTTCTGCACTGCTTCTGCAGCCGCTGTTTGCGGATCAGCTTGTTCTTTCATCTTAACTAGGTAAGTTACATATTCCTGATCCTCAAAAGTATCGATTACTTTTGAATTCACTTTGTTGGCAATTGTGTTGGTTTGATTGTCTCTGACTGAGGTAGAATGTTCACTGGCAGCGAAGCTTATTGGTGTAGGCATCATCAGGGTGAGGATCATGGTAAAAAGAATCAACTGTCGGTACCATTTTTTCGGTTTCGCTTTTTTCAACCCTTTTCACTCCCTTTTAATAAGTAAATAAATCTCGCGAACCTCCTTTCCACCAAATTTCACCTATGTAAAATCCTGGTGCTAGCTCTAGCCTAAACTACAAATAAGGGTTGATTCTGTCGATTGGTGTCTATAACTTACAGAATTTTCTAAAAATGAATCTATATCATTAGTCCCTCTTTTGCTCATTAGTAAATAATTACCATTTTTGGCTGATGTTTGACATAATTTATTAATAAAAAATAACCATTTTAGTCTACTCTGGAAATTTTCTAAATCCCATATTTGGAAAAATGAACCAAATGGTCTACGATCATTTTTAAGAATTAATTAAATATGTGAAAAGTTATAGTAAAAATTTGTAAAGAAATAATCAATATCAATCTTACATCCTATTTTTCTGATAAATAGTCCATTTTCCCTAGAAAAAACAGTTAATGTTAACACAAAGCTTCTTTCTTTTTGAATATTGAAGGAAGGAGTAACAAATAGGTAAGCCGTCTAATAAATATTAGAAGAAAAAGGATCTAGGAGGTATTTTGGAATGCACAACCAGTCTGCGTTTTACCGAAACCCTTCCCATCACACATCTCCTGCAAAGGATCGGGTTATTGAAGTGCTCGGGGAGGGAGTTATTTCTGCTCAACCGGATGTTGCCATTATTAGACTTGGAGTTATTACTGAGGGAGTGGATTTAACAGAAACATTAGATAAAAACTCTGCTGCCATGAGCAATGTTATACAAGCCCTTATCGGACTTGGCATTCCCAAGGAACATATTAAAACAGACGAGTATCGGATTGACCTGCAATATGATTTTAAGGATGGACAGCAACTGTTTAGAGGTTACCGTGCAACCAATATGATTGAGATTACTATACATGTTATAAAAAAAGTTGGATTAGTGGTTAATACAGCTATTCAAAACGGGGCAAACACCGTCTCTAATATCGAATTCTCATTAGAGAAAAAAGCTTCTTATTATAATCAAGCACTTGAATTTGCAGTCAAAAATGCTCAAGAAAAAGCGTTAGCGATTGCTTCTGCTGCCGGAGTTAGCCTGAACCAGGTCCCATTTTCTATTACTGAAATGACCACACCAAGGCAGCCGCCTATCCCTTTTGAAGCAACAGCGATGGTTCAAAGTGTTTCCACACCTATTGAACCAGGACAAATGGAAATAAAGGCTCAAATTGTCGCTAAATTTTCATACTGATAACTTATTGTATAAAAAAACGCCTCTTCAGGGAATGTGACACTACATGTGTCAACAAGCCTGATGAGACGTTTATTACTTAGAAGGAATTCTAATTATCTAATTTTATCTATTTTTATAATAGAAAAATCGAACCCAAAACAATGAAAGCCCTACCTCTCTTTCATCCTTACGGCTCCTAGACCGTGCCAGTGTGGATCAGGTTATTAACCTGCTAAAGCCTAAACTTACATTTTTCATTCTAAACATTTCACCGTTTTCTTTTTTTGGAAACTTTCAAACCTGAGATTGATGTTCGAATTTATGAATGGTTTAAGAAGAGAAGAATGGAAGGTGGAAATGACGAAGGGTGACTTCTAAATAGAAAAGGCGGCGTAAAGAACGCCGCCATAACATTCATGAACTTACGCTTTTACTACGTTAGCTGCTTGCGGTCCACGGTTTCCTTCAACGATTTCGAAAGTAACTGTTTGACCTTCTTCTAAAGATTTGAAGCCTTCGCCTTGGATTGCTGAAAAGTGTACGAATACATCGTCTCCACCTTCAACTTCGATAAATCCAAAACCTTTTTCTGCATTAAACCATTTTACTTTACCAGTGTTCATTAAAAAATTCCTCCTAAATCTGTTTAACCATTACCCATTAAAAATTAATCCAAAAGAAAAACCGTTATTCCTATAAGCTGTCATTTAGGTAAATCATACAACTTACGAAATCACGGCTTACATCTATTTAGTCTTTATTTTATTAACGAGAACATGGTGTATTAAGTAAAACACATTTAAAGGTGTAAAGTCAAGCGCACTTACATTCGTTTTCCAAAAAAATCAAGTTCATTTTCTATTTATTCTAATTTTCAACTATAATTAGATAGAAGATCCTAGAAAGGAACGTGCTAACTTGGAACCAATGCCTCGCAACTTTGTTTTTAATATAAAGGTCTATAAAACCGGTGAATGCTTTCAGCTTGGAAAATTGACAGACTGTAAAAATCCTTGGAAAAAACAGTCATTTCCTGCTCTTATCTTTTCATTTTCACATCCCGAAAAAGGGAATATTCTGTTTGATACTGGGTACGATTCTGCATATTTTGTTGCAAGCGCTAGGTTTCCATATCGTTTGTATCAATTCGTTACTCCAGTAAAACTTTATGAGGATTTTTCTTTTAAGACGAGCCTCCCTCCAATTGATACCGTTTTGATATCTCATTTTCATGCCGATCATTTAGGAGGTCTTCATTTTTTCAAAGATAAACCTATTATTTGTTCAAACCAAGAATGGGAGTCTGTAAGAGACAAGAAAGGGTTCAAAGCATTAAAACGGGCATATCTTCCTGATTTAGTTCCACCCAATCTTCGGTTCTCATTTTTGGAGGAAACTTCCTTGGTTCGGCTTCCAGATGAACTGTCTCCTTTCACTCAAGGATATGATTTACTTGGAGATTCATCCATTTACGCCGTCCTTCTTCCAGGGCACACAAGATATCAATATGGAATTTTCCTTAGAACAAAAAATAGATGGGTATTTTTATGTGCAGATGCCAGCTGGTCATTGAAATCAATCGAACAACTTTCACTGCCGCTTCCATTTGCACGTTTGGCGATTGAAGATTGGTCTGCGTATATAGAAACCTTTGCGATGTTAAATCAATTACACCTAAAAAATAAGAATATATTAATCTTTCCATCACATTGTGAGGCTACTTATTTAAAGTGGAAAGACAAGCTTGGGACATTGGACCAATAGTTTTTACTTTAGATAATACAAAAAGCTTGATGGATTTTAATCCCTCAAGCTTAAATTAAATCAAAGCTTTTTAATTACTGTTTTTTTGGCTGTTCGTTCGCAACCGCATAAGTCCAGCCATCTTTTTGTACCACTTTGTTCGCTTTCATCAGCCTTCCTAAAGCCCTTTTAAAAGCCGCTTTACTCATGCCAAAGCGAAGCTCAATATCATCTGGCTGGCTTTTATCGCTATAAGGCATCGCTCCATTGCGAGACTCCATAAACGATAAAATTGTCTCTGAATCCTTGTCCATTTTTTCATGGGCACGAGGGATCAAAGAGAGATTTAGTGAACCATCGTCTTTGACTCCAATTACTCTTCCCTTAACTAATTCTCCCAGTCTCGGCTCCTCGGCCCGCTCCGATTCATGAATAAAACCTCTGAATCCGTCATCGGTTAAAATAAAAGAACCAACCTTCAATAAGCGGTAGACACGGCCGCTTACATTCTGATTTTTCATGGATTCCGGTGCTTTTCTGGAAATTTGTCGGATAATATCCTCCGTTGCCAAACGGCCAAACAATCTTCCATTCCGATCACTTTTTAAAGAAAGAAATAATTTGTCCCCTTCTTTGGGCCATAAGTTCTCTAATAAAGGCAGATCATCCAATGATACTAATATATCTTTAGTTATTCCAATGTTGACAAATACACCGAGTGTTTTAACAGCGCCCACAACCTCAGCCCAGCCATAGCGGCCATTCTGGATTACAGGTATTTTCATAGTAGCTGCGAGCCGGCCTTGTTTATCATGATACAAAAAAACGGTAACTTCCTGTCCCAGCTCTATTTCTTCTGCTGCTTCATTTTGATGAAGTAATACACTCTCTTCTCCATCTGTTAAGAAATACCCAAACGGAGCTTCTCGCTCAGCCTGAAGCCTGACAACTGTTCCAGCTTCTAAACGATTCATATGTATGTTTCCTCCTATATTGGTGCACAGATTAATCTTAAATATGTATACACATAAAACAAAGATAAAGGCTTTAGGACCTTTATCTTTTTATGGTAGTTCAGTATCTTTCATTTCGTCGACTGAGGGGCAGATTCTTACATAGCAGAACTTGGATTATGAAGGATTTCAATAACCCTAGTTGTTTGTTCCATTTTACTTTCACAAATTGGACAAGCTGGAACCTCACTGCTCTTAAAATTATCGCGTACCCAGCAATTACAATCATCCGAAGTACAAACCCAAACTTTGGTTTCTACCTTTTCAACTTCTTCCTGATTTCTGCGATTAAACAAGCCTACACCCCCAATGAGATTTTAAAAAGCTGATTCATTCATATAAAAATAGGCTACCCATAAGTTTATGAGATTACTCCTATAAAAATGATGCAAGCTTTATCATTCTGATCAAAAAGCGTTGGAGTTGCCAATAAAAAAAGGCGTAGCTCTCCGAGAAAAGGCCATCTATGTTGCCTTAGCCTCATTCGAAGATACGACCCATTTCATATATTTTTTATAAAAAATATGAAATATATCTTTACTATACACCTATTTTCATGTAAAATCAATATTTTTGGTTATTTTATAAATCGACAAATTTCTCACTAGCTATAGTAATCAACGTATTTTTTGCAAATATACATGCCTTTTTACTTAATGAGTTTAGGTCTTTTGTACGGTAATAACAAATGATTATTTCCATATATTTGTAAAGGCTGAAAGCGCTTTTACCGTCAGTATATTAAAAGTTAAAGGAGTGTGCTTACCACGAATAGGTTTGTCTGTTTCATATTGGTTCTTTTGTTGGTATGGCCATTACCAGCAGTTGCAGGTTCCCTAGGAAAGGGAGAACCTGCCGGGACCCCTGGTGAATGGTATTTAGGAACTACACCTGATTATGTAGACCCGTATAAGTCACCGATTGTTTTTGTCCATGGATTAAATAGCTCTGCTTCCACCTGGTGGGAAGGAAATGATATGTATGATACGGCCTACGCAAATGGTTACGAGACAGCATTTATAGATTTATATCCAACTCGAAATATGTGGGATAATGGACAGTTACTTGCTGAAAAAATAGAAGAGATTTACAATCATTTTGGTGAAAAACTTGTAGTCGTTTCCCATAGCAAAGGGGGAATAGACACCCAGGCTGCATTAGTCCATTATGGCGCGGATCCATATGTCCACCGTGTTATTACGTTATCGAGTCCCCATCACGGCTCTGAGCTGGCTGATTTAGCCTATAGCAGCTGGGCAGGATGGTTAGCCGGAATTCTTGGAAGTAAAAGTGATGCTACGTATTCAATGCAAACAGGATATATGGATCAATTTCGGACCCAAACGGATTCCCGCCAAAATGTATATCGGATCCCCTTTTACACATTTGGCGGAACGGCTTGGGGCAGCTTCGGAAGCTCCTTATATTGGGGCGGACTTTACTTAAGTTCTTACGGGCCAAACGATGGAGCTGTAACAGTCCAAAGCTCTCGTTTATCCTATGCAACCGAAGTGTCTGTTGGCGATTGGAACCATTCCGAAATTAGACAGGGAAGCTCAACCTTTGACCTCTTTGAATCTTTGCTATATGAAAATGCAATTGCATCTAAATCGGCATCTTCTATCGAAAAAAACACTTCGCAAACAAACGCTTTTTATAAAGGCGGATCCTATCGATTAAAAACAACAGAAACCTTTGCTGTTGAGGAAGGCGTCTCGGAAATCACAATCGATTGGATCAGTACCCGAAAAGAAGTCTCTCTTGTACTAAAGGATCCAGATGGACGTATGTACTCTTATTTTTCAGTGGATGAAGAACCTGACTTTAGCCCATTTGCTGGTGCCTATCATCATTCCATAACCATCCCTAACCCTAAATTCGGGCAATGGACCATTGAAGCATCAGCAGAAAAAGAAAAATATTTGCTGGGTGTTTTTTACAAAAGCCATTTAAATCAGGACCTGGATATTTCGGTTAGTGATCAACGAGAAGTTACCATTTATGCAGAAGGTCAAACTGTTGAGGAAGATGGAATCAAAGCCACTATTTCTCTCGAATACTACCAAGATGAAAATTCAGCTCCAGAACAACTAAAGCTAGTCATAAATGAAGGCAATTCATCTGTGGAACTTCCCTATTTGGGTTCCGGTGTTTATAATTTGACGACCGACATTACAGGCCAATCCAGTCAAGGAAAAGAATTTAACCGAACGGTTATCCAGTCAGTTTATATAGATCAGACTGGAGATATAGTTAAATAGTTTTTTTCAGATAAAGCCAACTAGTCTTTAATAGCTAGTTGGCTTTTTTGGGCCGGATTCTATATAAATTTACTCCGGACTTATTAATCGGGCCCGTTTCTCTTGTAATTGTGAGCGAATCTGCTTTTTTGAGCGGTTCGGACTTATAAGAGCGCGGGTTCCGCTACTTTGAGCGCATTCTCGCTTTTTTGAGCGCAAGTCTCCCTATTTTAAGCGACACCACATTTATTTGAGCGTGAATCCAGGCGTACTAAATTTCAATGAATGCATACTCCTTTATGTAAGTTTCTAAATCTCTCCTATTTTCCGGTAATTTTCATTTTTAATAGAGCAGCATACTCTCTTATATGTAACTGAAATGTTACAACTTCCGGCGTTTTCGCTGCTAAAGGGAATCCACGGATCCCTATTTTTTCAGCTAGTTCAATCGCCCTGTACAAATGAAAATCATTGCTCACAATTACTGCCTCGCGAATATTGTAGAGTTCTCTTGTAAATTTAAGATTTTCATAGGTTGAAGTAGATTGATCCTCTATTAAAATTCGATTAGATTCAATCCCATTTTCCAACAAATAGGATTGAAGGGCCTCCGCTTCTGTTATCTCCTCTCCAGGACCCTGCCCTCCTGTCACGACTACCTTAGTAGTTGGATTTTTTTTTAAATACTCTAACGCTTTATTCGCACGATAAAGCAAAGCTAAAGACATTTCCGTTCCATTCACTTTTGCACCAAGAATAATCAAATATGGTACATGATCTGGCGGTGTTCTTTTTGCGGTTTCAGTCATCTGATAGTGAAAAGATAGCACGACTAAAACGGGGATGATAACGATCGCTAATATAATATATTTTTTCAAGTGCAATTCCCCTTTTAAATATTTCAGATCTTTTTTTACTATAATTATAGTCTATTATGGAGTAACTTGGAATTTTTTCACCATTCTTTTTCCAAAAGAAGTAAAAAACCCAAGGGAATTCCCTAGGGTTCATTTTCTTTTATTTGTCTAAATTAAGCTTCGCCAGTGCATCTGCTAATGATGTATTAATTGGCTCTTCTTGTTTGTTTTTCTTTAAATATTTCTGAACTTCTTGTTTAGACGCCTTTGATGTCTGATTTTCTTTTCTTCTCTTTTGAAAAGCAGATACCTTTTCCCTGTGACCGCATGAGCAGAAGAAGATTTGACCTTCTCCTTCTCCGCGCAGCTCTAACCGTTTATGACAATTCGGACATCTGGCATTCGTGATTTTTGAAATGCTTTTTCGGTGCCCGCATTCTCGGTCCTGGCAAACGAGCATTTTCCCTTTCTTCCCAGTAACCTCAAGCATCAATTTGCCACAATCAGGACAACGTGTTCCTGTTACATTATCATGTTTAAATCGCGCCTCACTATTTTTGATTTCAGAAACGGCTTCCTTTGTATATTCTACAATTTCTTTAATAAAAACTTTCTTAGGCAGCTTGCCTTTTGCAATAGACTCAAGCTTTAGTTCCCACTCAGCAGTTAAAGCTGGCGACTTTAAATCTTCAGGTACAAGCTCTAATAGTTGCTTACCCTTGTTTGTAATGAATATATCTTTTCCTTTTTGTTCAATTAAAAAGCTATTGAATAACTTTTCGATAATGTCCGCTCTCGTTGCAACCGTACCTAGCCCTCCTGTTTTTCCAATCGTCTGAATCAGGTCCTTCCTTTCTCCCGCCATATACCTAACCGGATTTTCCATCGCGGACAGAAGGGTTCCTTCGTTGAAAGGCTTAGGAGGTTTAGTTTCACCTGTTGTCTGGTTCCAGAGTGTTACTTTTAAAATTTCTCCCTTTTCAATGGCTGGGATCGTTTGCTCTGCCTCTGTTTCATCCATTTCATCGTCATCGTTTTGTTCAAAAACTTCTTTCCAGCCCAAGGACAATACGCTTTTCCCTTTAGCTGTGAAAATTTCTCCCTCAGACTTTGCTTCCACAACCGTTTGCTCATATTCGAACGGAGGGAGAAGTACAGAAAGAAAACGTTTGACGACTAAATCGTATATTTTTCTTTCTTTCTCACTTAATGCTCTAATACTGGCAGCCTGTTCCGTTGGAATAATTGCATGGTGATCGGTCACTTTACTATTATCAATAAATGACTTATTCGTTTTAATTGGGCTTTGCAATATCTTCGCGGCAACTCTTGCATATGGCTGTACTTTACATGCCTCAACCCGTTCTTTTAAGGTATCTGCAATGTCAGATGAAAGATATCTCGAGTCTGTTCTTGGATACGTCACTACTTTATACTGTTCATAGAGCTTTTGCATGATGGAAAGCGTTTCCTTCGCAGAAAAGCCAAAGATCTTGTGAGCATCTCTTTGCAATTCCGTTAAATCGTATAATTGCGGAGCATAGCTTTTCTTAAGAGTCCGATGAACGTTTTCAACGATCAAATCCTTATTTTTCAGCTTTAAAAGCAGATTCTCGATTTTTTCCTTTTGGAACGTTTTTTGATCTTTTGTTTTTCCATCATGCCACGTTAACCTTAATAAATCTGTTTCAGCTTGAATACCGTAATACGTCTTCGGTTTAAAGTTTTTGATTTCTTCTTCTCTTGCAGCAATAATAGCAAGCGTTGGCGTTTGCACACGACCGCATGAGAGCTGGGCATTATGCTTTGTTGTCAATGCTCTTGTAGCATTAATGCCGACATACCAATCTGCTTCAGAACGTGCCACAGCAGAAGCATATAAGTTCTCAAATTCTTTCCCGTTTCGCAAACGCGAAAATCCCTCTTTAATTGCCTTATCGGTTACAGATGAGATCCACAGACGTTTTATTGATTTATGAATCTTTGTTTTTTCAATAATCCAGCGGGCAACAAGCTCCCCTTCACGGCCTGCATCAGTTGCAATGATAATTTCATTGACTTCGTTTCGGTTCAACAGTTGTTTTACCGTATTAAATTGTTTTCCAGTTTGCTTAATGACCACTAATTTTAGTGGTGCCGGCAGCATCGGCAGGTCCTCGATTCTCCATGATTTATATTTATGATCATAACTTTCCGGATCAGCTAATGTTACGAGATGACCTAAAGCCCATGTCACAATATATTGGGAACCTTCAAAATAACCATTCCCTTTTTTTTGGCATTGAAGTACTCTTGCTATATCTCGACCAACAGAAGGTTTTTCTGCTAAGACTAATTTTTTTGACATTTGAACAGCTCCTAATTAAACATTCATAATTAATCAACACATATTTTATTATTTTACCATACCGAAAAAGGGATTAGCGGATAATAACTATTGGCTGGCTAGTTTGATTAACAGAAATTTGGGCGATGTTTATGCGGTTTTTTCGAGAGGGTTCACCCGTTTGGAGCAGAAATCAGCCAGTGTGAGCCAATTTCATGGAATTTGGAGCGAGACTAACCCATTACGGAGCAAAAACAGCAAAAATTGGAACGGTCCTATATGGGAATGGGGCGAAACACACTCACTATGGAGCCATTTATACAATTTTGGAGCGAAAAAATTAACTTTGGAGCGGGGTCCGCTTTTGTAAGCAAACCCCATTAGTCTAAGACGATTTTTAAAATCCTACCGCATTAGACGGATTGGACTCATCATTTTTTTTATCTAATTTAATCAACCAAAGGTTTAAGATAATCCCTATAATGGCCAAAATTCCAAAGAATAAATAAACTGAGAAAATACTAGCTACTTCATATACAATACCGCCAAAAAAAGTACTGAACCAGGTTCCAAACCCATGGGCAACCGACGTATATAATGTCACTGCAGTTGCCGTCATTTGCACAGGTGTAACGTCCCGAACATATTGAAGTCCTGCAGGGATAAAAAGACCAATCGCAGCTCCCTGAAGGACCGCTGTAGCATAAATAATCCAAAGAGCAGGCTCAGTTACATATAATCCCCATCGAACGAAGGATACGATTCCAGCAATAAGCATCACATTTAATACACCGATTCTTTCAATCCACCGTTTGGCTGCTTGCATAAATGGAATTTCTGATAGAACCGCAATTAAAAATGCTGTTCCAATTCCAGCAAAAGTTCCGCCTGAGTCTTCGACAAATAGACCGAAATACGTGTTGTTCGCCAAATTTGGACCAAAAATAAGGAAAGCAGAAGCTATAAAAAGAATAAATTTAGGAAGCAATAATACCTTTTTGATGCCTTCTTTTAATTGAAGCTTCTGTTTAGCCCGTTCCTTTGGTGCCTTCATGACAATAATGGCCGCAAGCAACAGTGTGACAAATAAAGCATAAAAAATAACATCAAGTCCCAGTGGGGTTTCACTCAGTTTACCTATTAAATACACAGCTAGTCCGAAACCAAGGGAACCAAATAATCGGATACTCCCATAATTTAAATTTCTTTCTCCGGTATACTTTAAAGCGATACTGTCGGAAATAGGGTTAATTCCGCTTTGGAAAATGGCGAAGAATAACGCTAAGAAGATTAACCAGTGATAATCGTCAATAACTAAATAACCGAGTCCCAGTACACCTGCTGTAACGCATAAAAATGAAATTACTTTTGTTGGTGCATTGGTCATGTCACTCAACATTCCCCAGATTGGCTGGAAAAAGATCATGACAATTGGTCCAATCGACATAATCGTCCCGATTTGATAGCCGTTTAAACCTTGATCTTCACTTAAATAAACACTTAGAAACGAGGTAATTCCGGCTGAACCGAAATAAACAAAAAGAAAAAACACTTGAAGTATAAGAATATTTTTTTTTTGCTCAATCATGTAAATATACCTCCGCATTCGCTGCCTTTCCTTTCCTATATAAATCACATTACCCCCATCTGTATACTTTGTCGATAGATTGCCCAAAAGTTTAAATGTTCCGATAAATAATGATACTTCTAGTTAAAATGTTAACCATATATTTTACTGACTTTATGAAAAAAAATATGTTAGTTTTCTTACTGTTTTCCTTATTTGAACTGATAATGGCGAAATTTGTAGTTTAAAAAATTCTGACTTATATGACACAAAAGATAGTTTATCCTTTATAATCATTTTATTAGAGTGGCGAAATAAATTGAGTGTTTCTAGTCACCTTTTTGATAGAATCTAAAAATGACTAGAATCAGCTGCTCCAAGAAAGGGGACTAGATTATTATGCAAAAAACAGTAAAAAAACGGCTAACACGTGCAGAAGTGCCTGTCGATCAAACCTGGAAACTTGAAGATTTATTTGAAACCGTTGATGAATGGGAGTCTGCTCTAAGAGAGGTGGAAGAGTTACTTCCAACTGTTACCCAATATAAAGGCAGACTTGGAGAAGGATCTCAGTTTTTACTCGAGTGTTTAGAAGCACAAGCAAAGGTAGCCGAAAAAGGAATTTTGGTCGGTACCTATGCGAGTCTGCGTTCATCTGAAGACGGGTCCAACCCAGACAACCAGGCGATTTCCGGGAAAGTAGCTTCAGCATTTGCTAGATTAAATGCTTCCCTATCCTTTGTTGAAACGGAAATCCTGGCTCTTCCAGATGGTACTGTGGAAAAATACATAGAAGAAAATCAGGGACTAGAGCCGTTCCAAAAAAATCTAGAAGATTTGGCAAAAAGAAAACAGCATACCCTCTCCCCCGAAACGGAGGAAGCTCTTGCTAGTTTAAGTGAAGTTCACCAAGCTCCTTATATGATTTATCTGCGAAGCAAATTAGCTGATATGGTGTTTGATTCATTTCAAGCTCCTGATGGCGAAGAATTGCCAAACTCATTTGCTCTTTATGAAGATGAATATGAACTCTCCCCTAATACTGAAACTCGAAGAAAAGCATACGAATCATTTGTTAAAACTCTAAAACAATATCAAAATACATTTGCTGCTACCTATACAACTGAGGTTAAAAAACAGGTTGCCATGGCTAAGCTTCGTCAATATAATTCTGTTACACAAATGCTGCTTCATCCGCAGAAAGTGACAGAAGAAATGTATCATAACCAATTAGATGTCATTCAACAAGAGCTTGCCCCGTATATGCGCAGGTACGCCCAGTTGAAAAAACGGGTTCTTGGATTAGATACACTAAAATTCTGTGATCTGAAAGCTCCGCTTGACCCTGATTTCAATCCGCAAACCACTTATGAAGAAGCTTCAAAAGTTATTTTAGAAGCGTTGCAGGTAATGGGGCCAGAATACAGTCAGATTATGGAAACAGCTTTAACAGAACGCCGGGTTGACTTAGCCGATAATGTTGGCAAATCAACTGGAGCTTTTTGTTCAAGTCCTTATGGTTCTCACCCATTCATCTTAATTACATGGACCAATAACATGAGAAGTGCCTTTGTTCTTGCCCATGAACTCGGACATGCCGGCCACTTCTACCTGGCTAATAAAAATCAACGCAGCTTCAATACACGTCCATCCACGTATTTTGTTGAAGCACCATCTACGATGAATGAAATGCTTTTGGCAGACCACATTTTATCAAAAACAACAGATAAGCGAATGAGACGCTGGGTCATCCTTCAACTTTTAGGAACCTATTATCATAACTTTGTGACACACCTCCTAGAAGGAGAATACCAAAGAAGAGTTTATTCTTTAGCTGAAAAAGGTGTTCCGTTAACAGCTAAAACTCTTTCCGAACAAAAAGGCGAAGCTCTCTCAAATTTCTGGGGCGATACAGTTGAAATTGATGAAGGAGCGAAATTAACCTGGATGCGTCAGCCTCATTACTATATGGGTCTTTATCCATATACCTACTCAGCTGGATTGACAGTATCTACTGCGGTTTCACAGCTCTTTAAAGAAGAAGGGCAACCAGCCATCGACCGCTGGCTAGAGGTACTAAAAGCAGGCGGAACGAAAACCCCGCTTGAATTAATCCAGTATGCAGGTGTCGATATGTCAACGCCGGATCCAATTCGCAAAGCTGTTGCATATGTTGGGGCACTTGTTGAAGAACTAGAAAGAAGTTACGAAGAATAATCTGATTTAATGGGATGGCTGTAATATTGCCATCCTTTTTACGTCAAAGTCAAAAATCATTAAAGGAGTAATTATTATATGAACACCAATATAACTTCCTCCCCTATTACGATTGTGAAAGTAACCGTAAAAGATACGGAAGAAATCATTTCCCTTAAAGTTTGTTGGGACAACAGACCACCAAAACAAATATATCTGGAAGAATTAATATAGTAAATAGGTTGTTCAAACGGGGTACACCCAAAAAGGAACAACCTTTATTTTATCTTTCCAGCTTCATTTTTATTTAAATACTTTAGTAAATTCTTACATAATTCAGCCAAAAAAGGAAAATCTACAACAAGGGTTTAAAGCTGCATTCAAACAGAAAGGATGAGACACATGGAGGACTTAACTCTATTTATAAAAGAAGCAACCAGCGAAGAGCCTATTCAAAAATTAGAGACGATTTTAATGGGTATGGATGGTGTGGAGCGGGCACTCGTCGATATCGAAGATGGGGAAGTAAAGATTACGTATGATTCAAACCAAATTGGCCAAGAAGACATCGTAAACAGAATCAAACAGTATGGACTCCATCCGATTCAGGGATGATACTCTTTTGGACTGGCGATGTTTGATTCATTAAATACCCGCAATTTCGTTGATAAACCTGTAATTTCGCTACATAAACTTAATTTCGTGCAGGCATCTGAAGTGCACGCCCCCCACCATATAGTTTTTAATAACCGTACGATTACTTTTTCCTAAACATATGACTATTTAACTAAACGCAAATAAAGACCATCCACCTGCTTTAACGGAAATAACTGTCATATTTTAAAATTTTCGGAGGAATTTTGGCCTGTTTTGTCGAAATAGACCTGCATATCCATTATTTAGGAGGGCTACGATTGACAAGAGTTGTGATAACAGGCCTAGGAACTGTTTCTCCATTAGGAAACTCCCTTACGGAAACTTGGGAATCTGCGATTAATGGAAGGTCTGGAATTGGACCGCTTACCAGATTTGACTGTGAGCATTTCTCTGCCAAAACGGCCGCGGAGGTAAAAGATTTTCAATTAGCCAATTACATGAAAGTTAATGAAAGGCATCGCGTTGACCGATTTGCAGCATATGCCATGGCTGCATCGATTATGGCACTTGATGATGCTAATATTCAAATTGGAAAAGATGTAGAGGCTGAGCGAATCGGTGTATGGTTTGGAACAGCGATTGGCGGGATTGAAAGCTTTGAAGAGAGTCATATGAATCTTCTTGAAGGCGGATATACAAATCTTTATCCATTTGCCACGACAACTGTCATCTGTAATATGGCGTCAAGCCAGGTTTCGATTGCTATTGGTGCGAGAGGGGTTAATAATTGTACAGTTTTATCCTGTGCTTCTGGAGCTAATGCCATTGGCGAATCATATCGAGCGATTCAGCGTGGAGAAGCCGACATCATGATTGCCGGGGGATCAGAAGCATCGATTACTCCTCTAGGTGTCGGTGCCTTTTGTGCAATGGGGGCGATTTCTACCAATCCTGATCCCCAAAAAGCTTGCAGACCCTTTGATAAAAATCGTGATGGACTCGTTATGGGTGAAGGAGCAGGTGCTATTATCCTAGAATCCTATGAATCTGCTGTTAAACGAAATGCTCATGTGTATGGTGAAATTATCGGTTATGCAACTGTAGGCGATGCTTATCATATTACAAGCCCTGCTCCTTTCGGTGAGGGCGGAGTAAGATCAATGCAGCTTGCCGTTCAATACGCTAATATTGAAAAAACCAGTATCGATTATATAAATGCTCACGGAACAAGTACAGTTTATAATGACAAATCGGAAACAGCTGCGATAAAGACCTTCTTTAAAGAATTAGCCTCCCAAATCCCGATTAGTTCAACAAAATCGATGACTGGCCATATGATGGGTGCCGCTGGGGCCACTGAAGCCATTTTTTCCCTTATGGCCATAAAAACTGGAATTATTCCGCCAACCATTAATCTAGAAAATCCCGACCCGGACTGTGACTTAGACTATGTACCTAACCGCTCTAGAAAAAAACGAGTACAAACTGTGTTAAGCAATGCCTTTGGTTTCGGCGGACATAATACGACATTAATCTTTCAATCTGTCAAAGATTAAGGGGATTTTCTCAATCCCCTTTTCTTCTGCATTTGTTGAAAATTATTAAAACGGTATTATTTATTATACTTAACATAATAATATTATGGTTAGTAGGGAAATGTAGTATCTAATAAGAGGTGTTAGATGCAGGCAAAATAAAAACTAAGGCTTCTGCTACCTTAGTTTAAAGGCAGGAGTTGATGTGTAGCGGTTTTCTATGATGAAGAAGTGTTTTTATCGCTTTTTTCAGCTTTATACCGCATTTTAATTCGTTGTATGATTTCATCTATTTCTCCTTTAATCAGTAATGCTTCTTTTTTTGAGTTGGCTCTTAAAAGCTCCAGCTGGAGGTTTCTGATTTTATTATATTCTGCTTCTGTCATGTAATCCTTTAATCTCACCACAGAGCACTCCTCCATTCTTTCAGTTTACGAATGGATTTGACTTTGATTTTCAATAATGATCTCTGCGTTTAGTTCAATTTCCACTTGAAAGAAGAGCTGATTAAGGATTTCACTTAATTTGGCTGCTTCCACTTTCGCAATTAACGTATCGCCACCGTAACCGGCTAATACCGACGTAAAAATTAATTGATCTAACGTAGCGGGTTCGGTTAGGGTAACAATGGCAATGGCCGCCACTCCTCCGAATAGACAATCTAATAAGAAACCATACTCAAATACTCTCTTTTTGTTGTAAGGCTTGATGATTTTCCCATTTCTTTTTGCATGCGTAAGCAATCCCATAAAACTACCAATCAAAAATCCATACAACAACGACATAAAACCACCCCTCGTTTTAATTTAAAAGACATGAATACCTACGGTTACTGTTTTGGCACAGACTCTGTGGCTTATCCATTCTGTTCAGACTAAGTCAGAAATAGACCTTCACCGACAGCCCCCAACAACATAACAGCTTTCCTTTCGTATTCTTCCTTCATGTTGTCTTTTTTCCGAGGCAGAGAGGGGATTTACTAATATCTCTATTTAATCATCGGCATCCCTCCTTTCAAGAATAGAAAAATTCTTCCTTATTATATTTATATAGCTTGTTTTTACAAAGATTCCCTATTCACCACATTTTTTCCTTGTGCCAAATTACTTATTTTTTCAAAAGAAATGAATAGTGCTTCCGCCCATTACAAAAAAGTTACACTATTTTACTATAATCCGGAATGATGGATACCTAAAATTAACCAAATTTAACAGAAAAGGACTAGCACAATCCGTAAGTCACTATAAAGAAACACTTACGAAATACTAGTCCATTCTTATTTAAATTTTTAACTTTGTATAATTGAATCTATCTCCTGATGGGCAAGATCAAACTCTAAGTCCTCCAATTGTCTAATCAGCCTTTCATAATAAGAAGAACTAACTTTTCCTTTTGATCCCCTCAAGATTTCTTTTGCATAATGAACAGGCGGAGCCATCTCTTCATTTTTATGAACTACCGTAAATGTTAAGCAAGATGGGTATACTTGGTATCCTACCTGAATATCGACAAAAGTTGGACGGTAAGACTGGGTATAGACACCTTCACGTTTAAATAAATAGGGAACCGCATCTTGGGGGCAATCATAGAGAATCCCCTCTAACCTGTCGTTTGCCTCGACAATATCGGCTCTACCTCCATCCTCAACTCTAAATGTATATTTCATTGAATAGCCTTGCAGTACACCAGCCCCAACTTCTTTTTGAAAATAGCTATCTGCCCTAGCCAGTTCGAATCGTTCTTGATCCATACAAGACCCATAAGCAAAGTAGAAAACACTGGCTGGTCTCTCTTTTAGAAACTGATATACTCTCCAGTCACCGAGGTCAATTTTATTTCTTAATCGACTTTGGTTACCCGCAACGTAAGTAAATCCTTTTAACACGCCCTGATCTGTGTAAATATTTGTTTCAATCCGCATATATAGATTCTCATCTCTATCAGCCTTATAATCTTCTAAATCGTCTATTTTCTCAAGTGTCACTGCATCTACCTCATAAACTTCCCCATAAACCAGCCCTGAATTATCATCTACAGTCAAAGCTGGATATCCATCACCTGTATCGTATAGAATCCCTTTCACCCATGCTTGATTTGCCTTACACGTACTGTTTTGAATGTAACCGTGATTGGATTCATATTTCCGTAAAGTTCCGTATACAAAGACGTAAGTCCCCATTAGATATCCCCCTTTTCGGTAAAAATATAATAAAAAAGCTGCCACATAGCCCAATGGCAACTTTTAATATTTTCATGATCCTATACTTCTTCAAAATAATCTTTATAGAAACCGCCAACTTGCCCTGTGTCATCCACAACAAAGTAGAATTCTTCGGTTTCATTTTTTACATCATATGTTTTACCTGGCGTTAACACATTTTCCACCATGTATTTTTTAGCGTCTGTATGTACACATTTAACTTGTTTAATCGTTGGTTTGGTGGACCATGATAGATGTTGCATCTTATTCCTCCTAAAAACGAACTTATCTTTAGTATAATGGAAAGAACCCCTTTTACTCAACTGCTTGTAAAAGATCTTAAAACCTGCTTAGTTTAATATTTGGTCTAGCCCTATCAGAAAATGGATTTGGAGCTGTGTTCCTTTTTATCGGAACTCAGCTCTCTTTTAAGGAACTTTACTTTCTTTTTTCGTACTTAAGTGAGGTTTTTTCGGGACTCCAGTGGGATTTTTGAACATATTGGCCGCTTTTTGGAACTCAGAACCTTATTTTAGAACTCGCCGCCCTGTTATTCCGGACTCAGCACCCTTTATTCCGGACTTAGCACCCATTCTATTTATTCCAGACTTTGCAACCATTATTCCAAACTCTCCACCTGTTATTCCAAACTCGGCACCATTTTAGACAAGGTTCCTCCAAATGTCAGCTCCAAATTTTCGATAAAAGCGTCGTATATTTTTCAAAATAACTCTCTTTCCTAACAATTCTATCCCGTTCCAGTTTATTAACCGCTTCTGCATACTGGTTGTATAAATATAAATGAACGTAGTCATAATGATACATTAATTCATCTCTCCCCTTCGTTTACTACTTTCATTGTATGGCTCCTACTTAAATGTCTCATCGGCTAACCGAATGAACTTGAATCCTTCCTCAGCAGATAAATTCATACATCTGAAGTCGGAGAGAGTGAAAAAACTGCAAAACCCCTTCAGTAACTTAGGTTACCAAAGGGGTTTTTCTGTTTATTATCCTAGAAGCAATTGTTCAGGATCTTCTAATAGCTGTTTAACTTTTACAAGGAAGCTTACGGCTTCTTTACCATCAACGATTCTGTGGTCGTAGGATAGGGCAATGTACATCATTGGACGGATTTCAACTCTATCTTCAATCGCAACCGGTCTGTTTTGAATCGTGTGCATTCCAAGAATACCAACTTGCGGCGCGTTTAAGATTGGTGTTGAAAGAAGAGAACCGAATGTCCCACCGTTTGTAATTGTGAATGTACCGCCTTGAAGTTCATTAAGACCTAATTTCTTATCACGAGCTTTTTTAGCTAAGTCCGCGATGTCTCTTTCAATATCGGCGAAAGATTTGCGGTCTGTGTCACGAACAACTGGTACAATCAAGCCTTCGTCAGTTGATACTGCAATGCCGATATCGTAGAAGTTTTTCTTGATGATTTCATCGCCATCAATTTCCGCATTTAATAATGGGAACTTTTTAAGTGCAATCGTTACGGCTTTTGTAAAGAATGACATGAAACCTAATTTAACGTCATTTTCAGCTTGGAACTGGTCTTTGCGGCGTTTTCTTAAATCCATTACAGCTGTCATATCTACTTCATTAAAAGTAGTTAACATAGCTGCTGTGTGTTGAACATCAACCAGACGTTTCGCAATCGTTTGACGGCGGCGAGTCATTTTGATTCTTTCAACTGGCTTGCCATCCGCTACAACGGCAGCTGGCTGAGCAGCAGCTACAGGTTGGCTTGGAGCTTGTGCCGGCTGATTTTGATAAGAATCTACATCTTGTTTTCTGACTCTTCCAAGCGGGTCTACTGTTGGAACTTGACTTAAATCGATCCCTTTCTCGCGAGCTAGCTTCCGGGCAGCCGGAGAAGCAATTGGTCGATTGTTAGCTGAAGTTTCAGCAGCTGCTGCAACTGCTTGTTTTGGTTCTTGTTTTGGCTGTTCTTTTGATTCCGCAGCAACAGGCGCTTCAGCAGCTGGCGGCTCGGCTCCAGGAGAAGCAGCATTGTCAACAATGGCAATGACCTCTCCTACTAAAACAGTGTCACCTTCCCCTTTAAGTTGTTCTTTTAACACACCTGCTTCGTCGGAGATAATTTCAACGTTGACTTTATCTGTTTCTAGTTCAACAATGTATTCTCCTTTTTCAACAAATTCACCTGGTTTTTTAAGCCATTGAGCAATTGTACCTTCAGTTATAGATTCGGCAAGCTCTGGCACTTTTACTTCTGCCACTGCAATGTCCCCCTTAATGTGATTAGCGTGTGATAGCTTCATTAATGATACGAGCTTGTTCTTTCTTATGAACAATCGGATCGCCCTCAGCCGTACTTGATCTTCTGCGGCGACCTACATAATTAACAGTAACACCTTTAGGAGCCAATTCCTTTATTCGTGGTTCTACAAAGTTCCAAGCTCCCATATTTTTCGGTTCTTCTTGAACCCAAACAATTTCTTTAAGGTTTTTGAAGGATGAAATTAATGCCTTCATATCATTCATTGGGAATGGATAGATTTCCTCTAATCTTGCTACATGAAGCCAGTTAATGTCAGTTTCTGCTTTGCTCATTTCTTCCTGCACATCGATCATAACCTTACCGGAACCAATGACCAGACGTTCCACTTTTTCTGCCTTTTCACCAGAACCAGGCTGATTGACAATCGGCTGGAATTCACCCTGATTAAGTTCACTAGATGAAGCCGCAGCAAGCGGATGTCTTAATAAGCTCTTAGGTGTCATTATTACTAATGGACGAATTTCTTCTTTTTGCAGCATTAACGCTTGGCGTCTTAAAATATGAAAATATTGTGCAGCATTTGATAGATTGGCTACTGTCCAGTTATTTTCAGCTGCCAGCTGCAAGAAGCGCTCTAAGCGGGCACTGGAGTGTTCTGGACCTTGCCCTTCATATCCATGAGGCAAGAGCATCACTAAACCTGATTTTTGGCCCCACTTTGCTCGGCCTGCTGCGATAAATTGATCAAACATAACTTGAGCAGTGTTAGCAAAATCTCCGAATTGGGCTTCCCATAAAACGAGTGTTTCAGGAGCAAATACGTTATATCCGTATTCAAATCCTAATACGCCTGCTTCAGATAACGGACTGTTATGAATAGCGAAGCTTGCCTTTCCATTTGGCAGGTTATGCAATGGAGAGAACACATTTCCGGTTTCACTATCATGTAAAACGATATGACGGTGAGCAAAGGTTCCTCTCTCAGAGTCTTGACCAGTCAAACGAATCGGAGTGCCCTCAGAAATAATACTTGCAAATGCAAGTGCTTCCGCATGAGCCCAATCGATTTTACCTTCTTTAAAGGCTTTTGAACGACGCTTTAAGATTTTTTCAAGTTTGTTAAATACTTTAAATCCTTCAGGCCATTTTAAAAGATCTTCATTTAAAGCAGCTAACGCTTTTTCTTCAACAGCGGTATTGATCTTTGGAAAACCTTTTTCAACGATTTCCGGAGGTCTCATTTCTGTATCGAGCTCTTCACTGTTTTTAGGAACTTTATCGTAAGCCGCCTTTAACTTTGATTCGATTGTTTGATCAATCTCTTTTAATTCGTTTTCATTTACGATTCCTTTTTGTTTTAGGTTTTCAAAATAAAGATTTTTAATCGTAGGGCGGTTATGAATAATCTTATACATTAATGGATTGGTAGCTACTGGTTCATCCATTTCGTTATGCCCGTAGCGGCGATATCCAATTAAATCGATTAAGAAATCCTTTTGGAATGTCTTTCGATATAATGTTGCGAAATGAGCGGCAGCTAAAACGGCTTCCGGATCATCTGCATTAACGTGTACAATTGGAATTTCGTAGCCTTTCGCCAAGTCGCTTGCATACTTAGTTGAACGCGAATCTTCGCTTTCTGTTGTAAATCCAATCATATTGTTAGCAATAATATGAATGGTTCCGCCTGTATGATAACCCCTTAATTTACTAAGGTTTAGTGTCTCTGCATTGATTCCTTGTCCTGGAAATGCTGCATCTCCATGAATCAAGATTGCAAAGGAAGAAGTTGTATCCTGATCTGGAAAACCGGCTTTATTTCGTTTTTCTTGAGCCGCGCGAGTGTATCCAACTACAATCGGATTAACAAATTCAAGGTGACTAGGGTTATTAGCTAAAGTAATGCGAGCTTTTTGTACATTATCACTCTTAATTTGTCGGTCAAGTCCTAAATGGTATTTCACATCACCAGTCCAGCCGTAATTGATTCCAATTGAACCTTCAGATGGAACCAGGTCTTTGTTAGGTGCGTGCTGGAATTCTGCAAAAATCATTTCATATGGTTTGCCAAGAACATGTGCGAGCACATTTAAACGTCCACGGTGAGCCATCCCAATATTAACGTTGGAAGCACCGCTTTGAACCGATTCAGAAATAATTTCATCCAGAAGCGGAACAAGTGTATCTACCCCTTCAATACTAAAACGTTTTTGCCCTACAAAAGTACGGTGTAAGAAGCTTTCAAACCCTTCTACTTCAGCAAGACGCTTTAAAGTTTCTTTTTGTTTCTCAGGAGTTATAGCCGGGAAATAGTCTTCAGATTCAACCATATTTCTTAGCCAGTTTTTCTCCTCTTGATCGTGTACATGATGCAATTCAAATGCTAATGATCTCGTATACACCCGCTTTAGATGTTCAATCGCATCCAACGCATTTTTAACAGCCTTAGGAGGATTTTGTATAATGAACGTACTCGGCAGACCTCTAAGATCTTCCGAGTCAAGCCCATATTCACCAAGCTCCATTCTGGATGTATCTTTTTCTTGGTTTTGCAGCGGATTAATGTCTGCAGCTAAATGTCCATAAGAACGGATATTTTCTGCAAGTTTAACTGCCTGAACAGCTTTAAGGAGCTGATCTGGTGAGACCCCCTGTGTAAAACTAGGTTGGAAGCTGACGTTTGGTTGAGAAGGATCTCCATTTGTAACAACCGGCGCACCCCATTCTTGGAATAATGCAGCAAGCTCGGGGTCAACCTCTTCTGGATTTTGCAAATATAATTCATAGGCTTCCATAATATAGCCTAGGTTCGGACCGTGAAATTTTTCCCACGGACTGATAAGGCGTCCAGCACCTTTACTCATGATTAATGAACCCTCCACGTAGTAATCTGCCATACCATTCCCACTATTATCTATTTCTAAACTCCTTTGAACGGTATGTGAATAAAATTATTGTAATGTAAGATAAACGCTTTCACATTGTTATTTTATCACTGTAAAGCGTTATCTACAAAGGAAAAAAAACACTTCCAAATAGTAAGACTTTTCTAAACATTCTATTTCATTCACAGTTGAAAAAATAAAAGTAACACAAATGTAAATTTTTGCGAAAAAATATTCTCTGGTAGTTTTCTTCAACCGATACAATCTTACTACTATTGGACCAAAATGCCAATAGTTCTACACCAATAATTCCAACTATTTTCATAAGCTTAAAACACTATATTTCCATATTAGGGACAATAAAAGAACACCTGATATAAAGTGTCCTTCTTAGCTTATGTTTAGTTCTGTTTTCGATACAATATTTTGAATAGCAGAAACAGCTTCATCAATATTAGTGGAATCTACTGTATAGACCTTTCCATGCTCCATCCTATAATCTTTTTGTTTATGAAGATATTTGGGATCATAATATTGTTCCAGCAGCATTGAAACAAACTTAGGATAATCTTTTTTCTGCCAGGATTCCTTGACATCTTTCCATATGGATTGTCCTCTCATGTACTTCCAAAACCTTAATAAAATCTCTTCAACTGTTTCTTCAAACCAGTCTTGCTGTTCATAAGGAATAATATATTCTTCTATTATTCTTTTCACTCTATTTTCAAAGGAGCAGCTAATGATAATAGGAACTCCCGCTTTTTTAACCTGTAATAGCCGCTCTGGCAGGACCGAGTTTCCGATTCTTTTACTTTCAGCTTCCATTATAAAATAGGAATGCGGCTGAATAGAGACCAAGGTTTCATAAAGGTACGCATCAAACATTCTTTGTGAACTAACTTCTAGCCCCATGTGACCGAAAAGAGATCCTCTGTGTCCTGCAATCTCTTCCAGATCCACTACAGGCATTTCTTTTTCCCTTAGCCTCTTGAGAATTTCGGTTTTGCCCGTTCCAGTCAGTCCATGCAGAACGAATGCTTTTTCTGGGATCAGTTGTTCCAGTGCATCCGCAATATACGTTCTGTACGCTTTATACCCACCCTGCAGACGTAAAACAGACAGTCCTGATAATTGACAAAATTGAGCAACGGAAATCGATCTTAACCCGCCCCGAAAGCAATAAATTAAAGGTGTTTTACCAAATTCGTCAATTCTTTTAATTTGCTGTAAAAGGTTTGGTATTTTAGGGGATACAATCTCCATCCCAAGCCATTGAGCCTGCTTCTTCCCTTGCTGTTTATAGGCAGTACCTACCTTCGCCCTTTCTTCATCAGAAAATAAAGGAACATTAACCGCATACGGGATGTGCCCCTCCTTATATTCCTGCGGGGAGCGAACATCGATCAATACGTAGTTATCTTTTGTCTTTAAATATTGCTCCAGTGTGCAATCCACCCTTTATCACTCTCTCCCATTTCTCATTGTCAGATCGAACAATCGTTGATACTATAATAAATGATTTCGCTTTACTTGAACATAAAGGGGATTCTTAACTATGACCTATACCATTGAACCTTTGGGTGACGAAGCTCTCATCATTTCCTTTTTGCCAGCAGATAATCCCAATATACATAAAAAGGCAAGAATTTTTGCTGAAACTATCAAAGAGAATCCGTTTGTGGGATTTATTGAAGAAGTCTGTTCCTACCATACAGTTACACTCTATTTTATCCCCCAATTCGAAAAAGGAAACGGTCCCCTCTGCTATATAAAAAATCATATTGAACAAATCCTGGCGACTCTTTCGTCCATACAAAAAAATCAAAATCATCGGAAGCTTCAGGTTCCTGTTTGTTATGATCCGAGAGTAGGTCCAGATCTCGAATCACTAGCAGAACAGTTGGGTTATAGCGTAGAGGATGTAATTCAACTTCATTCTTCACCGTTATATGAAGTTCGATTTATTGGCTTTTCCCCTGGTTTTCCTTTTTTTTCAGGACTCGATCAGCGTCTTGCCTTTCCCAGAAAAGCAACTCCAAGACTTAAAATTGCTCCCGGATCAGTTGGAATTGCGGGAAAGCAGACTGGGATCTATTCACTCGAAACACCAGGCGGCTGGAACATTATCGGAAAAACTCCCATTGAGCTATTTAATAGTAAAAGCCCTTCTCCTGCTTTTTTTCGCCCAGGTGATCTCGTAAAGCTCATCCCTCTTAGATTTGATGAATTTATAGATTGGAAGGGTTCGCGATGGCAATTCGAATATTAAAAGAAGGATTTCATACAACCATCCAAGATGTTGGAAGGGTTTCTTACCGTAATATTGGGGTGCCGATTTCCGGTGCAATGGATGATATCAGCTGCAAAGTGACGAACTGGATTGTATTTAACGATGAAACGGCTCCCGTTTTGGAATGTACCTTGATAGGTCCCGAACTTTTATTCGAAAGCGATGCATTAATTGCTGTCGGCGGGAAAGGCTTTGTTCCAGTAGTCGATGGCGAACCATACCAACTTTTTCAGGCTATACTAATCAAGGCGGGAAACGTATTACGGTTAGAGTCCAATAGAACAGCGGCAAGAGCCTATATGGCGGTTCAAGGCGGATTTCACATTGAAAAAATAATGAATAGCTATAGTACATATACAAGGGGAAAATTTGGAGGTCTTAATGGAAGACCGTTATTAAAAGGGGATTTGATTCCGTTCTCACCGCCAACCCATTTTCCGAAAAACAGATGGTTTTTAAGCCATTCATTACTTGAAAATTTATATAGAAATAACACAATTCGATTTATAAAAGGGAATCAGGCGGATTGGTTCTCTTCTGAGATGTTTTCATTTTTTCAAGCTACGCCCTTTACGATTACCCCTCAATCTGACAGAATGGGTTATCGTCTTGATGGAATGGCCATAGATATACTAAAGGGCCAGGAACTAGTTACTGAGGGAACAACTCCAGGTACGATACAAATTCCCCCAAACGGAAAGCCAATAGTATTAATGCGAGACAGTCAGGTCACAGGAGGCTATCCAAAAATCGGAACAGTTATTTCATCAGATTTGTCCGTTCTTGGCCAAAAACGTCCAGGGGATCAGATCTATTTCCGGGAAGTTTCCCTAGACGAAGCTTATCAGATTAAAAAAGATCTTAATCAAACATTATCCTTTTTCAAAAAACGAATCTTGTGGCAGAGGTGTCCGTTATGATTGATCTAAATTGTGATTTGGGAGAAAGTTTTGGCCAATATCAGCTGGGCCAAGACGAAGCGATCATGAAGGAAGTTACTTCAGTGAATATTGCCTGCGGTTTTCATGCAGGTGACCCCGATGTTATGAAAAAAACAGTAGATATGGCCATAACTAATCATTTAAATATAGGTGCCCATCCTGGATTTCCGGATCTTCAAGGGTTTGGCAGAAGGACTATCGTAATGGCAGCAAGTGAGATATACAACATCACGCTATACCAGCTTGGTGCATTATCAGGCTTTTTAAAAGCAAAAAACTATCCATTACACCATGTGAAGCCTCATGGTGCTTTATACAATATGGCAAGTGTAAATGAGGCTTATGCCCTAGCCATTGTTCAAGCGATAAAAGATTTTAATCCTGTGTTAAAATTGTATGCACTCTCTGGAAGCGTGCTGGCATCCGTTGGCGAAAAGCATGGACTCACTGTTTATCACGAAGTATTTGCAGACAGAACCTATCAGGCTGATGGAACCCTTACTCCAAGAACACAGGCTAATGCCCTCATCCATGATGAAAAACAAGCGGTTGAGCAAGTACTTGGCTTTATCCAACAAGGAAAAGTTCGAACCGTGTCTGGTGAATGGGTCTCAATTAAAGCAGATACAGTATGTGTACACGGTGACAGCTCCATTGCGCTTTCACTGGCTAAAAGGCTGCGACAGACAATTGAACAAGTTTGACTTCCTCTTTTGGAATCATAATCGAGATATGAAAACGGCAGTACCTTTACAAGCACCGCCGTTTTTTCCTTATTTTTTCATCTTCTGACTCGCTTTCATAAGCGAAATTAATTCTTCATGCTTTCCTTCTTGAAAAAGCTCAATAACCTTACTCCCTGCTACAACCCCATCACAATATTGAGTCGTGTCTCTTACTTGTTCAGGTGTTGATATGCCAAAACCGGCAAGTACGGGAATTGGACTTAGCTTTTTAACAGTCTGTAAATATTGATGAAGACTGGATTGAAGAGATTTCCTTGCACCTGTGATTCCAGCTACTGTTACCGCATAAACAAAACCCTCTGAGTGATTTACGATTTTTTCAATGCGCTGAATTGGACTTGTAATAGTCACCAATTGAATTAAGGCGATTCCTGCATCCTTTAGCAGAGGAGCTATGATCCCCTCTTCTTCGAATGGAACATCAGGAATAATGAATCCGTCGACACCTGCCTCAGATGCTTCCTTTGCAAGCCGCTCTATCCCAAATTGCAATAATGGATTGATATAGGTCATTAAAACAATGGGAACATGTATGTCATTCCTAATTGTTTTTAATCGATCCAGGATCTTTTCTAAAGTTGTCCCTGCAGACAGTGAGCGAATCCCTGCAGCCTGGATTGTTGGTCCATCAGCGACAGGATCAGAA
Organism: Bacillus oleivorans; assembly: GCF_900207585.1. GTDB lineage: Bacteria > Bacillota > Bacilli > Bacillales > JC228 > Bacillus_BF > Bacillus_BF oleivorans. Next base: position 484,291 of record NZ_OAOP01000002.1, on the reverse strand, counting down.
AACGGAACTCCCAACTCTATAAGGGTTGCTCCATGATTTTGTAGAAAATTAAGCTTACTTTCTAACGTTTCTAGTCCGTCATCTCCTGCCATGATATACGGAACAAATGCTTTATCTCCTTGATTCAAAACGTTTTGTAAGGCAGCTTCAATCCGTTCTTTACCCATTTGTTTGGCCCCCTAAAAAGGATTTCACTTGTTCTACATCTTTATCACCGCGTCCTGAGAGACAAATCACTAAAGTCTGGTCAGAACGTAAGTTTTTTGCTAGCTTGGCGGCAAATGCGACAGCATGGGAACTCTCTAATGCAGGGATGATCCCTTCTGTTTTAGAGAGCAGCTGGAACCCTTCTAATGCTTCCTTATCCGTAATGGAGTGATATTGAACTCTTCCTGCTTCATGCAAATAGCTATGTTCGGGACCCACCCCTGGATAATCCAATCCGGCCGAAATCGAATGGGCCTCTTGGATTTGGCCGTCTTCGTTTTGAAGGAGATACATCATCGAACCATGCAGCACGCCAACCTTTCCTTCAGTCAAAGAAGCCGCATGGAGACCTGTTTCAATACCTGAACCTGCAGCTTCAACTCCATAAAGTTGAACCTTTTCGTCCTCAATAAACGGGTAAAACATTCCGATAGCGTTGCTTCCGCCGCCAATACAAGCAACCACCGCATTAGGCAGCTTTCCTTCTTTAACGAGAATTTGCTCCTTTGTCTCTTTTCCTATAATACTCTGAAAATCTCGAACCATTTTTGGAAAAGGATGAGGTCCTAATACAGAACCAATAATATAGTGAGTATCTTCTACATGTGTCACCCAATAACGTAATGCTTCATTGACCGCATCCTTTAACGTTCCGCTTCCCTGCTCTACACTAACAACCTTTGCCCCGAGCAGCTCCATGCGAAAGACATTGAGCTTTTGTCTCCGTACATCTTCAGCTCCCATAAACACAACGCATTCCAAATTAAGTAAGGCACAAACCGTTGCTGTCGCAACACCATGTTGACCTGCACCAGTTTCAGCGACAATTTTCCTTTTGCCCATACGCACGGCAAGCAGCGCCTGCCCCATCGTATTGTTAATTTTATGGGCACCTGTATGGTTTAAATCCTCGCGTTTTAAATAAATCTTCGCTCCGCCTATCGCATTCGTTAAGTTTTCCGCGTAATAGAGTGGGGTTTGGCGTCCGACATATTCTTTTAAATAGTAGTCCAGCTCTTTTTGAAAGTCTGGGTCTTGTTGCGCCTTGTTATAGGCATCCTCTAATTCAAATACAGCCTGCATTAGTGTTTCTGGAATATATCGTCCCCCGAATCTTCCAAAATGGCCTGTCTCATTAGGTAAAGTATATCCTTTCATCGGACTGCCTCCTTTGTCATTTTCACTTTTTCTATGAATCTCTTTATTTTTTCCAAGTCCTTTTTCCCGTCTGTTTCCACACCACTTGAGACATCAACCATGTAGGGGGTCACCTTGTTTAACAAGCTTTGGACATTATCTTCTTTGAGTCCGCCAGCAATGATCACTTTTTGCGGGAGATCTGCACTTTGCAGAAGATTCCAATCAAATGAAGTGCCATTGCCTCCCCGATATGTTCCCTTAGGACTGTCGAGAAGAACATATTCAGCCGGATATGCTTTCACTTTTTCTAAGTCCTCTTCGCTGCTAATACCAAATGCCTTTATAACAGGGAAAGATATGCTCTTAGCAAACTCTTCATTTTCGTCTCCATGTAATTGGATGATATCGAGTTTGCACATCTGTGCGATTTCATCAATTTTTTCTTTCGGCTCATTGACAAATACTCCGACCTTTTTGACATGTTTGGGTACATGTTTTGCTATTTCTGTGACCTTATATGGATCTACTTTTCTTTTGCTTTCTGCAAAAACAAAGCCAATCGCATCTGCACCATTAAAAACAGCCGCATGTACAGCAGTTTCATCTGATAACCCGCAAATTTTTACTCTCATCTTCCTCACCCTTTTAACACCGGAACTTTAAAGTCCGAAATGGTTTCCTTGACAGACCTGCTTGTCATGAATGCTTCCCCGACCAAAATAGCATGAGCTCCGGCATCTCGAACACGGATTACATCGTCTTTAGTTTGAATCCCGCTTTCGGCGATAAAAAACTTACCTTCTTTCCGGATGACAGGTCCCAATTTTTCAGATGTGGATATGTCAATCGTAAATGTCTTCAAATCGCGGTTGTTAACTCCAATAATAGAGGCATCGATTGCCAGGGCTCTTTCTAGTTCTTCTTCATTGTGCACTTCCACAATGGCATCAAGGCTTAATGAAGAGGCATATCGATAGAGCTGTTTAAGTTTTTGATCAGTTAGTGCCGCTGCAATCAGTAAAACAACAGTGGCGCCGACGTGAAGTGCACGGTGGATTTGCACCTCATCAATAACAAAGTCTTTACATAAAACCGGCAGGTTCACGGCATTCTGTATATCCTGAAGATCATAATAGCTTCCTTTGAAAAAGATCGAGTCGGTTAAAACAGATATAACATCTGCCCCATTTTCCATATACCTAATTGCTTGTTTAACAGGATCTGCATCCGTATTAATAATTCCCTTTGATGGAGAAGCCCGTTTAAATTCTGCAATGATACTTATATCTTCTTTTTGCTTAAGAACTTTTGTTAAGGCGTGTGTTTCCTTAGGATTCTCCGGGAAATTCCATGTATTTACATCTTTCAGCCGTTCGACTTCCTTTTGTTTTACAGCCAGAATTTCATCCAAAATTGTTGTCATCTATATTACCTCTCTTTTACTGCTGATCGAAATCAGTTGTTCCAATATGTCAAAAGCTTTACCAGAAAAAATACTTTTTCTTGCTTCATGAATCCCCTCTTGAATAGTCATAACCATCCCGCTCGTAAATAACCCAATTCCAGCATTTAATAAAACTGTATCGAGATGAGGACCTTCTTTTCCCTTTAAGACATCCCGCAAAATTTTGGCATTGAGATTTGCATCACCGCCAACGATTTCTTCCTTTCCAACCCGTTTTAATCCAACATCCTCTGGGGTGAAGCTATGCTCTGTAATCCTGCCGCTTTCGAGTAAAACATAATAATTTTCTCCGGCAAGGGTAGCTTCGTCTAAGCCCCCTGCTCCATGCAAAAGCACGGCCCTTTTTCGACCTAAATTACGCAAAACTTCCGCAAAAACCGTGAGGAGATCTTTTCTATAGACCCCAATAACTTGCGTTTCTAAAGGAAGTGGATTTGTTAAAGGACCTATTAGATTAAAAATAGTCGGGATATTTAGGGACCGGCGCACATTCATAATCTTTTTCATCATCGGATGAACATGAGGTGCAAATAAGAATGCAATCCCGATTTGTTCAATCGTATCTTCGACTTCAGCTGATGACATGTTCAAAGAAACTCCTAAGTTTTCTAGAACATCTGCGCTTCCTGATCGCGATGTGATGCTTCTATTGCCGTGCTTGGCAACTTTCAGTCCTGCCCCAGCCAAAACAAAAGCAGAAGTTGTACTAATATTAAAACTCTTAGAACCGTCTCCCCCCGTTCCGCAGTTATCAATCAATCCCGGTATCTTTTTTTGAAATCGGACGGCTTTATCAAGCAATGCTTCGACAAGACCTGTAATTTCATCCACAGTTTCGCCCTTTAATTTTAGTGCCATTAGCAGTGCGGCAATTTCACTTTCAGTTGTGTGTTCCTTGAACATTTCTCCAGCTGCAGTTTTCATTTCGTCCTTGCTTAAAGATGCTCCCTCACTTAGTTTCAGTAAAAACTTTTGCATGGTTGACCGTCCTCCTGCATTGTTTTAAAAAGTTTTTAATCAGCATGTTCCCCTTGTCTGTGCCAATTGACTCAGGGTGGAATTGAACACCATAGACTGGGTACGACTGATGCTCCAGTGCCATAATTTCTTGATCATCAATCGATTCAGCGATTATGATTAATTCAGTCGGAAGTGTTTGCGGGTCTACAACCAATGAATGATAGCGCATTACCTCTACTGGATTGGGAACATCTGTAAACAGTCCAACTTCTTGATGCTGAATCTTCGACCTTTTTCCATGTTTAATGTATTTCGCCTGTATTACCTCGGCACCAAAAGCTAGCCCAATCGCCTGATGACCTAAACAAACTCCTAAAATCGCGACATCGCTTGCGAAATGTTGAATGACATCGACACAAATTCCCGCATCTTCTGGCCGGCCAGGTCCAGGAGATATCACAATTCCATCCGGGTTCATCCGGCATACATCTTCGATAGAAATTTCATCATTGCGATAAACGACGACTTCTGCCTGAGCAGCAATCATCTGATAAAGATTAAATGTAAAAGAATCGTAATTATCAATTAACAAAATCATGATTTCACCTCCAGCAAAGAGCGGGCTTTATTTAACGTTTCTTCATACTCTTTTTCTGGGTCTGAGTCATACACAATGCCTGCTCCCGCTTGAACATAAGCCTGATTTTCCTTGATAATCATGGTTCTTATTGCAAGTGCAAAATCCAAATGTCCATTGAAGGATATATAACCAACTGCACCAGAATAAAGACCGCGCTTTTCTTTTTCCAGTTCATTCAAGATTGTCATGGCTCTAATTTTAGGTGCTCCTGACACAGTGCCGGCTGGAAGTGAGACTGCTAAGGCATCTAAGGGATGAACATCATCCCTTAAGACCCCTTTAACCTCTGAAACAAGATGCATGACATGCTGAAATTTTTCGACTTCCATGTATCTTGAAACACGAACTGTTCCAATCTTTGCAACCCTTCCCAGGTCATTCCGGCTCAAATCAACAAGCATATCATGCTCGGCTCTTTCCTTTTGATCAGCTAACAGTTCTTCTTTTAGATGCTCATCTTCTTTTGCGGTTTTTCCCCGTGGCCTTGTTCCCGCAATCGGGTTTGTAATCATCTCATTACCCTCTGTTTTTAATAAACTTTCCGGTGAAGCGCCGAGAACGATATAATCAGAAAAATCAATATAGAACATATATGGCGACGGATTGGATCTTCTCAATTCACGATAAAACGTAAAAGGTTCCCCTTCGAATGAACTTTGGAGTCTTTGCGATAACACGACCTGAAAAATTTCCCCCTGCTGGATTAATGACTTAGCCTTTTTCACATTCGCGATAAATTGCTCCTTCGTTGTGTTGGATTGAACGCCTGCAGTTTTAAAGAAAACTTTTGAAAATACAGGCTGTTGGTTTTCTAGTCTATTTTTTACTTCTTCAACTCGTTCAATCGCGTCCTGTTGACTCGTAAATGAAACTGAAATCAGTATTACCTTTTGCAGGAGATGATCATAGATACAAACATTTTGATACACCATTAAATGAGCATCTGGCAGTTCCATAGAATCCTGGATAACATTGCCAATATTCTCATATTGGCGAATGATATCATAGCCAATGACTCCTACCGCACCTCCGACAAATGGATAGCTTGGTAATGAATCAATGTGTGGAATCATTTGTTTCAAAATTTCAATCGTTTGACCCTTTTTTAGCTCGATACTTTGATCGTTTTTAATAATTTCGTGTTCCTCAGCTTTTGACTTTATTTCCAGGTAAGGATTTGCCGCAATAAATGAAAAGCGGCCGTTTTCCTGGTGTTTACTTGAACTTTCTAATAGACATTTCTTTTTTCCTGGAATTTGTTGAAAGATTACAATTGGAGTTAATGTATCTCCTTCAATTTCTTCTGCATGAAAAAACACACTCTGCTCTTTCCTCATCTCAGGCTAAACTCTCCTTTCTAAATCTCTGCTATACTTAATAATAAAAAAAGCCCTCTTCCTGCACGAAAAACATGTACAAGAAGAGGACGAATTACCGCGGTACCACCTCTAGTTGGAGCGTATACGCTCCCACTCTTTTCGGGATTCCAAAAAACAATCCCTTCCCGGATAACGGCGGGGTCCGCATCCCTCTACTCCAAACGTTTCAAAGGATGTCTCATGAGTCCATTCAGAAGCTTTTCTTTATCAGGATTCCACCATCCCTGACTCTCTGGAAAAGATGTGATGCCTCTTACTATTCTCAATCGTCGATTTTTCATATCAGTTTTATTTGTAAACGCAAAAAGGGGTACTTCTCCTTGAAAGGACGAAGTACCCCGCGGTGCCACCTTTATTAGCTAAAAAGCTCACTTTATCATCCAAAATGAATGATTGCCTATTATAACGAACAGGCCAATCGCCAAATCCTACTCTCCGAACGATTTCAGTTTGGAAGCTCAGAAGTCCATTCACTAATCGGTTACACTGGTTTGCACCAACCACCAGCTCTCTAAAGAAACGCAGACTAGTTACTACTCTCCATCATCGCTTTACCGTAATGAATTTGTTAATTATCATATTACGGGAAAATTCAAATGTCAACCTCTATATTTAAAAAAATGGAAATCCTTATGCTCTATAATCAGTCAATAATTTAAGGGAATCCGGTTCATATTAAGAATAATGATTTTTCAAAGAGGGGATTGATCATGGAACATATTGAAGGCTTGAATGGGGCTGAATTTACAGATCCTAAGAGTATTACAAATAACGAAACCCATCAGCAAAAATGGGCGATTGTTTCATTAGCATCGATTCCACTAGTGATGACTCTTGGTAATTCCATGCTTCTCCCTGTCCTCCCTACAATGGAAAAAGAATTGAATATAAGTCCTTTTCAATCCAGTTTAATTATAACGGTTTATTCAATAGTTGCCATTATCTTAATTCCGATTGCAGGCTTTTTGTCAGATAAATGGGGAAGAAAAAAAATAATTATCCCCAGTTTGTTCATTGCTGCAATTGGTGGGCTGATTTCTGGCATAGCGGGATGGCTGGTGGAATCGGCTTACCTTTTTATTTTGTTCGGACGGCTTTTGCAAGGAGTTGGAGCTGCAGGAGCTTTCCCAATTGTCTTGCCGCTTGTTGGAGATATGTTTCGAAAAGAAGAAGATGTTAGCAGTGCATTAGGAGTAATTGAGACTGCCAATACTTTTGGGAAAGTATTAAGTCCTGTGCTTGGTGCAGCATTGGCAGCAATTATTTGGTATATTCCTTTTTTTGCATTTCCGTTTTTTTGTGCAATCACCATATTAATGGTTATGCTATTAGTGAAGACACCAAAAAAAGATCAAGAAGTTGTCAGTTTTGGTTATTTCATAAAAAATATTAAAAAAATCTTTCATATAGATGGAAAGTGGCTTTTTTCGATCTTTTTTATTGGTGGCATATTAATGCTTGTTTTATTCGGAGAACTGTTCTACCTATCGAAAATCTTTGAGGATCAATATAATATCAAAGACATTCAAAAAGGGTTTTACTTAGCGATTCCTTTAGGGGCTCTATGTTTAGCTTCTTTTATTGCCGGAAAAGTCATTAAGAAAAATAAAGTATTAATGAAATGGCTGACTTTTTTTGGTGTTCTGGCACTCGGTATAACCGGATTTCTTGTGATTTTTTCGACACAGCTCTGGTACTTGATCGTACTTTTTACAATTGGCGGAATTGGGATTGGTGTAGCACTGCCATCACTTGATGCACTCATCACAGAAGGAGTCGAAAAAGAGCAGCGCGGAACGATTACTTCACTTTATAGTTCTATGAGATTTGTCGGAGTGGCTGCAGGACCTCCCATTGTAGCCTTGCTTATGAAAACGCAAAAGGCTTGGATATTTGGTGCATTTTTAGTTCTTTGTTTATTGTCATGCTTACTCACCTTTAAAGCAATTAAACCAGAAAGCGATCAATAGTCTACTCGTTATGTAGACACTTGATCGCTTTTTTTAATGAAGTTCAGAATTTGCAGGTTTAGTTCTTCTGCAAAATAAATAGGAAGCAGATGGGTTCCTCTGTTGATAAATTTGATTTTGGGATTTAAATATTTTTGGTAAATCCGATTATGTTTATTAATCGGATCAGCTACTGTCCCATAGAGCAATAATATAGGTATTTTTAACTTATTAAGTTCGCTGATACAGTTATAATTAAGAGCTTGCTTATAAAAATTGGCCCAAACTAAAGGATGCGTCTTTCGGGAGTACCAATATACTTCGGTAGTGCTATGGTAATCGAGGCCATGAGTTTTACTTAAAAGCTTCGATAAAAGCTTCGGGTTTCGCTTAGCCAGCATAATTCCAAGCCGGTGTTCAATGTTAAATATAATGGATTGAACTTTTGGATATGCACCGCTCAATATCAAACCCTTCACTATGTGCTGATACTTAATGGCAAAAGCCTGAGCAACAGATCCTCCAGAAGAATATCCAAATAAATATATAGATTTTAATCCTAGATGGTCAATTAAAGCCTTTATTTCCTCTACATAATCATCAATCGTTGGAGTTGTCGTGTAAGTCCCGCTATTTCCATGCCCGCTTAAATCAGGAATGATTAATCGAAATTGTTGGGATAGCGGGAATTGTCTGTAAAACACTTTATATCCAAAACCTGGCGGATGAAGCATAATAATCGGTGTGCCTTTACCTTTGTCATAGTAAGCCAGCTGTATATCTTTAAATTCTATGAATTGCATAAGCTTCTCTCCCATGATCCAACTTTATTGGAATTAGAATTTTATTAATCACATTAGCTTGCTGATGGTTTTTCTGGGTACTTATTTTGAGGTCAGCTTTTTTTGGTTTCTTTTAGTCTTTCCATTTTTTCCTCCTTCTTTTTTTGATTATTTTCTGTATTGGTTTGGAGTTTATTCGATGAAAGATGAAATATAAAAATGAATGTTGAAGATTGGGAGGAAAACAATAGAAATCCTTAAAAAAACAGGAAAGATCCATTACAGATCTTCCCTGTTTTTTGTCCTATTTTTCATCTCAAAGATCGAGGGGGGATTTTGAGAATGATTTTCAATATCATTATAAAAGGTATATAAACAAATGTCAAATAATCCATGTTATTGTTCAATTTGCCCTCTGAGAAAAATACCTACCACATCTTCAAGAAAGGCCGGATAATCAATTTCCATTGCGATTGAATCCAATGTTTCGGCAGATTCTTCATTTGGCAGCGGCCGAAAATCAGCTATACTGACTCCTTTTGTAATTTCACCTTTTGGATCAACTCTCACTCTTCGTCTAAGTGTTTTTACAATTTCAGGATTGGCGAGGGCACTTACAACTAAAAGATCGTGAATCGGTGCTCCCTGAATGCCTGGGATTAATTTTCGGTAAGCATTAAAATAGTAATCAAAAATCGGTTCAAATAAAAAGGCGTAAGATGACTTGCTATTTTCGGTTAAATATTCAACTATTTCAGGGGTTAATAAAGCTTTATTAGTTACATTTAAAGGGAAAATCGTTACTCTTTCTGCCTTTTCCAAAACCAGGTCCGCAGCAATAGGATCGGCAAAAAAATTTGCCTCTGCAACCGGTGTTACATTTCCAGGAACTAAGAAAGCTCCTCCCATTAAATAGATTTCTTTTACTTGATTCATAAATTCTGGCCCATACAGAATGTAGAGCATCGCTAAATCTGAAAGCCTTCCTAAGTTAACAATTGTTAATTCATTGCCATGTTTTTCGATAATCTCTCTGGCTTTATCAACATCGAAAACCTCCTGGCCGGCATATACATTTGGGGGAGGTTTGATTGGTCCCAGTCCTTCCTCTCCATGGATTTCAGGATAATATGGGACCAGTTCTCCTGTTAGAGGTCCGGTGACACCGGCGATTATCGGTATATCCTTAATACCCGCTAAATCCAGGAGATAGGCGACATTTTCAATTGCCTGTTGCTTCGTTACGTTTCCATAGCTGGCTACAATGCCGAGGACTTTATACTCAGGATGCATCAGGATATACATCAATGCTAACGAGTCATCAATCCCTGGATCTAGTAAAATCAGTACTTTTCTCATAGTCTCCCTCATTTCCAACACGCTGTTAGTTTAGACTATGTCGGAAATGAGAGTTTTGCCCATTTTTCTTACACATTAATGATGTTGCAATTCACGTCTGTTATGCGTTTTTCTTAGCTTTTGCTTTAGTTGTTCCTGCTTTCTTCTTTGCTGCAGGTTTTACTTTAGTCTTAGGTTTTGTTTTATCAATAGATGCTTGTAAAGCAGCCATAAGATCGGTAACATTGGTTGGCTTGTCTTTTTCTTTTGGAGTAACAACCTGTTCTCCTGTTCGTTTTCCCTCAATAAATTGCAGAACAGCTTCACGATATTCATCATGAAACTCTTCAGGATTGAATTCTGCGGTTAATTGGTCAATCAGTAAAATCGCCGTATCAAGTTCCTTCTTTGACAGTTCACTTTTCTCAGGAACGTTCGGGACATCCTTCGCATTTCTTACTTCATCTGGATAATGAATCGTCTCCATTACAATCGTATCCTCATAAACACGCAAAACCGCTAGTTGTTCCTTTGAGCGGAATACCATTTTTGCAATTCCGACCTTACCTGATTCAGCTAACGCTTCCCTTAATAATGAATATGCTTTAGTTCCTCCTTCATTGGGTGACAAATAATAGCTTTTATCAAAATAAATCGGGTCGATTTCTTCAATTTTGACAAACTGAACGATTTCAACCGCTCTTTCCTCTGCCTGATTTTTTAACTCTTCTAATTCTTTATCATCCACAATAATAAATTTTCCCTTTGTATATTCATAAGCCTTTACCATTTCGTCCTGCTTCACTTCCTCCTCACAAACAGGACAAACCTTCTCATAACGGATTGGCGAATGACACTTTTCATGAAGTGTTCTAAATTTTACCCCTTTATCATCTGTTGCCGCATGAAGCTTCACCGGAATATTAACGAGACCAAAGCTTATACTGCCCTTCCATATGGTGTGCATCTAATCCCTCGCTTTTCAGTTGTGTATATACCGTTAGTTTGAGGGAAATGGCCAGATTCTAATCCGGTAAATATTATGGAAAAATTTGACCTGATTGGGCAATGCTAATGAGGAGGTGTTCGTACATGTGGAAACCAATGCTGCCTGAACTCGGTGAAATTCCTAATTCAAAAGACTGGAACTATGAAATTAAATATGATGGATTTCGGGGCTTGTTATTTATCGATGAAAATTCCTTTGAATTTAAGAGCAGAAACGGAAATGATTTATCATCCATTTTCCCTGAAGTTTATGAGTTTTACCAAGAGCATAGAGAGTTATTTCAACCCTTTTTACCTTTGCAGCTTGATGGTGAACTCGTCATGCTTCTATCTCCATATCATGCAAGCTTTTCTAAAGTCCAGCAGCGCGGCCGGATGCGTTCGAAAGAAAGAATCCAAGCAGAATATGAAAGATTTCCATGTTCATTTTTAGTATTTGATCTATTAGTTTTTAAGGGTCAGGATATCCGAAAACAATCGTATCCGAAAAGAAAGGAAACTTTGGAGCAGCTCTTTAAGGATCTTGAGTTACCATTACATCCTTCTCCAGGGAATCCAAGAGTCATCCAGCTGATTCCTTCTTATCGGAAGCTTAATGATGTATGGAATTTGGTAAGAGATTATGATGGCGAAGGAATCGTAGCTAAATCTAAAAAGTCAGCTTGGGAGGAAGGAAAACGGACTAGCCTTTGGATCAAAGATAAAAACTGGATTCATATTACCGCATTTATCACAAGACTCGATAGTAAAAACGGCTATTATTATATTGGCGTTTATGATGGGGGCCAAGTCGTTGAGGTAGGACTGTTTTACTTTGGAATCTCAAAGGAAGAGAAGGATGCACTTAATCAAGTCATAAAACAAAATACTGTGTCAGTATCCGGTTCCTTTCGCATTGTGGAACCTGCTATTTGTGTAGAAGTAAAATTCTTAGAGAAAGTAGCTGAAAATGAATTAAGAGAACCACACTTCGTATCGTTTCGTTTTGATATAAAACCGGAAGACTGTACTTTAGAAAAATATAAAGTCGACCTGTTGAACATGCCTAAAGAGGTAGAAATTACCCATCCCGATAAGCCGTTATGGGAAGGGATTGATAAAGTTACCTATTTGGGATACATGAGAGAAATTTATGGTTTTATACAGCCATTTTTACAGGACCGGTTATTGACTGTCATTCGATATCCGCACGGTGTTATGGGCGAAAGTTTTTATCAGAAAAATTGTCCCGACTATGCCCCTGATTTTATCAAAACGATTAAGCATGAGGATATCGACTACATTATATGTAATGACTTAAGGACGTATTTGTGGCTCGGTAATCAGCTTGCCTTTGAATTTCATGTTCCCTTTAATACATATAAACAGAAAGGGACTTCAGAAATTGTATTTGACTTAGACCCGCCTTCACGTGATCATTTTCAGCTTGCGGTTAAAGCGGCCACCTTAATCAAACAGCAAGCAGATCAGCTTCATTTACATTCATTTATTAAGACGTCAGGCAATAAAGGGCTGCAGGTCTATATTCCCCTGCCAAAAACATACTCCTATGATGATACAGCTATTTTTATGGAGTTTTTAGCCCGCTCTGTTTTGACGAACCATGAGGACATATTTACGATCGAGAGGCTCAAGAAAAATCGGAAAAATCGACTCTATTTGGATTACATTCAACATGGGAAAGGAAAAACGATTGTCGCTCCTTATTCAGTCCGCGGCAATGAAGAAGGACTTGTGGCCACCCCATTATATTGGGACGAGGTCGATGAAGAATTATCGCCTAAAACGTTTACCATAGAGGTTGTCCGCAAGCGAACCAGGAATTTAGGCTGCCCCTTTTGGAAAATCGATTTAGTGCGAGAAGAACAGCCCTTTGATGAAATCATCCAGTTTTTGAAGAAGCAATGAGCAACAGAGGGAGAAACAGAGGGACGGTTCTTCTGTTTCATTCTAACTTTTGAAACGCAAGAACCGTCCCTCTGTTTCAAAATGCAAGAACTGTGCCTATGTTTTCTTCCAGTTTTTTATAGGCTTGCTGTTCGTTTTCAAATTGGGTTTGGACACTAAAGCTGATATCCTGATCATTCCAATGGATGACCCCTTCATGTTCATAAGTTGCATTTCCAATTAATTGAATCGACACATTATCTGAAGTATTGTGTGCGATACACTGTACTTTACCACCAGGGTTAAATACGTTGATTTTCTCTCCCCAGTTATTTAATCCCAGTTCACATGTGATAAAAGTAGAGGCAGACATTGCTGTTCCACAAGCGTTTGTAAATCCTACGCCTCTTTCGTATGTTTTTACAAAGATATTTCCTTCAGATAATGGCACCACATAGCTGACATTTACTCCGTCCGGACAAATTGGATTTTCCCCATTTAAATATTGCGCAATCTTTTTTTGCTCATTCGACTTGATTATATCCCCATCCACCACCGTGATTAAATGTGGATTGGGAACTGCTAAAGCAGACCATTTTCGCTCAGGTTGAATTTCAGGGATAACCTGATTGATGACCGCGTCCATTTTCACATTCATGGGAAGATCACTTGGGTTAAAAGAAACAGGTGAGATTTCTACAGCAAAAGTTGGGATATCAGGGAAAATCTCAGCCTCTTTTTTAACAGACAAGGTCGCTTTCATCGTTTCGACCTTTAGCTCCTCTTTTCCGTGCTTTTCAATCAAGTATCTCGCGACACAGCGAAGTCCGTTTCCGCACATTGAAGCCTCAGAGCCATCGGCATTAAACACTCGCATTTTGCCATCAGCTTTATTACTTTCTGATACAAAAAGGATTCCATCAGCACCAATTCCTTCCTGACGGTTACATAAGCGTAAAGTTAAATGAACTCTTTCCTCATCCGCCCAGTTAGTACCAACGGCTGCTTCATCTATTAAAATAAAATCGTTTCTAGATCCATGAACTTTTGTATATGGGAATTGCATATTTTTTAGTCCTTTCTGATGGAGAAATTTCTATCTATTTTAACATTAAAAGTCTAACCATGAGAACTTTTCCGTATCATAAAAAAGCAAGAACCGATGATTTTGGTTCTTGCTCTCCTCTATGGTTTAAACAATTTGAAATTTTAATAGATAGTTGACGCTTTCAATTGAGCCGCCCTTTTCCAGCCCAATAAAAATAAGAAACATGCCGAGTCCTGCTGTTAAAACCGGTTTTCAACGAATTTGGAATCGACTGTAAGAGTATGGTTGATAGCCGGCTAAAGGATATCATCAAAATCAGAAGTCCGCTTATCACTACACAAACTAGAGCTGCTGCTAAATATCCCTCTCTCGCCCGTTTGCCGTTGCAAACCACAAAATATGATTGTACGCCTAAAAATTGATATTTGGCAACGAAACCATTTTCTTTAAACAAGGACCAAAATCTATATCAATTCCAAATTTTGCCTAGAACAACCTGTTACAGCTTACATATATTGATAGAGAGGAGGATTGAATGATGGACAGAGCCATACTTTTATATTTATCTGCTATTTTAGCCGGTTTTGCACTTACAAAAGTGAATTTAGCAGGAACACCGGTTGAGAGCTTAGGGTCTTTCTTTTCTTTAATTGGTGTTCTAAGTGTACTTGTATTTTCAGTCGTTCTCATTGTTAAATCAGCACTAGCATTATTTAATAGATAGCTTCATTATATTTCATCCCAAAACGGCCCGGACAGTCAGCTAAATCTGATCACTCGGGCTTTTTTTATTTATTTATTTATTTATTTATGGATTAAGCTCATATACATATTGAATAATTCGGCGATTCTCATTAAATCCAGCTTTTCGATAAAGATGGATAGCAGCAGTTGGATTCTTATCGTCAACCGATAACCGAACCTCTTTTAAACCGATATTTTTCATTCTAAGCAGAATCTCATTTAATAAAGCTTTACCAACTCCTTTTCCTTGAAATGCTTTAGATACAGCTAACGTAGAAATCACACCTTTCCCCTCTTCTTCAACACTGCCGCAAACAAATCCCAAAGCATCTCTTTTAAAGTTTTTGCAAAGCATATAAAAATCAGGAGAAAATTCAGAGCTCCAAAACTCGTATTTTACATTTTTCGGAGAAAGATCTGTATGTTTTCCTGACCATGAAAAAGCATCGTTATAAATGTCTGCCCATGCAGCTGCGTCGGCCTCAGATACCGTTTGAAAGACAAGATCGTTTTTTGCTAGCTTCATAGGTTTAAATATATCTAAATCCAGCTTCATTAAAAGTAAATCTGTATATTTGGTGAATCCAAATTTTTCTGCTAAAGGAATTTGACCTGCTGTTTCCACACGTGCCATTTGGTTGTAATTGATTTGGATTCGTTCTTTTTCAGCTCTTTGCTGCAAATGACAAAGGGATTCTTTTACCAGCATGGATCCAATTCCTTGCCTTCTGAATTCAGGATCTACCGTTCCATAACTATAAACATTAAATAAAGCATCACCTTTTACAAAGCAAAGTGCATTATACCCCACGATTCTGTTATTAGCAATTGCCACAAAGGTGTTTTCCCGGATTTCCTCACCCGGCTCATCTAAAAACTCATTCATTTCCGCAGCCGTTTTAGTAAGTACTCTATTTTCGCGAAAATTTGAACGGTTTATTAATTCTGTTAATTCGCCTGTATCTTGATTGTCAAAGCGACGAATAGTTATTGTAACCTTCACATAAATACACTCCCGTTTAGGACTAAATATTTACCTTATTATACCTTTTAAGGGATATTTTAATAGGTTTTTTTCTTAGTCTTGTTCTTCATACAGCGTATGAAGAACATTCTTGCAGGTTTTTTGATCAGTTTTGTCCTTCATTTTGCTATATGACTAACACACTTCGAAATTTATCGTTTTGCACATAAAAAACAGGCGACTTCATGATCGCCTGTAAAATTTCCTAGCTTATTTTAATCAAAGGATTTGTGCAAATTCGCCATTTCAACCGGTAATTTAGAAGCTTTAAAGCCATCACTCTTTATGTCCCTTATCTATTGTACAAGTGGACTTTTTTTATCTTTTATGGAAATCCCAACATTTTATAACTTCAGTTTCAGTGCGATTGTTTAGTTGCCGGATTCATTGATCCTCTTGTCTATTTCACCCGGTTATAAGTAAATGTAATATCATCAAAATACGCGCCATTTGTTGTAAAGTAATTGGAAGCTCCCAGAAAGATTCTTGCATATTTTGCACCCTCTGGAGCAGTTACTGTTGCATGAACCGTTTGCCATTCTTTATGGCCGCCTCGAATATGAATAATATTGACTCCATCTACATCGGACCCTACCTGTATTCCATTTTCATCAAAGTAACGAAGGAAGAAACTAACACTGCCATCATCTGAGAAAAGTTTTGCAGATGCCGTGTATTCGATTCCTGCTGTAATTGGAATGAAATCAGACTGAGCAAACACAGTTTCAGACTGTGAGGTATCGACTACTTTCAAGCTATGATTGCCAGAAAAACTTCTCTCATTACTAATCTGGTAAGAAACATTGGCTGAAAATTCCCCGAATAAGGATGACCAGTCAGGAATCTCTCCATTTTCAACCGATTCTTCAAAACCAGCATTGTCAATTGGAACTTCAACAGTTTCTATTTCAGGTTCTTCTATAACTTCCCCGCCATAGATAACGGGTATCATTTTCAACACGGTTGTATTATGTTCTAGAAAATAAATATTCTCATTGCCATTACTATCTTCGGCAAGAGTCATAAATTCAATTTCTTTTGCATTATCAATAAGCGTAACATGGTGTAAATTTATTGAATTCGGATTAACAACGGTTAACTTACCGCCTAAATCAGTATATAACAATCCATCACTGCCAAATTCAATGTGGACTGGACGCCACATTCCTCTATTTTTTACATTTGGATAAATATTTTTATATTTTACTATTTCATAAGTATCAGGATCCATCGCAAATAAAATACCATCCACTGCACCCCATAAAAGACCTTTATGATCAAATGTTAAACCACTTATCATTGGTGGGGTGTCTAATTCATCCAGATCTAGTTCAAATTCTGTAACTTTCTTTTGTTTTTCAACATCCCAAACGAACATTTTTGCTTTTTCTGCAGCTGGTTCAATATCTAATCCTCCTCGTATTGATGTTGAACCATAGATGAATCCATCTTTATACGCTATACCTACAACGCTTTGATCCTGTACAACATTACGATAGGTTTCTTTAACTCCTGTTACAGTATCATAAATGGTTAAAGAACCACCTAATTTTTTATAATCTGGGATTGTTCCAATTAATAACTTATTATCCTCAAATTTCATAATATATGGACGATCCTGTTCATATCCATTCTTTAGATTAAAAAGAGATTCAATTTTAAGTGTCTCAGTATTCATCTTTTGAATAACAGCATCTGGGTAAATACCAAAGTACAAATCACTCCCGTTTCCTGCGACCATTCCTTCTGCTTGCCCCTGAGCATATGAAACAAATTTATTTGTTTTTGGATTATACTGTGCACCCTTAGGTCCTCCAGGATAAGTAGTCATATATAAATTCCCATCTGGACCTAATCCTAGGTTATGTAATATTAATGGCTGTGCTTCCATTACAGTAGGCAAGCTTAAAGAATTGCTGTTTTCAATATTAGCTGCAAAAATTTCACCATTTCTTTTTAAAGTTACAAATGAAGACCCTGGTAAGTCCTCACGCCCTAAATCAACAAATGCTCCTCCCCTTAGACCGGCAGGATAATATATCCCAGTTTCCCTTGTTTCAAGTGTGTTAACATCTATTTCTAATATGTGGCGATTATTGATTACATACGCTTTATCTCCATTTACCGGAATTTGTGTGAATCCCCAAACACCATAATCATCAACAGATCCGTCTCCAATTTTAGCAATTTTTTTGTCGACCCATTCTTGTTGTGTTAAATCATAGAAAAGCAATGCGTTTTCTACATCGCTATCAAATCTTACAAATAAGTAGTTGCCAACGACATCCATATCGTATGCGAATTTTACTTGTTCTATCGGTTTACCTATGATATCAGGTACATTTTTTGTAATGTTTTCTTTTTCTTTCGTTTCCGCATTAATTCGGTATACCTTTCCACTAACGCCTAAACCGGCATAAATATAACCAGCATGATAAGCTATAGATCGTACATAACTTCCATCACCATCATCAATTTTGCCAAAATCAACAAATTCTCCTGTTCTTATGTCATATTTATAAATTCTTCCATTGCCTGCAGCAAAGGTTCCTATAAAAACATTCCCTTCTTCATCAACAGTACTAGTCCAAAGCTGATGACCAGAATGTGGTGTACCAATCTCTTCAACTGTTTTCGTACCAGGGGAATATTTCCAAAGCGAATTTAATGCGACCATATATACTGTACCGTCTGGAGCAATTGAATGTGACCATACTTGAGTCACACCTTCAAGTTGCTCAGAAAATATAAGTTCATTTTCTTTTACATCAACAACATTAAACATTCCGCCGTTTGCTGTAGTATAAACAACATCTTTTCCTTCCTCATTACCGAAAACAGCACTCGTTATCACTACATTTGAAGCCGCAACCCCTAAATCCACAACTTCTTTAAAGCCCCTTCCATTTAACTTGGCCATGACCGTTTCTTCTGCTTCTTCTTCAGCCTGAACATTTGTGTTGAATGATGAAAGAGAAAATACTAATAGTAAGCAAAAGACACAAGAAACGATTGGACGAAACGCATTTAACCCCATAAAAAACTTCAACTCCCCTCTATTATTTAGGAATATTATAGATTGAAATAATAGTCTTAATATTGTCCTAAATAAAAATGGGATTAGCTGCCTATATGTTTTTTTATGGTTATAGATAAAAATACCCAATTTTCAAAATATTAAGGAAATAATAGAGAGTCTTTGACCATCTTTTTTAGACTTGTATGACAATGGTTTTAGAAGAAGTTCTAAAAAAGCTCTTTTCGAATGCTTTGTTGCCATTGCTACTAATTTGAGTCCTACATAAAGGTTGATTCGGATAGATTTCATACATTCAAACAAAATCCGGTCGAATCATGGGCGTATTTGGACAGGCTTGAAGCAATTTAAGCGGTTCGTGTCCGAATCAAAGGCACATTCCGACAGCTTTACTGAATTTTACCCCTTTCCTGTCCGGATCAGAAATCTTTATAAAACCATTAGTTACGAAAACAGCCGAAAAAAAACAGGCAACCAAAATGATCGCCTGTTCCTTCACAAGATTATTTTATTCAAATGATTTGAGCAAGTTTGCCATTTCAATTGCTGTTTGTGCCGCTTCAAAGCCTTTGTTTCCGGCTTTTGTACCTGCCCGTTCAACGGCTTGTTCAATGGTATCTGTTGTCAATACCCCAAACACGACTGGAATTCCTGATTCTAGATTAACCTTTGCTACTCCTTTAGCAACCTCGCTGCTGACATAATCAAAGTGAGGCGTTGCGCCGCGAATAACAGTTCCTAATGTAATAACAGCATCGTATTTTTTAGATTCTGCCATTTTTTTAGCAGCTAATGGGATTTCAAATGCTCCTGGTACCCATGAAACGGATACTGACTCATCTTCCACACCTAGTCGCTTTAATCCGTCTAATGCACCATCTAACAGTTTGCTTGTGATAAAATCATTAAATCTTCCTACCACGACCCCAATTTTTAAACCAGTACCAACTAAATGTCCTTCAAATGTATTCATTTTGAATCACTCCGTTCCTTGATTATGAAATTCTAATAAATGACCTAATCTTTCATGTTTGGTGTGCAAATATTTTTCATTTTCTTTTTTGGCTGGCATTTGAATCGGTACTCTTTCAACCACTTCAAGTCCATATCCATTAAGACCCTTTATTTTCCTAGGGTTATTAGTCATGATTTTTAACTGTTGAATTCCTAAATCCCGTAAAATTTGGGCACCAATTCCATAGTCCCGCAGGTCTGGCTTAAAGCCAAGCTCCTGATTAGCTTCTACGGTATCAAGACCTTCTTCCTGCAGCTTATAGGCTTTTAATTTATTGATCAATCCTATGCCGCGTCCTTCTTGCCGCATGTACAACAAGACGCCATTTCCGGCAGCTTCAATTTGTTCCAAAGCAGAATGCAATTGCGGTCCGCAATCGCAGCGATTAGAACCAAATACATCTCCTGTTAAACACTCTGAATGAACTCTTACAAGAACGGGTTCGTCTCCTTTAATTTCACCTTTCACTAAGGCGACATGCTCTTTTCCATCTAAAATATTGGTATAGCCAATTGCTCGGAAGGTTCCGTAAATAGTAGGCAGCTGAACGTCTACCTCTCTATTAATTAAGCTGTCATGCTGTAAACGGTAACTGATTAGATCCTGGATGGTTATTAATTTTAGGTTGTGCTTTTCAGCGATTTTTTTAAGCTGCGGCACCCTTGCCATCGTACCATCTTCATTCATAATTTCACAGATGACACCAGCTGGCTGTTTTCCGGCTAATCTCGCTAAATCCACCGCTGCTTCTGTATGACCCGCTCTGCGCAATACACCTCCGTTTTTAGCAATCAAAGGAAACACATGGCCAGGCCGTTTGAAATCTTTTGGCTGTGAGCTTGAGTTTATCATTTTTTGAATCGTTAAGCTTCTTTCATGCGCGCTAATTCCTGTTGTGGTTTCCTGATGGTCAACACTAATTGTAAAGGCAGTTCCATGCTGATCCGTATTGATATCCGTCATTGGCTTCAATTGAAGCTGACTCGCCAGTTCCTCTGTGATTGGTGTACAGATTAGTCCTCTGCCTTCTGTCGCCATAAAGTTTATCACTTCAGGTGTTGCATATTCAGCAATTGCAATAAAATCGCCTTCATTTTCCCGGTCTTCATCGTCACACACAATTATAACTTTTCCATTTCTTAAATCTTCTAATGCTGCTTCAATTGTATCGAACAAAGTCATTCACACCCTTCGCTAAGACAAGAACCCATGCTGATTTAAAAATGAAAGGGATAACCCTTTATTTTCTTTATACTGGCTCCTGTTGTTTAATAGGCTTGCAATATATTTTGCAAGTAAATCCGCTTCAACGTTAATCAGATCTCCTACTTTTTTCCGTCCTAATATGGTTTCATTTGCTGTATGGGGGATCAAGGAAACGGTAATCACACTGTTCTCAATCGAAAAGATCGTTAACGAAGTGCCATCAAGGGTTATAGAACCGCGATGGACTAAATATTGTTCGATATGTTCGGGTACTTTAATTCTTAAATAAATCGCGTTACTTCTTTCCGTCCGGCCCACTAATGTTCCGACCCCATCAACGTGACCAGAGACAAAGTGGCCGCCAAACCTGCCATTCGCAGCCATGGCTCTTTCAATATTAATGAGCGATCCTACTTTTAATTTTGAAAGTGCTGTGTTATGGAACGTTTCAGGCATTACATCCACTGTAAACAATTCTTTCGTATAAGAAGTCACGGTTAAACAGACCCCGTTGATGGAATAACTGTCTCCCAGATGGATATCCTCCATCGTTTTCGCTGCTTGAATGGTAAGAGTCATTGCCTCTTTACCCTGTTTAATTTCCCGGATCGTCCCAATCTCTTCAACAATGCCAGTAAACATCCCACACACCTCCTTATGTATAGAGGAAATTTTAGCTTTAGCTTTTCCAAATAAACTGTATTTACGGACACTTTTTATAGGAATAATATAAAAAACCCCGCTTTTTAGCAAAACGGGGCATTTTTGTCCATAATTAAATAAGCGTTTTAAACGCTCGTTTTCCTTCTCCCATCCAGACTTTCACTGTCGGCTTCGGATTTTCACCGAATCCACCGTATCGCAATACGGGTCACGGACTAAGAGCTATCGCTCATCACCGCCGGTCGGGATTTTCACCCTGCCCCGAAGGAATCATATCGAATTATTCTCATCATAACAAAAAACTTTTTAAAAAGCATGTAATCTGCTTATATTATTTTTGCAAAAAAATATAACCGATCACTAGAAGCAAAATTTCTCTTCTTTCCATATCTGTATCATCTTTAAATGTAATAGTTGGTGCATTGGCTGGAAACCGCTTCTGCCATAAAGTTGGCATCCAGCCTTTTTGGACATAAGCAATTCTTTCCCTAGATTCTGATTCTAAGCAAAAATGATGTAAATGGATTTGCTTGATTGTAAAAGATTCATCTTTAATGATGATTTTCCCATTAAATATAAGATGTGATGGAGTGCTGCCTTCTATATAAGCAGCAATTAGCTTTTGTTTGTGATTACGGATAATAAAAGGCGAGGCAGATAAAGGACTTTTTTGAATGGTGCAAACCGGAAAATTTCTTTGATTGTATAACGTAAAAATAGATTTTCCACGGTTTCGGACGGTGTATTCTTTACGTCCGACCGGATCTACAAAATAAACAGATATCCCATCCTTTAGCGAAATATAATCATTTGTTTTAATCCTTTCGGCACGCTCATCTTTTTCTGCAATTGTATCGTTTGTTCTGATATTGTAAAGATAGGACATGTATCCGCTTATTAAACTAAACGTCACCAAAGGAGATATTATCCAAATCGCATGTGGAATATCCCATCTGATACATATCAATAAAACCAGCAGGGCTATATGCATAAACCTAAGACTTTGTTTTATATATTGGTTTGTGATATCCATATAAATTTCATTCATCTTTTTGTCGACTCCCATACAATGCGTCTTACTTTAAACTATGATTTTTGTTATGATTCTATGAAAAATTAATAGAAAATAACAAAAAGATCATTTGCATACGTAGGGTTTTTAGTTTTTGAACTGAGGATGAACATTCGAGGGGAATATGCGACTTTTCTTACCTTTTCAAGCCAGTTCTGTTTTTTAGAAACTCCTTCAAGGACCCTCCTCCTCTTTTCCTTCCAATTTGGTCCTGTAAAAGCCATATTAAGGACTCTTCATCGTTTATCCAGTCTAAGCGGGTCCTTTAGAACCTCGTTCGCGTCCTATTTAAAAGCATCTCAGGTTCCCCTCAGATGCTCATGCATTATTTTACAAACCAAACTCTTGCAATTTTATCCCCAATGATTTCATACATTGCTATCGCAGTTACTTCAACCCCATTCGCTCTGCCAGTTACATATTCATGGTCGATAACCATATTTCCTTTAACTATCCTCGCTAGAAGCTTTGCATGTTGGTTAGGATTGTTTTTAAAGAGTGAATCATATCTTTCTCTCATCAGTTGAATCCCCGAATACATTCGCTTATTGGAGGGGAATTCTAATACTTCTACATCTTCACTATAAACCGTTAAAAACTCTTCTAGGTTTTGACTGTTATAGGCATCCAATTGTTTCTGAGCCAGACGGGCTGCATTTTCTTCCATTGAAATTCCTCATTTCTAAATGTATTCCAGGTGTATATTGTACTACAATTTTTCGGGTCTCGTGCCTTCCTGTACATATTTTTCTCCATGTACTGCATGCTAATCAGTAAGGAGGTGCGAAGAATGGAACCAAAAAAGCCTGGGAGCCCTGATATGGAAGATTTTAAGGAATTAAACGACCGTTTGATTGCAGAAGGAAATAAACAGCCGATGCTCGTGATTAAATCTAATCTAGACCCAGAAAATATTACTGAAGAAAATCCATATTTACAAAATAAATTGCCAGATGATCCAAAAGAATTTGAAGACTATTTTAAAGAGTAGACGGCCGATCTACTCTATTTTTTTGTATAAAAAGTATGATTCATCATCTGTAATAAAGATTCCTTGTCATGGTATGTGCTCAAGTTGAATACATATGGAGTAAAGGTTTGTCCATGGTTAGGACTTACCTCTATTTTTTGATAACTCCAATTATGTGTGGTGAGAATCTTGTCTAAAATAGAAGCTTTTTTTCTTGGATTAATTCAAGGATTAACCGAGTTTTTACCGATATCCAGTACAGGTCACCTATTTCTTGGCAGACAATTTTTTGGACTTCAAAATGCAGGACTTTTTTTAGATACGATGCTTCACATTGGAACACTGCTTGCGGTTTTAGTTATTTATAAAAATGAATTAGTGATGATCTTAAAGAACCCCTTTCATAAGCTATCTTTCTTATTAGCAATCGGGACCATTCCAGCTGTAATCGTAGGGCTCTTGTTTGAAGATTACTTTGATGCGATTTCTAAAACAGGAGTGACATTAGGCTGGGAGTTTATGATTACTGGGGCGATTCTTTGGTTTTCGGATTCGATTCGAAATGGTGCTAAAAAAATGGAAGACATTACGATAAAAGACGCTGTTTTTATTGGAACCTTTCAGGCTGCTGCCATTTTTCCTGCCCTCTCCAGATCGGGTTTGACAATTGCAGCCGGTCTCTTTAGAAAACTCGATCGTGAAACAGCTGCATACTTCTCCTTTTTCCTTTCCATTCCTGCGATTTTTGGCGGGATATTGCTGCAAAGCAAGGAGTTATTCGCAGGAACAATTGAATCTATTTCCCTTTCCAGCCTTTTAGTCGGAACCATCAGTTCAGCATTGTTCGGATATTTCGCGATTGTGACTATGCTCCACATCTTAAAAAAGAAGTCATTAAAAATATTTGCTGTGTATGTTTGGGTCCTTGGCGGTTTCGTCCTAACCTTGCAAGCCTTTGGCATCATGTAATCTATTGAGGGGTGGATCTTGATAATGGAATGGGTTCATGAATTGTTTCATTTACTGCAATCCTTTGGCTTTTGGGGGATTCTGCTCGGATTAATGGTAGAGGTGATTCCAAGTGAGATCGTTCTAGGTTATGGGGGATATCTCGTCTACAGCAATCATCTCTCTTTTTTGAATGCAATGATTGCTGGCATTATTGGCGGTACAATTGCCCAAGTCTTTCTCTACTGGGTCGGATTATACGGAGGAAGACCCTTTATCGAGCGTTTTGGAAAATGGATCTTTATTTCACCGCATCATCTTTCTAAGTCAGAAAAATGGTTTCACCAATACGGACCAACAGTTATTTTTTTTGCCCGCTTTATTCCAATTGTGCGTCATGCGATTTCAATCCCTGCTGGCATTGGGAAAATGCCGTTTTCTGCCTTCCTATCGTATACGATTGCCGCTATGATACCATGGACTCTTCTTTTTTTATTGCTTGGCATGAGTTTGGGTGAAAATTGGGCATCGCTCGAAAATATGGCAGGAAGATATATGAAGCACCTGATCATTTTTGCAATATCTTCTTTGCTACTATACTTTTTAATCAAAAAGAGAAGCTTACGAAAAAAATAATAGTGGCAACAAAATGTCTCATGCTACAATAAGCTAAACTCTATGAATATTACTGGTAAGGAGAAAGCATGAGCACACTGTTAATAAAGAATGTTACTTTGATCCCCGTTACTTCAGATCCGTTAGATAACCAGGATGTATTAATTCAAGATGGAAAAATCAAAAAAATTGGAGAAAATATAACCTCTCCTCTTTCAGTTTCGATTGTAGATGGGACAGGACAATATTTGCTCCCTGGTTTTATTGACGTTCACACCCATTTGGGTTTGTACGATGAAGGAACTGGCTGGGCCGGAAATGATGCAAACGAAACGATTGAACCAATAACCCCACATATTCGCGCCAAAGATGGAGTGTACCCTTTAGACCCAGCTTTTAGCGACGCCATTCGATATGGAATTACCACTGTCCATGTTATGCCCGGCAGTGCAAATGTAATTGGGGGTACAACATCCGTAATCAAAACGGCTGGAAAGCATATCGATAATATGATTGTTAAAGATATCGCAGGGCTTAAAATTGCATTAGGAGAAAATCCGAAACGGATGCACTCACAGGGTAACAAGGAGTCGATTACCCGGATGGGAATAATGGGGATGCTAAGAGAAGCTTTTTATAAAGCCAAGACAGATGGGAATCCTGAAGATGTTCGTACAGCTCCGATTTTAATGGCGCTAAATCGGGAAATTCCTGTTCGGATTCACGCACACCGGGCCGATGACATTATTTCGGCCGTTCGCTTTGCCGAAGAATTTAACCTTGATCTGCGAATTGAACATTGTACCGAAGGTCATCTGGTTGTTGATGAATTGCCTGTCGGCTTAAAGGTTTCCGTTGGTCCGACGATGACGAGGCGTTCAAAAGTTGAATTGAAAAATAAAAGCTGGTATACGTACCAGTCTCTTAATGATCGGGGAATCGAGGTTTCTATTACAACAGACCACCCGTATACACCGCTCCAATATTTAAACGTTTGTGCTGCGTTGGCGGTTCGGGAAGGACTTTCAGGACAAAAAGCTCTTGAGGGGATTACCATTATTCCAGCAAGAAACTTACAGGTAGATGACCGGGTGGGAAGTATAGAGCCAGATAAAGATGCTGATGTGGTGCTGTGGAATGATCACCCTTTCTCCTTTTTGGCGAAACCGAGTATGACAATTATTAATGGAGAAATCGTATACAAGAGAATTTAATCGACATTTTTCCTCATTTTGTCAAATTTTTTTACGAAATGTTAACATTTTCCCTATTTTCATCGCTTGAAAAATCTTGTATGATACAAAAGAAAAGAATTAAATTGAATATAGCACTAGGGAAGGCAAATGGTGAGCCACCAGTTAATCTGGTTCTAGTGGGTTCGATTCCCACCCCGAAATTTTGCACTTTAAAATTTCGAGGGTGGGGTACACTTAAATGAGGTATGCCCTCGATTAAAAAGGAGGGTATATTTTATGCTAAAAAAACGTAATATCCACGACTCTCATACACTCTTTGAACTTATGATACATCCAGAAGTGTTTCCATTTGTACGGCAAAAGGCTTCCTCATATGAGGAATATGTGTTTATAACGAAACAGACGATTGAAGCTGAAGAACAAGGAAAGCTAATATCCCGTACCATTACAGACGAATGGGGCAGCCCGATTGGAACGATCAATCTATTTGACATCGAAGATAATTCGGGTTTTCTGGGAACATGGATAGGAAAACCCTATCATGGCAAGGGTTATAATAAATTAGCTAAAGACGCATTTTTTAACGAATTGTTTTTAGATTTAGGTATTGAAACCGTCTGGATGAGAATTCGCAAAGAAAATGTCCGGTCAAAAAAGGCAGCCGAGAAATTACCTTATTGTTTAAAAGTCAATAACTTAAGACCTGCCATCTACCGTAAGCTAAATCCATCTCCACAAGAAGAGATTTTCGATCTTTATGAAATCCCCAAAGATTTATTCTTACTTCACCTAAAAAGAATGGATCATAATGAAGATTTCCCTGCCCTTGAAGCCTAAAAACCAACTCTCTAAATACTCATTTTCCAGTATATATTATTACGCGGACTATACTTTTTCTTTTACAATAAGAGTAAAAGGCAATAAAAGGACGGATGCTTGAATACAAGCTGCACCCGTCCTTTTTATTATAAGTAATTTAATCCTGATTATGTTTGGATGTAAGCTGTAAATATAAATTCCGAACCACGAATGTTTTATATAGTTCTAATTTCTTTTTTTCAGTAGGGTGATAATAGATCCCTTTTTCTTTTAATTGCTGGATATACCATCCCTTTGTCCCAATGTATGCCATATTCTTTCCCCTTTCATCCTTTAATTTATATGTATGCTAGAGAGAGAGTCATAGAACTGGCATTATCAAAATCGTATTAGATTAGAGTAAAATGTTCAGAAGCAAAATATGAAGGCATATGATATAATTCTTCATCAGGGTAAGGTTATATTAAAACATGCGAGGATTGGAAGAATGCTGCAAACACATACTTTAAGGGAAAAATTCACGCAATTTTTTCATATTTTTATTCCAATCTTTATCACACAGATTGGGTTATCTTCGATTAATTTTTTCGATACTACAATGTCCGGAAAATTTTCAGCAGAGGACTTGGCTGGAGTCGCAATCGGTTCGTCGATATGGGTGCCAGTCTATACTGGGCTAACTGGTATTTTATTATCTATTACGCCGATTGCTGCACAGCTGCTCGGAGCCAAGAAGCAATCTGAAGTATCTTATCAGGTGAAGCAGGGATTATATTTAGGAATCATAATGGCTCTAGCGGTCTTCGTTATAGGGAGCTTTGGGATAAAGCCGATTCTAAATGCAATGAATATTGAGCCTGTAGTACGGGACATAGCTAAAAATTACTTAATTGCCCTCTCATTTGGAATCGTTCCTTTATTTTTATATCAAGTTATTCGCTGTTTTATTGACTCTCTTGGCCAGACCAAGGTGAGCATGATGATCACTTTACTGTCTATACCCATAAACGTCAGCTTAAATTATTTGTTCATCTTTGGTAAGTTTGGGTTTCCGGCATTAGGCGGTGTCGGAGCCGGAGTTGCTTCTGCCATAACATATTGGTTTGTTCTTGGGATAGCGATTTGGATCGTTCAAAAAAAGCACCCCTTTTCGTTATATAAGATTTTCTCTGCCTTGCCGGCTCCAAGTCTAAAGTCTTTTGTGGAGATTTTAAAAATAGGCATTCCGATTGGATTTGCCATCTTTTTTGAAGTAAGTATATTTTCTGCGGTTACTTTGCTTATGAGTAATTATGATACGATGACCATTGCTGCCCATCAGGCTGCGATGAACTTTTCCGCTGTGATGTTTATGTTTCCTTTAAGTATCTCGATGGCACTAACGATTGTTGTCGGTTTTGAAGTAGGGGCTAAACGGTTGCATGATGCCTTCCAATATAGTTGGCTTGGCATCAGTTTTGCGGTCTGTATGGCTTTTGTGTCGTCTTTTATTCTCTATCAGTTTCGGGAGGATATTGCAGCAATTTATACAGAAAATCCGATTGTGCTAGAATTAACAGCAAATTTTTTACTGTTTGCCATCCTATTTCAACTTTCAGATGCTCTTCAGGCCCCAATCCAAGGAGCGCTTAGGGGCTATAAAGACGTAAATGTAACATTTTGGATTTGCTTTTTTGCATATTGGATTGTAGGATTGCCCGCCGGTTATCTATTAGCTGAATTCACTTCCCTGGAAGCCTATGGATATTGGATTGGCTTAACAATAGGATTAAGTGTTGGAGCCTTACTGCTCGGTTCCCGCCTGTATTACATCCAAAAAAGAAAAAGAGCTTCAGACGTAAGCTCCTTTTCCTGATCAGAAGAATATCGGGGTCTGGCTTTTTAAAAGGTCCGACCCTTTATAATTGCCTATTTTCCCTCTCTGCTGGACTTAGATAAAACGTCTTGTCCGCCATTGATTTGAAAAATAGAACCTGTTATAAAATCAGATTTTTCATCACACAGGAATGTTACCATTCTTGCAATATCCTCACCTGTTCCTGGTCGCCCTACCGGTTTCTTAGGATCATGAAAATGGATGGCTTCCTCAATCATTTTTTCTTTCCATTCACCGGTTATATCACCGGGACATATCATATTGGCTGTTATTCCATTCGCAGCTTCTTCCATGGCGATTGACTTAGTTAATGAAGCTAGTCCAGATTTAGCAGCAGCAAATGCTGAACGGAACATCCAACCGGGAGCAGACTCGACTTTGTCAAAACCAAATGTAATAATTCGTCCTTTATTCTGTCTTAATACAGGAATTAACTCTTTTAAAATATAAAAGGCTGAGGAAAGGTTGCCGTTCACTAATTCATTCCATTCATTCTCAGTATAGTCCGCTAATAGCTTTCGGTCAGCGATATAAGGCCCTGCATTCAATATAACGGCTGCTAAATTCGGCACATGATCTCTAATATGCCTGCTCACGCTTTT
Organism: Bacillus oleivorans; assembly: GCF_900207585.1. Lineage (GTDB taxonomy): Bacteria > Bacillota > Bacilli > Bacillales > JC228 > Bacillus_BF > Bacillus_BF oleivorans. The sequence goes on along the minus strand of NZ_OAOP01000002.1, from coordinate 454,701 downwards.
ACAATCATCAAGTATAGACATATTACCTTTAACTAATTCAACATGAATCCGGTATGTATGCTGCAGCCTTAGCACCCATGCACGTGTTTCTGGGTACTCGGTGCGGTAATTAAGATAAAGATCATATCCCATCGCTGCCATAGCTTCTGCCGTTCGTTTCCCTAAGCCTTTCGTTCCTCCTGTTATAAAAGCCGATTTTTTCTCCATACATGCGCTCCTTATCCCTTTGTCCTTTTATAGTAATACCGAATCGATTTCTTTTCAAATAACAACTAGCTTAGCAGATTTTGTCCCAGATTAACAGTTCAATTTCATAAGCATACGATATTAATACAGATTTATGAGGTTGAAGACTTCGTACTGCTCCTCAACCTCAGCTTATCCCTAAGAAATATGGTTCTAAAAAAACCCATTAATAGATGAGTGCTTATACACCATTTCAAAATATTAACGTATAAAGGAGGGAAGATTATGTTTCCATGGAACTGGAAAATGCCCTTCGGCAAGCAAAATGAAAACGCAATTGGCGGACCATTTAGCCCGGAACAGTTTCAGAAATATGTTGATCAAATGATGAACCAAATGTTTCCGCCTCAATTTAAAGAAATCATGAATAATCCAGCGTCATGGAATAATCGACCATATCAAGGAACATCAAACCCATCTTTATCCCCTTTTTCAGAAAAGGTATTTGAGACCCATGAAGATGTATTTGTTCGTCTGACGATAGAAGATAAAAGCTGGCTTGATAAAATGAAAATTAGTTATACCCGAAACCAGTGTATGATCACAGATGCTCCGGAGGAGGGGGATACTTGGATGATTCATCTTCCCTCCCTCGTCAGAAAAAAAGGAGCGAAAACTGTCTTTAAGGATAACATCCTTGAAATTAAATTGCCTAAAAGTGTTGAGTGGCAAGAGACAGAGATCGAACTTCCTCCATATTAACCTATTTATATTGAAGTATGTAAAATTTTATCATAACAATAGAATGGCTCTTTCTTGCCATATAAAAAAATTTCCCCCTGCTTTTCATACCCAAGCTTGTCAAAAAGCTTTTGGGCTTTTTTATTAAGGGAATAGGTGTCTACTTTTATATAAAATACATTATGGCTAATCGCAACATTCTCGGCAAATGAGATTAACTTGGAAGCAATCCCTTCTCCCCTTGTATCCGGGTCGACTGCCAGCCGGTGAAAAAGGAAAGCATCTCCGTTTCTTCTCCAGTTAACGAAAGAATACTCTTCAGGCTCTTCCTGATCAATCGTAATGCAGCCGACCACCCTTTCTTGCAAAGTTGCAACATATAAGTGATCTTTTTTTAAATCCGACTGAAAATCATCCTCTTGCGGGTATTCGCCAGTCCACTGATCATTTTTGTTTTCTTCCATCAGTTTCACTGTAACCTGAATGATCGACATAATAGCCTCTAAATCTTTTTGGCTTGCCTTTCGAATACGCATAGATAGCACCTCTTTTTCTATCATTTACTTCTAGTATGATGAAAAAAATACTTCAAAATGCAAAAAACCTCAGGGAAGTCCCTGAGGTTTAAAGGTTGCAACTATTATTTTCCGATAAACATTTGAGTCCAGTAGTTACCGTTAGCTACATATCCAACTCCAATATGAGTAAAGCTAGAATTTAGAATATTTGCACGGTGACCTGCACTATTCATCCAAGCTTGTACTACTTCTTCTGGAGAACGTTGACCCATAGCAATGTTTTCACCTGCAGATTTATATTGGATACCAAAGCTTCTCATCATATCGAATGGAGATCCGTAAGTTGGGCTGTTATGATCAAAGTAACCTTTTTGTTGCATATCTTGAGATTTAGCTTTAGCTACTTTACTTAGGTTCTCATCTAATTGAAGTGGTGCAAGACCAGCTTTTGCACGTTCTTGGTTTGTTAATTCAACAACTTGTTTTTCAAATTGAGAAACACTTGCAGCTGTATTAGTAGTTGTTTGTTTTGCTGGTTGTTCTGCAGCAGGCTGTTGAGCAGGTGCAGGAGTTTGAGCTTTAGGTTGTGCTTGAGTTGGAGCCTGTGTAGTAGGCACATTCCATTTTACTTGGTTCCATTGGATACCGTACTGACTTAATAGATTTTGAATATAAGAGTTTGCTTGATTCATATTATTAAATTGGTATGTGTATACCTTAGATTGTACGTTTACTTCAGCAGCATCTGCTGTTGTTGTTGCTGCTCCAGAAAAAATAAGAGTAGCTGCTGCAGCTGCAGAAATGATCCATGACTTTTTCATGAGTTTGCCTCCTTGATGTTTTTTCGCGTTTTGCTTACAACAACATCATACCATCAGTTTTTTGTAATAATTTTGGGACAAACTTCCATTTATGCAAAAAGACCTATCAAACTTCAAGATTCTTCTGAAAAAAATCAGGATAAACGCTATAATTCTATGTATATCGTGGGACAAGCAGCCTACTGGTAAAAAAAACAAAAACCCCCAAAACATTCACCAGCTGGTGGAAAATAGATGGAATGGATTAATATTGGGCGAAATTTAAACTTGACACATTTTTAAAGCAGTCTCTAATGTTACAGACTTTACATTTAATTATCATTTGTTGCTGTGTTCATTAGCATCAATCGCTTCCATTGTATCTATATAAATTTGAATAAGCTCGGTCTTATCTGCTGGTTCTAAAAGGTCGGATCGGATTATTTTTTTGATTGCAAGAAAGAATCTATGCTTCTTATCCTTCCTTAGCCGCGGATGTGTATGCAAATCTAATAGATCCTCTTTAATCCAGGTTTGTAATTGTTCTTTAGGTTCTAGGTCTTCAAGGATGTTCCGATTGTGAATAACCTTAGAAAACTTATTAAGTAAAGCCTGTGCGTTCATTTTTTATCCTTTCCTTATGAAAATTTACATATATACGTCCACTCTTCAAATACTAATGATTGAAACATTTAAAGGAGGTATCATTATGGCAGTACCTTATCGTTGTCCGAACTGTAAAACAAATCGAACAAGGTTTAATATTATTCAACAGCAGGCGGAACCAGTTAAATTAGATCCGCAAACAGGTGATATCGTACAGCGCTATACAAACGATGAATTGGAACCTTTTCATATTGCTTATCGGGGACCTGATTTGAAAGTACAGTGTGCAGCGTGTGGACTGGTTGAGGATGAAAGAATGTTCATCAAATTTGGTGAATCTTAGGCTGAGCTTACGTAGCCCAGCCTTTTTTCTTGCTTAGTACATTTACTGTTAGGTATAAGTAAGTTGTAAGGCTTAATACTCACCATCCGTCAGCCATTCTGAATCCACCTTCCACCCTCTAATAGGTGAAAGCTTAACAAGAAACAATTCGTTATCATATACCTTTCTGCCAATATCCCGATGAATCCACTCATATTTGACGGGAACTTCAATATAAATGGACGAAGACTCATGCTTATTAATGGAGAATTGTCTGAGGCTAATATTACTCATTTCTTTCCAAACAGTGTCCCAATCAATTTTTTGTCCTGGAATAAGCACCGATTCCACTATTTTGGCATCACGTTGTTTTAGACCGGCAAAAAAAATCTCTACAATCTCTTCCGGACCTGCTTCAGAAACATATTGATCTAATTTTCCTGAAGCTTTTAAAATCATGAGCTGGTGAGATAAATCTGTATCATTGGACCTATGCGTTTTACTGCCATAAAAGTGAATGCAAAAATGCCCCGGAAATCCATTTTTTAACGCACCTGCTCCATGCGGCATCCCATGCATGGAAGCCGCAATCCACTCATCATTAACCGCTACAAGAATCGCTCTTCTCTTCCAGCTCCATTCCCCGTTATAGATTTCTTTCATTATTTTAGTATCTCTATGACTAATCGGCTGAACATCCGCATGATAATGGCCAGCCCTGCGTTGAACCATAAAACTTTTTCCCGATTCGAAATCAACAACCTTAAAGGTTGAGTACTTAGGAAGCAATTTATTGACTTCGTCCCACCTTAACATTTCAATCTGAAAAGAAAGGATTGAATCTGGATCTGGTTCAACATTTGCTTTAGAAATAAGAAATGATGAAAAAAACGTAATGTACATCACCAATAAAATAAGTAATTTTTTCACATTTTATCTCTCTTTTCCTCGAGCATTGATGCATTTAGTCTAACCGTAAAGAAAGACATCATACTGTGAAAAAATCACCAATCTTATACGATCTAAAAGGGATAGATCAATATATTTACTTCTAGTTACTTTCCTTTAAATCAAGAATCATTTCGTGTATAACTTCTTTGATGTTTTGTTCAATATTTTGCTTAGAACTTTCTGTGATATAGCCAACAAGATTAAACCATTCTTCTTTACATTTCCAAATAGACACAACGGTATTAGTAAAATACTCATGCTTCTTTTCAATTCCGATTTCAATAAAGGAATGATAATCTTTTGAAAACAATTGATCTTGGTTTACTTCATATTGTTTGCGTGTGCGAACGAGTTCAATATTTAACGTAACACCTAATTTTGAAAATTTTTGACTATAGTCATTTAAGATCTTTTCGCATATCCGTTCACATTCTGATTCCAGCTGGTGAACTTGAATGCGTACTGATTCTTTTAATTCTAAAATTGGTTTCATACTTTGTCACCTCTATTAATACAGAGACACATTTTATTCCAATTTTCCTTTTAAATCAATTGATTTGACCTGACTCATTACCATAAATTCCACCGTCCGATACTATAAACCATATCAGCTAGTTATTAGTTTTGCTAAAAACATTGTTACCTACTACTAGTTTTCCTCGAAGTAAGTTAGCCAAATAAATCGTTTTAAAAATGAGAGAGATTATTTTAAAGAGAACAAAAAATAAAAAACGCAAGGAATTTGAACTTTAAATTCCTTGCGTTTTAAAAGTGGCTAAAGATTTGATTTATTTAAAAATAGTCTATGAAGTACTTTTGTTAGCAGATTATTTAACATTTACTGATTTCGCATCGCTTATTAGAAGCGCCGCACGCTTATGGTTGGTTGCAACAATATAAATCGCTGCTCCAATGATTACTAAAGCGATAAACGATCCAAGATTGAAGATTCCCTTTTGCGAAAACCACACTATCGAATATCCAATTGATCCGGCAAATAAGGCATAATACGTGAATGGGAACAATGTTTTTCGAATGACTACTCCTTCTTTCCCTACTAAACCTACTACCGCTGAGGCTGCAACGACGTTGTGAACACAAATCATGTTTCCAGCGGCTCCCCCTACTGCTTGAAGAGCGACTACCCATGTAGGATCTACTCCGATCTGTGAACCGACATCATACTGGAATAATGCGAACATCATATTACTTACCGTATTGCTTCCTGCGATAAATGCACCCAACCCGCCAATAAATGTTGCAATTAATGGCCAAAACTCTCCTGTTAACGCCGCAACGCCGTTTGCTAATTCAATCGGCATCCGGTCAAAGCCAGCTGCTCCGCCGTCTGTATTTAAGAACACTTGAACCATTGGCACTGTAAAAACAAGTGCTGTTGAAGCAGCCACAACTGTTTTTCCAGATTGAGCCCATGCCCGCTTGTATGCGCTTCCACTCATCCCATGAATAAAGAACGTAATGAGTGATACGACAATAAAGATGGTGCCTGGCAAATATAATGGCTGGAAACTGGCAGTGATACCAGTACCAAACATTTCCTTGAATGAAACCGTCCACGACTGAAGCCACCCCATTATAGGAAGCGCTTCCAATCTTGTCAATACAAGAAATAATCCAACTAATACATACGGTGTCCATGCCCGAATCATGCTTATACTGCCGCTTTTGTGGGCAATGTCTTTAATTTCCAGTCTGCCAACCCATTCCGGGTCCCATTTTGATTTTTCATCAAAATCCCAGACTTCGTCCTTTGGCGGCATTAGGAATCCTTTTTTAGCCGCGGTAACAACGATTGCAAGACCAATTAATCCGCCTAGCATAGATGGGAACTCTGGCCCAAGCAGATTAGCTACAATAATATACGGAATGGTCATGGCAAAGGCAGCAAATAACGCAAATTTCCAAACCTTAATTCCTTCCGTAAATGATTTATTTTTTCCAAAGAATCTAGTCATTAATGCCACAACAAAAAGAGGGACAAGTGTGCCTGTAAGCATATGTAGAAGCGCAACCTTTGTTCCAATCATAGTGACTAATGAAAGGAAGTTGTCAGTAATGCTTGGATCTGCAGATAATCCTGATTGAACTCCTAAAAGAATCGGTGTACCTACTGCTCCAAATGAAACCGGTGTACTTTGAATCACCATGCCAGCAACAACGGCTGCCATCGCAGGGAACCCTAATCCAACCAATAATGGCACTGCTACTGCAGCTGGCGTCCCAAAACCTGCAGCTCCTTCAATAAAGGATCCAAACAGCCAAGCTATAATTATTACTTGAATACGTCTGTCCTCAGAAATATCAGTAAATCCCTGGCGAATCGTTTTAATACCGCCACTTTCTTGCAGTGTGTTTAATAATAGAATCGCGCCAAAAATAATGTACAGCAATGTCCCTGCTACGACAAGACCATTAACTGATGCTGCGGCTACATTAGCCATTGGTACCTTCCAAACAAACAATGCCAGCACAATAGCAACTAAATATGAAATCGGCATAGCTTTACTGGCCGGCCATTTAAGACCTACTAAGAAAATCGCCACTACTAAGATGGGAAGAAGTGATAAGAAAGCTAACATTCCAGTACTCATAAGACATTTTCTCCTTTCTGTTTGGTAATAAGAAACAACGTTTCTGTTTTATTGCGGAATAAGCAACACCAAATACATAGCTAATTAACATTTTTTCGCGATGTACCTGATCCTATCTAATATTATACAAGGTTTCACTTCATTTTCAACAATCTTTAGAAAATTGTAAATAATAAAATAAAGGAACGGATTTTTGACCCGCAGAAACCAATTTTGACCGATAGAACGTGATTTAGACCCGCACTACCAATTTTTTAAACAAGTTTTTTACCCTCTTATGGAAAACAAAATCGAAAATTTTATATTCCTAAACAATAAAAAAATGTTCTCTTCTCATAGAAAAGAGAACATTTTTTATGTTTTTTACTGCATTGTATTTACAAACCCTAGTCTTGAAGAAATTTGTTTCCCGATTTGCTGCATTCGAAGTTTAAGGTGTTCCATTCTTTCTCCTGACATTCGCATGGTTGGTCCAGATACACTCACTGCAGCAATGACTTTTTCTAAATGATCAAAAATTGGTACGGCAATACAAGTAATTCCGTATTCATTTTCTTCTAAGTCAAGGGCGAAGCCATTCTGTTTCACTAGCATCAGTTCTTTCAAAAACTGATCTTTATTGGTAATTGTATTTTCAGTATGTTTTGGTAATCCCTTTCGTTCAAGAATATCTAATATGACACTTGTCGGCAAATGCGCCAGGATGGCTTTCCCTACTGATGTACAGTGCATGGGTGCTCTTTTTCCAACCCTTGAATGCATCCGGAGGATTTCAGTTCCTTCTAACTTTTCAATATAAACTACTTCACCTTGATCATAAACGACCAGATGTATAACCTCATTTGTTTCTTTTTCAAGTTCTAATAAAAAGGGTTTTGCTTCTTCCCTTAAATCAATAGACTCCAGAAGCCTAGAGCTTATCTCTATAAATTTAAGTCCTAGCTTATAACGGCCAGTTTCATTATTTTGCTCAATGTATCCATATTTAACGAGCGTTGATAGGATTCGATATACTGAGCTTTTGTTTATATCTATTTGATTGGCGATTTCTGTTACTCCTAATCCGCTTTTTTTCAAACTTACCAGATGAATAATATCTAATGCGCGGCTTACAGACTTAACCATATTTTCTCGATCCACGAACTTTCACCTCTGGTGCTTAACGTATTAGAAAGATTATAGCACAAATACATCCTGGCATTTAAAAACTAGGCTGTTTTCGTAAAGTTTGTTGTTTTCAGGTGTGAACATTGACCGTTCCTTTTCGCTACAGGCACTTGCCTTCCGCTACAATCCACTCTTCGTGATACTGTTGTTTAAAGCAACAATCTCAGAAAAAACAGCCAAAAACTTTTAATAAGATTTCACACTTTCCTTTAATGATACAAATGTATTTTTTAATGTGCCGATTTCTTTAATTACACATTCAATAACGTCTCCTGAACGAACAAATTCTGCTCCGACAGGACTTCCTGTCAAAATAACATCACCCGTCTTCAATGTCATCACTTTTGTAAGATAAGAAATCATTTTCCGAATGGGAATAATCATTAGTTTGGTAGAACTGTTTTGTTTTTCAGTATTGTTAAGTCTCGCTTCAACATGAACATGAAAAGGATCAAGGTCCGTTTCAATTACTGGGCCTATTGGAGTAAAAGTATCAAAGGATTTTCCGACAGTCCAGTGTCCGTCCTTATGGAAGAATTGAGGTGCCGTTACGTCGTTTCCGACAGTATAACCAAACACATAATCGAGAATCTCTTCTTCAGGGACATTTTTTGCCTCTTTTCCAATTATGACGGCCAATTCCGATTCAAATTTTACCTGATCAATTCCAGCTGGAATTACAATTTCCTCTTCAGGTCCAATGACTGAAGATGTTGGTTTGAAGAAAAACACTGGAATTTCTGGCAATTTACTAGGAAGATCTTCAGCTTTTGACACATAATTAGCACCAATGCCAATGATTTGATTTGGCTCTAATGGTGCAAGAAGCCTAATTTGGTCCTGAGTAAAAGTATTGCCCGTATAATTCCAGTTTTCAAAAATATTTCCCTTAATCTCTCTAATTATCTCATCTTGAAGAACCCCTGTTAAAATTTTCGAGTTTACAGCAAATCTAATAAATTTCATTGAATAACAACTCCCTTCAGCTTACAGAATTTGTTCAAAAACAAAATGTGCCAAAGCACCTCCAAATTAGGTTTACATGGCTTTTTTCGTATATACATGAAATGGAGGTACCTGGCATTTAATTTGAATACTAAGACAGCAGACTGTGGAAATTTAATCCTATTGTTTAATCGGGTATTTAGCTTTTGCTTCGATACGGCGGCGGTGCAAAATTGGCTCAGTATAGCCGTTAGGCTGGTCATAGCCCTTAAATATCAAATCGCAGGCAGCTTGAAAGGCAACGGAATTATCATAATCCTTTGACATTGGCCGATAATCAGGATCACCCGCATTTTGTTCATCAACCACTTTTGCCATTCGTTTTAATGTTTCCATAACCTGTTCTTTCGTACAAATTCCGTGATGGAGCCAGTTAGCCATATGCTGACTGGAAATCCTTAATGTGGCACGGTCTTCCATAAGTCCAATATTATTTATGTCTGGTACCTTTGAGCACCCAACGCCCTGTTCAACCCAACGGACTACATAGCCAAGAATTCCTTGGGCATTATTATCTAATTCTTGCTGAATTTCTTCAGGAGACCAATTCGGATTTTTAGCAACCGGAATCTCCAAGATTTCATCCTGCAGGTTTGCAGCTGATTTTGCTAATTGATTTTGGACGGCTGTGACGTCAACTTCATGATAATGTAAAGCGTGTAATGTCGCCGCGGTTGGTGAAGGTACCCATGCTGTATTGGCGCCAGCGCGTAAATGGCCAATCTTCTGTTTAAGCATTTCAGCCATCATATCTGGCATGGCCCACATTCCTTTTCCAATCTGAGCCCGCCCTTGGAATCCGCTGACTAAACCGATATTAACATTTGACTTTTCATAGGCGTTTAGCCATGTGGTTCCTTTCATGTCATTCTTGCGAATCATTGGTCCTGCCTCCATTGAAGTATGGATTTCATCACCGGTTCTGTCTAAAAACCCAGTATTAATGAAAACGACCCGATCCTTAACTTCACGGATGCATGCTTGTAAGTTCAAAGATGTGCGCCGTTCTTCGTCCATTACACCAATTTTAAGAGTATTTCCCGCTAAACCAAGCATATCTTCCACCCGGTCAAATAGAAGATTCGCAAAGGCAACCTCTTCGGAACCATGCATTTTCGGTTTTACAATATAAATAGACCCTTTTTTGGAGTTTTGGTATTTTCCATTTCCGAGAAGAGTATGCTTAGCAATTAAGCTTGTAACCACCGTATCTAATATACCTTCTTGAATCTCTTCGCCATTTTGATCTAACACGACATTAATGGTCATTAAATGGCCAACATTACGTACAAATAACAGGGATCGTCCTGGCAGCGTGATTTCATTCCCGGCTGGAGTTTGATAAACCCTGTCAGGATTTAATTTGCGCGTCATTATTTTGCCGCTTTTTGTGAAAGCTGCTTCTAAATCACCTTTCATAAGTCCCAGCCAGTTGCGATAAACAAGAACTTTATCTTCCGCATCTACGGCAGCAACAGAATCCTCGCAATCCATAATTGTAGTAACAGCTGATTCCAGCAGGATATCTTTTATTCCTGCATCATCGGTTTTCCCAATTGGATGGCTTCGGTCGATTTGAATTTCAAGATGTAAACCGTTATTCTTTAACAATACTGCAGATGGGTTGTCAGGCTGTCCTTGGAAGCCTATCAGCTTCGACGGATCAGCTAATCCCGTTACCGTGCCATTACTCAGTGTTACAGCTAGATTTCCATCCGCAATGGCATAATGTATAGCCAGTTTATGAGATCCCTCAGTTAACGCCGCTGCTTTATCTAAAAATTCTCTTGCAAACTGAATCACTTTTTCACCGCGTACTGGGTTATAGGAGTCTTGAATATCAGCCCCGTTATCCTGACTGACCGCATCTGTTCCGTAAAGGGCATCATATAGGCTTCCCCATCGGGCATTAGCCGCATTAATGGCATACCGTGCATTATTTACCGGAACGACTAATTGCGGGCCAGCTTGTAAAGCAATTGAATCGTCTACACTTTCTGTCGTAATGACAAAATCTTCAGCTTCTGGTTCTAAATATCCGATCTCCTGCAGAAATGACTTATATTCATCAAAATTGAAATTTTCTTTATGTTCTTTATGCCAATGATTCAATTTGGCCTGGAGCCCATCCCGCCGGGCTAGCAGCTCTTTATTTATGGGCGTTAAATCATGTACTAAAGTTCCAAAATCAGTCCAAAATTTGTCAGCCTCTATACCGCTCCCAGGAAGCACTTCGGTATTGATAAACTCATAGAAAATTGAAGCTACCTGCAAATTCCCTGCATTTACATAATGACTCATTTATTTTTCCTCCTAACGATTATCATTACTTTGATCCATTTTGTTTCTTATTAAGAAACACCGTTTCATTATTTCTTTAAAAAGAATATCATGCAGCTAAACAAAGTTCAATAATTTTCATAAAATTCTGCTTTACTGTTTAAATACCATGCCAAACTACTTTTGATTTAAACATTGATAATTGGTCATGATCCTGCTGCAGCCTTTATTTCTTTCTTTATTTCGACACATCTTCCCGGACTTGGGAAAAGCTTTCCTCCATTTAATAGATTGTGAGGATTGAAAACTTCCCGAATATCGGTTTGCGCAATAATTTCCTCATCTTTAAAGATAAAACGCATTTCTTCTCTCTTTTCAATCCCGACACCATGTTCGCCTGTAATGGATCCGCCTGCATCTGCGCAAGCTTGCAGACAGGCACTGCCTGCTTTTAAGGCTTTTTCTGTTTCCCCAGGAATTCTTGCATCAAATAATACGAGTGGATGAAGATTGCCATCACCTGCATGAAAGATATTCGCAATACGCAGTTGGTAATCATTACTGATCTCGTTAATTCTGTTTAATACTTCAGGCAATTTGCTTCTTGGAATGACACCGTCCTGTACTAAATAGTCAGGCGAAATAGCTCCCATTGCACCAAAGCCCGTTTTACGATTGGCCCACCATCTTGCACGTTCTTGTTCATTTTCTGCTACTTTTACTTGACGGACATTTCTGCTTTTACATACCTCAAGTATTTCATTGATCTGCTCTTCGATTCCAGCCGAAATACCATCAACTTCTATTAATAAAAGAGCTTCTATATCCTTAGGATGACCAACAGGAAATGCTGCTGCCTCAACACCCTCAATGGCTGTTTTATCCATCATTTCTAGAGCGGCAGGGACGATCCCTTTAGAAATAATATCTGATACGGCCTGGCTTCCATCTGAAACGTGATCAAAATAAGCTAATACCGTTTGTTTTGCTTCAGGATTTTTCAAGATTCGAACCGTTATTTTTGTGACTATTCCCAATGTCCCTTCTGAACCTGTTAATAAGCCAAGCAAGTCATATCCAGGTGCATCAGGAATCCCATTTTGACCTATTTCAATGATTTCCCCATTTGGTAAAACTACTTCTAAACCGAGAATGTGATTTGTGGTTACGCCATATTTTAGGCAGTGTGCTCCGCCGGCATTCTCTGCTACGTTGCCTCCGATTGTACAGCAATATTGGCTGGAAGGATCTGGAGCATAATAATAGCCTTTGTCAGAGATCGAGTTTGTCAGTTTAAGATTAACAAATCCTGGTTCTACTACCGCACGGCGATTCTCTAAGTCTACGCTTAATAGACGTTTCATTCTGACTAAACTGATAATGACCTCTCCATTGACTGGAATAGCTCCGCCGCTCAAACCCGTTCCGGCTCCGCGGGCCAAAAATGGCAAACCGTTTTCCGAACAATATTTTGCCAGTTTTGCTACTTCCTTTGTATCTTTTGGGAAAACAACCGCTTTCGGCAAATGCTTATGAAGGGTAAAACCATCACAATCATAGGCGATTAAATCTTCTTTTTGATAAAGAATGGAATGGGCTCCTCCTACTATTTCAGCAAGATTCTGTATATGCTTATCCTTTGTTTTCATTTTCAATCGCACCATTAGCTCTCATCCTTTTCACGATCTTCTTTTTGGTAGGCCCAATCTAGCAGCTGAATAGTATGGACAACTTTTTGGTTCCTCCCATACTTTTGCACTCCCATGGCCATCTGAAGCATACAGCCAGGGTTGCCCATAGAGATCATTTCAACATCTTCAGGCACATTTTCCATTTTTCTGTCCAGAATTTCACTAGCCATATCTGGATTTGTGATATTATAGATCCCGGCACTTCCACAGCAACGGTCGGAATTTGGCATGTGTACCATTTCAACTCCAGGGATATCAAGCAATAAATCGCGCGGCTCTTGACGTATACCCTGGCCATGAGCCAAATGACAAGCATCATGGTAAGTAATCCGAGTTTTGATTTCTGCTTTCGGTTTTTCATAGCCGGTATCATAAAGATACTTTGATATGTCTTCTACTTTTGCGGAAAACTCTTCCGCTCTTTTTCGCCATTCAGGCTCTTCCCGAAATAGTTCTGCATATTCCTTTAACATACAGCCGCAGCCTGCTGCATTTACAATAATTTTTTCCTCATCCTTGAATGCTTCGATATTTTGCCTGGCAAGCCTCCTCCCAGTTTCCCTGTCACCTGCATGAACATGTAAGGCCCCGCAGCATGTTTGATTTTGAGGAATCACAACGTTATTGCCGTTACGTATTAATACATTAATTGTCGACTCATTTACATCGCTAAACATAACATCCATGACACATCCAGTTAAGAGTGCTACTTGATGTTTTGTTTCCCCTTTAGCCTTAATCACTTCTTCATTCTTATATTTTTTTCTGACGGACTGTTTTACTTCCGGCATAATCGCTTCCATTTGCACTAAATGCTTTGGCATAATGTTGATAAATCCAGATTTGCGTACAACTTTCTGCAATCCGCTCTTTTGATAAAATTTCAACAAGCTGCCTGCTGCATTTAAACGACTATGATATGGGAACAAACCTTCAAGGAAAAATTTACTTACTATTCCTTTCATGCCTGTAAAAGGTATTGCCTGACGAATTTGACCGCGTGCCTCTTCAATCAGCCCTCCAACATCGACATCAGCAGGACAAGCTGTTGTACAAGCCCGGCAATCTAAACAGGCAAACACAGGATCCATAAACTGCTCATTAACTTCAAGCTTACCTTCAGCAACTGATTTAATAAGATAAACACGTCCGCGTGGGGAATGCTGTTCCTGTCCTGTTAACTCGTAAGTTGGACATGATTCCAGACACATCCCGCAATGCACACAATCAGCCCATTTGTTTTCATCAGGCGGATCGTTCCATAAATAATTGCTTAGGCTGCCTGATGTACAGGCAGGTGTCTTTTGTAAATCACTTTCTTTAATTCTCATTTAAATCCCTCCCACAAATCGTTTATCGTTGAGAGTCCGATTTGGATCCACTTTTGTTTTAATACCTTCTAGAAGGAAAAAGTAGGAAGGTTTATCACCCCAAACACTTGTTTTTTGTCTAAGTGAAAAGGGTAAGTGTTTCACAATTACGTATCCGCCTAAGCTTTTAACAAATTCTCTTAAATCATTAATGGCAGATAGAATATCTTCGCCTGCTCCCTTCAGGTATACTTGACACAACCCATGTCCCAATCCGCCATGGGCATCGATTAAAAGATTATGAATATCCTGTAAAACATGACTTTCTTTTATAACTTTAAGAACATCCAGGTTCACAACTCCGATTTTTAGAGCAGCCTCAGTTTCAGCCCCTGATTTACCTTTTGGTGCAATGATATGAAAAGCATCCCAGAAGTCTTTCGCTTCATTTTGTTGATGAATGGTGATTCTTGTACTCATAGGCTTTATCTGTTTAACAAACTCCTCCTGATAATGGACAGAGCTTTCCACATCCTCAAAGCTGATCGCCAAAGTATATTGCTTTCGACCTGTCAGCCTTTCTGATAGCGAGGGTCCTAATAGTTCTAATGCGACAGGCTCCATCATTGAATCTAAAAGTGAAACAGCAAATGACCGGATCTCCTCAAGATTTCCTTCTGGGAATGAAAGAAGTACAAGACTTTCATATTTAGCCAGCGGCTTTAGCTTTACTGTCACTTCAGAAAGGACGCCGAGAGTGCCCATTGAACCTACAAATAATTTATTCATATCATAGCCGGCCACATTTTTTACTACTTTGCCTCCAGTCCGTATAACGGTTCCGGTTGGATATACGACTCTCAATCCAATAACTGTATCTCTTGCCGACCCATAGCCCAAACGTTTGGGACCGCTTTCATTTGCAGAAATAATCCCTCCAATGGTTGCCAGTTCTGGCGATGATGGGTCTAGGGCAATCTTTTGGTTATAATCCGCTAAATAGTTTTGTATTTCTTTAAAAGGAGTACCAGATTTTACAGTTAATGTCATATCACCGGCTGCATGCTCAATTATCCCTTTATAGTGAGCCATTGATAATAAAAAATCGGCTGTTTCCATTTGACCGCCAAACCCTCTTTTTGTACCCCCTCCTTCAATGAAGATTTTTTTTCCGTTATTGTTAGCTAACTTAAGGACTTCAGAGATTTCTTTTTCTGATTTCGGATAAACAGTGACTTGACCGTTATTACCGAGTAAATCATTTGAATTATTTTTTATTTCCACTCGAATTTCTGGCAAAACATCTTTTAATTTTGAAAAAAGTTCTGTGCCAGCCATTACAACACCACCTGTTTTGTAATAAGAAACACCGTTTCTCAAAAAAGCCAAAAATAAAACAGTCCTAATTCTCTGTTTGTATTAGTACAGTGCTCTCCAATAAGTCTTCCAAAAGTTTAAATGTTCAACCACCGTATGTTTTGCCTGATTTGGTTTTATTAAAACATTCATATGAGCATTTTTCAATATTTTTTTGGAATTTAATTAAGATTCTAAATATTATATTTTCCTGATTGTTATAACGTTTGTAAAGTCCATGCTTTACAAAAAAAAAAACTGGACAAGTATCGATGGATACTTAGAGTCCAGCTTGATAAAACGAGTCTATTTCAGGCTGATAGGCTTCTAATTGATGTTCCTCCGTACCAACATCGATATCTGCCTCTCCTTCAACAGGAACACTTTCTAATTTCACTTGTTCGACATCTGTTGCTAATGAAGAAACCAGTGATAGCAATTGATTAAAATCCATATCTGTTTTTACGTACTTTTGGCTCTCTTTTAGCAGGCTTGGGATTTTGATCATTCCCTCAATACCTTCGAGATTAGACGTAATCGTGTCTTTCAACGTGCTGATAACTTCAGGCTGCATCAAAACTAGCCCGAATTCATTTGAAAACAGATCCTCTCCATGCAATGTATACGTACCGGCTTCTTTATTAAGACCCAGTTCATTAACCATGTCGTCCGTAATCGTAACTTCAATTCCTTCTGGTACTATATCATTTACTAATTTCGCAAAACCCTCTACATCCACGGTAATCATATAGTCAATCATTGTATTGAAATGTTCTTCTGCTTTATTTTTTATGTCTGCTTGTTCGATATCTGAAATCACGTTCTCCTGAAATAAATCACTTATAGCAATCTCAGTCATTTTTATATCATTTGATTCTGGTTCCAATTGTGCAAAAACGGCGGGAAGAGAATTCGCGTCTCTATTTTTTTGTTCCGCCACTAATAGAAATGTTTTTTCTGAATTCCCGTGTTGCGAAGGCTCTTCGTTTTCTTCTGAAAGAAGGTCTGGGAGATTTGGCACCTCGTCAATTGGGTTCCAGTAGCTTTCTTGCTCCAGGTTGGGATTACTAACATCCTCTTGATTGACCCACCACAGCATACACCCAACTAACAATGAACCGATGATTAATAAAAATCCGGTAAAAAGTTTAAACACTGCAAGTCACCTCATTCTACTTCGAATCCTAGTAGACATTTTGGGACTAATTCTAAGAATATATACCCTGCATTGGTATGATTTTGATATTTTCGGGTAAAATAATGGGCTGCATAAAAAAAACGTCCCCGATAGGGACGCTTATTAATTGCAATATTTATTGCTTTGCCATATTCGCTGTAATAACCTCAACAGCTTTCTGGATTTGCGTATCATTTTCTTGAATAGACGCACTAAATCGATTCATTAACTCGACTGTTGTGTCAGACGATAAAATTCCTGTTTCCTCAAGTTTCGCTGCTTTTTGCAGGGCAAGTACGGCATTTTTAGTATTTTCATCAAATAATCCGTCTACTTTACCAGGATTATATCCAATCACTTCAAGCATTTTCTCAGCTGTTTCAACTTCTTTGCTCTGAATCGATTCTTTTAATTCGGTTTCTGGGTTAATATAAGGCAAAAACGCAAACTCAGGCAAGGATACTTCGTAATCTGGCTTTACCCCTTTTTCGTGAATCCATTCACCAGATGGAGTCAGCCATTTAGCTGATGTTAATTTTATGTTTGATTTGTCGTCAAAATCATAAGCAGTTTGAACAGTTCCTTTTCCAAAAGTCGTCTTGCCGACTAGCGGAATTCCCGCAGATTCAGACACTGCAGCAGCTAAAATTTCAGAAGCACTTGCACTTCCTTCATCAATAACCACCACAACCGGAATATCAATTGGATTCTCTTCTGCTGATACAAACTGTTCTACTTTTCCATCTTTTGTTTCTACTTGGAAAAGAATTTCATCTTTTGGAACAAACAAACTGGAAATGGAGACAGCCTGGGTTAAAAGTCCGCCAGGGTTTTGCCGAATATCTAATACAAGGCCTTCCATTCCTTGTTCTTCTAATTCTTGGATTGTTTCTCTAAGTTCATCGGTCGTATTTTGAGAAAAACTCGTTATTTGAACTTTTCCAATACTGTCATTAATCATCTCACCATAAACAGTTTGGATCGGAATTTCGTCCCTTGTTATGGTAATATCCATGGTCTCTTCTGCACCTGGTCTTTGAATCGTTAAAATCACATCTGTTCCTTTTTCCCCGCGAATTAAATTCACAGCTTCGGTTGCACTGTAACCGCTAATACTTTCCCCGTCTACAGCGAGAATAATATCTTGGGGTTTTAAACCGGCCTTTTCCGCAGGTGATCCCTTAATAGGGGAGACAACCATGATATAGCCATCTTTCTCTTGAATTTCAGCCCCGATTCCTTGAAAGGAAGAAGAGATTCCCATGTGGAAGCTTTCTGCTTCTGCCTGATTCATATAGTCCGAATATGGGTCTCCAAGAGCTTCCATCATACCGTTAATCGCACCATCTACTAAAGCCTCTTGATCAAGTTCATCGTAGTATTCTTTTTTCAATATATCATAAGCTTCAAACAGCTTATTAAATTCGGTTCTAGTCGGTACTCCAACCTCCACTACTTTTTCGTCTCCAAACGCTAAGGCAAAGGTTGTAATGCCGGCAGTTAAAAATACCACAAAGAAAAGCAACATTACAAAATGAAACGGTTTAATTCTGACCCATCTTGAACCGTTTCCTTCCTTTTGCTCTGTGGCTTGTTCTGCTGTTTCATCCTTAACTTCAGCTTCCGTTAACGGTTCATTATTTTGAAGGTTGTTGTTTTCATTATGATTTTCTGTCATTTTCTTCACCACTTTCATCTTCAAACAATAGGGTCATTAAATCAGTAAGATATCTTATAGAATAGCATGAAAATCTAAGTTTGAATACTTGAAGAAGTTTCAATTTATTGAAGGCTTTCCGAAATGAACAAGGGTACTGGTCGCGAATCCGACAGCTGATACCGCCAAAAGCGAATGTAAAAAGGCATATGTACCAATTATTCTACATCCAATTAAAAGAACGATACCATCGATAATAAAAATTATGACGCCTACATTCCATTTTGTCCAATAAGAAATACATTGACCTACTAAATCTGATCCCCCTGTACTTGTTTCCACTAAAAGCATAAGTCCAATCCCAGTTCCAATTAATATTCCACCAATTAGGGCACTGGCAATAATCGGAAAATGAAACCAAGTTGAAATAGGTGCTGTTAAATCTATAAATAAAGAAGAAATCAGTAATCCATGAATACTATTGTAAAACAATGATCTTTTAACAAAAAAAGCCATTATAAATAAAGGGATACTCCCAAAAAGGATTACAAGTCCCGTAGGAATCCCCCATAAATAATGAATAATGAGACCAATCCCGATCATCCCGCCATCAAGCAGATGATATGGTACAAAACAACCGTTAATACCGATTGAAAGCAGAAAACTCCCAATTATGATATGTATCGCTTTAAGCAGCATAGAAATCCAACCTTTTAAAAGTTTGTACCAGTATATGAAATAACTGGTACAAGCTTTCCTAAAGGTTGGAATAATATTTATGCACCCATGCCTAATTTACATTTTTTCAACGTTTTCAAAGTATTCTTCAAATGTCCATCCTTTTTCAGCCAAAACAGCGGCCGTTTCCGTTCCCACATATCGAAAATGCCATGGTTCATACTGATAGCCGGTGATTTCTTCTTTTCCTTTTGGATATCTTAAAATAAATCCAAACTCATGTGCATGGCTGACTAACCATTGTCCTTCCTTTGTGTTTTCAAATTCTTCGGTTAGCATCCCTCCGACACTTTCTGCGGTAATATCCATAGTCAAACCAGTCTGATGTTCACTCTTTCCCGGCAAAGCAACAGCTAGCTCTGCATTTTTAGCTCCAACATTTTCAACCTCTTGCTGAAAGAGAAAGTTCTGCGTATCGTAAGAGCGAAACCCTGATGTAGCCAATAATTCTATACCCTCTTGCTGAGCTGCGTGAAACATTCCTTCTAACGCGTTGGCTGCTTCTTTACGCATATAACTTTTTTCAATATCCTGATCCCCGAAAGCAAAGGTTACATTCGGGCGAACCAAGTCATCTGGGTAATAATCTGCCGGAAGGGCGTATTCTTTGTTCACTAAAACAAGCAGATTTTCCGGATTAGTAATCGTCGGAACCTGATTAATTACTTCAATTTCATTAAAAAATTCGGGTTTGAGTGTTAAGGAGCTTTCTGTTTTCTCATGATTTGCGGGATGTTGTTGCTGCTCTGTGTCCTGAACCGTTTCTGAATGAATGGTTTCTGATTCTTTTTCTACTTTTTCAGCTTGGTGACTGCAGCCGGCTAACAGCAATATAGCCGTTGCCCCGATTAAACTTTTTTTCATTGTAATCCTAACTCCTCATCCTTGATGTTTTGCTCTTGAAGTCCAAGCCCTATTGTATCATGAAATTTAGAATTTGCTGATAGGAGTTTTGACTCTTTTATTATAAAAAAAGCTTGTTCTCCAGTAGAGAACAAGCTAGCAAAGTTATTTTAGTGCTGCTTCTAAAGCCACTTCGATCATTTCGTTAAAAGTTGATTGACGTTCCTCAGCTGTAGTGGCTTCACCGGTTAAAATGTGATCACTTACCGTAAGGACGGCTAATGCTTGACGGCCGAATTTAGCAGCGAGTGTATAAAGAGCAGCCGCTTCCATTTCGACGGCTAAAATTCCATATTGTGCCCACTTTTCATGTTCTGCATTATCATTATAGAAATGATCCTCAGAAAGGACATTCCCAACCTTTAATTGTAAACCTTTTTGAACCCCTGCATCGTAGGCATGTTTTAATAGCTCAAAATTAGCCGTTGGTGCATAGTCAACTCCGCCAAATGTAATTCGATTCATTTGGCTGTCTGTCGATGCAGACATGGCTAAAATCACATCTCTCACTTTTACATCCTTTTGAATCGCACCGCATGTGCCAACACGAATTAATTTTTGTACATCGTATTCTTGCATAAGTTCATTAATGTAAATAGAAATTGAAGGAACACCCATTCCAGTTCCCTGAACAGATATTCTTTTTCCTTTATATGTACCTGTGTATCCAAACATATTTCGAACTTCATTATAAAGCTCCGCTCCTTCCAGGAAGGTCTCAGCTATATATTTAGCACGCAATGGATCTCCAGGTAATAGAATCGTATCTGCTATTTCTCCTTTTTTAGCACCTATATGTACACTCACGGAACATTCCTCCTGAAACGATAAGTTAATTTCAACATGATTCACTATACCATAAACTGCATGATTCGAAAAATATTGTCTTTAGCTCTAGAAGTAACCATCATTATTTTGGGGCTATGGTAAATGATAATATACGAAAAAACATTACTTTCTAATAAGAAGGGAAGAACAATATGGGTAAAAAACATAGGAGCCGAATTAATGAACAGAAGAAGAATAATCATATTCCTGCCGAACAAATCATAGCTGAACATGAAGCACATGCGAAAGAACATCAAGCCAAAAAACGTAAAAGATAATGTAACATAACATTAATAAATAGCTGGGTGGCTTTTAGCGGATATACATCCGATGGATTGGGAAAAAGCCACCCGGCTTTAGCTGATAATAATAATGTCCATTCATCCCCTCATCGATAAATACGATATCTCCCGTAGCCATATATCTGGTATTGTAGCCTTCTGGGAGTAATTCTTTTACGTTTAACATGCGGAACACCTTGTACATAACGTCGTAATGATCGTCACCCTCAACCTCATTCCGGTAAACTGATCTATAACCCCTTTTTTGCCCATATTTAGGGGTTTGAAACACCGTAACGTCATACGCTTTTACCTCTACGTCTATCGTTTGCGTCTTTCTCATCCTCTTCTCTCCTTACATCCATTCTTGGTTAATGAACATATTAGCGAACAGGAGGATGAATTCCTTTATCTAGTTTTAACGAGTTTTGTCGAAACCAAATATTTTAGTCATTTCTAGCATTTTTTTTCATAGAATCCTATTACTAGAGTAGAACAGAAACGGAGTATTTATATGAATATGGATCATAATCAAGAAGATTATTCACGGATAGAAGCATTAATGGATTTTGTAACCAGACTATTTTTTATAGGTGCACTTGTATGTTTTATTCCTTTTGGTCTGCAGCTATTCTTTTAAAAGTTTATTCTCCCTATGAATTTTAGCCATTTCTTTTGCTAAAATCTTTAATTTTTTCACGGTCATTTTCATACCGGTTTTATATTCTTGATTGCCAAACCATTCAAATAGCAATTTATAGTCGTTATATAAATCAAGGAGCTGATCCACTGCTTCTTTTTTTTGTTCTAATTCAGACTTTTTAACCGGCTGATTCGTGCCATTTGCCTTTTTCTCTAAGCTTAATTTATTGGAAGGAGACTTTTTGTTCGTCATATATAGAAATCCAAGCTTTTGCATGTAGGTATCTGCAGCTTGAGCATCGGCTATTAAGGTTAAATCCTCTTCTCCTACTTCTAGCCATTGGCCGTCTTTTACACTCGAAAGCTCATAAACCACATCTTCCCATGCATCTTCTTTATAACGCCAAATCTCTGTTCGAAATCCGATAACTTTAAATAATTCAGCCCCTCTGCCCTTTACCTGGACTAAGTCTCCAATAATAAATTTGTATTCAATATCAATTTGTTCCTTATTCACAACTTCTCCATCATATTCAGACAGTAAGACTAAAGCAGATTCTAAAAATAACCCTTCACTGTGGTTTATTTCATATACATAGGTTTCTTCTATCGTTTTTACATTTGTAACTTTTCCAACCGTTCCATACATCACAATAACAACGGTATCACCGACATTAAACCTTGCTTTTTTTCGTTTTTCCATAGCCTCCCATCACCTGCACATCGATAGTTGTACGTTAGTATATGCAGGAGACAATTCTTTGGGGAAGGGACAAAATACCTCATCTTTCCTCTGACAGATAAAGCTCCCAGGCCCTGTCAAACACCTTCATCGATGTAAGGTATTCGCCATACATTTCTAAGTAAGAACTTATTTCATGATAATCATCCGCCAGCTTAGGAAAAGTATGATCCTGATAAGCATCGTTAGCAAATTCTTCTATATCGTTTTTAGGCTCAATATTCCTATATTTCATTAAATAATGATAAAATGATCTGGCCAATTTAATCACTCCCTTAATGATTATCAGTTTAGCACGACCTTTTGCCTGTCACCACCGGAATTTTTCAAACACAACTCTAGAATAACCTTTATATTGAACAAAAAACCTCCAAGAATGGAGGTTTTTTGGCTCTTATCTTTTTATTTTGTCTTACTTGGAATAACAAACAGCACCAATGATAATGAGCAGAATGAACAGCACTACAATTAACGCAAACCAGTTACTGTGACAAGGATAGTAAGCAGGTGCTGCGAAAGCCGGTGCTGCGAAAGCCGGTGCTACATTTGATGGAAATGCTTCATTTGGGTACATGGGAATTCCTCCTCAGGTAAAGATTCAGGTTCACTACTACGTTATGAGTTAAATGTCTAGATGGACTGTGTATTCGCCCATGTTCCCAAAAGATTTTAGGCTTTTAAACCCTAAAATTGATCTTTTAAATTTTTTATAATTGTATCTAGCCCTTTTCCTATCCCTGATTCAACAGCTGCTACATAGGCTCCTTCTAAAATTGGTATATTGTCAGCAATCCGAATTTGATCTTTACCTGACAATTCAACTGCAATCTCTGCATTCATCATAGCACTGCCTAAATCATAAAAAAGGATCACACCTTTTTCATTATATGCCTTCTCGATCGCCTGAAGAATTTTATCGATACTAGTCCCAATCTCATTCTCATCCGTTCCTCCTGCAAGTTCAATCGGAACGTCAGATACGACTTGATTCAAAATATCTTTAATTCCCTCTACTACCTTATAACTGTGTGAAATTAGTACAATCCCTACTTTGTCCACTTTATACACCTTCCGTCATTACTTCTGTAAGTGATTCAAATAAATAAAAGGAAGAAACTGAACCAGGGTCTAAGTGACCGATTGAACGCTCACCTAAATACGATGCTCTTCCCTTTATTGCCTGCATATTCTTCGTGGATTCCATCGCCTTTTTGGCTGTTTTTAAAAAAACATTCCAATCAATCTCATCATTTTCTTTAACATAATTTAAAACAGGAATCCAAACATCAAGTAATGTTTTATTTCCTTTATTCGCTTTTCCCCTTTGCATAATCCCTTGAATTGCTTGCTCCATTGCAGCCAGAAAAACTGCCTGGTCGATAGAATTTTTGTCCTTAACAGCTAAAGACATTTTTAAAAAGGCTGTCCCATACAAAGGTCCAGAAGCCCCTCCTACTTTGGCTAAAAGAATCATTGCCACATCCTTAAAAACATCTGAAACTGTTTCATAGTCAGTAGCAGTAAGCTTGTTTACGACCTCCTGGAATCCCCTCGCCATATTAATACCGTGGTCCCCATCTCCAATTGCCTGATCGAGTGAAGTTAAATATTCCTTATTATTTTGTATCTTAGTATTAGTTGACTCTATCCATTTTTTTGTTAACTCAACCGTAAATTGCATAGCAATCCTCCTCGTAATCCAATACGTCCTGTTAGAAATAGGGAAAGGTAGACCCAAGGGAAATAAAAATCCTCATGTTCCTACCTTCTTGGCACAGCTCCGAAATGTTTGCTATTTGCGAAACGCCGGTGCGTTTGATTCAGCCGATAGTAAATCTTTTAATTCGTCATCCAATTTTAATAAAGTTACCGAACATCCTGCCATCTCCAAAGAGGTCATATAATTGCCTACGAACGTTTCAAATACTCGTATGCCTTTTTCATTCAACATTTCTTGAACTTTACGATTTACAATATAAAGTTCCATTTCAGGTGTAGCCCCTAAACCATTTATCAATACAGCTACCTCGCTGCCTCTTGGTACCTCTAAATCTTCTAAAATTTTTGAAGTCAGCTGCTCGGCAATTTCATCTGCTGTTTGAATGGTTTTTCTTTCAAT
The DNA here is from genome assembly GCF_900207585.1 of Bacillus oleivorans. Classification (GTDB taxonomy): domain Bacteria; phylum Bacillota; class Bacilli; order Bacillales; family JC228; genus Bacillus_BF; species Bacillus_BF oleivorans. The sequence goes on along the minus strand of NZ_OAOP01000002.1, from coordinate 430,069 downwards.
TCCTGGTTCTCCATGAATTCCAATCCCAATTTCCATTTCATTTTCTTCTAAGGTAAAACTTGGTTTTCCAGCTTGAGGCACTGTACATGGACTAATTGCCATACCCATAGACCGAACATTTTGAACTACTTTTTCTGCTACTGCTTTGATTTCAGCTAACGATGCACCTCTCTCTGCTTTAGCTCCTGCTATTTTATGAACGAACACAGTTCCTGCAATGCCGCGGCGGCCAATCGTGTAGGAGCTATTTTCTACAGCAGCATCATCATTTACAATAACCTGATCAACCTGGATTCCCTCAGCTTCTGCAAGCTCGGCTGCCATTTCAAAATTTAAACAGTCGCCGGTATAATTTTTTATCACCATGAAGACTCCTGCTCCACTATGAACAGCTCTAATCGCTTCCAATACTTGATCTGGAGTAGGTGATGTAAAAACTTCTCCTGCGACAGCCGCATCTAACATGCCTTTCCCCACATAACCTGCATGAGCAGGTTCGTGACCGCTCCCGCCTCCGCTAATGATCCCGACTTTATTTGGAACGGGGGCATCCATTCTTGTAATAACCGTTGTATTTTCGATTCTTTTCAATTGATTTGGGTAAGCGGCCACGATTCCATTTAGCATATCCTGTACGACATTTTCAGGATCGTTAATAATTTTCTTCACAACTTCTCAGCTCCTCTTCGGGTCTATGAACCATGGAAAATTCTATTTTATAAAAATCGCAACCTTCTCTTTTCATAAAAGACTGGAGAGAAGATTGCGAACCTCTTGAAATAACTAATCCAATAAGTATTAGTATTTAATTACTTAAATTGGCGCGTAGCTTCCACTGCTTTTTGCCAACCTTTATAGAGCTCTTCTCTTTGGTCATCGGCCATTTGATTAGTAAAGCTGCGATCTATCTGCCATTGTTTCGCAATTTCTTCTTTACTTTCCCAATAGCCAACTGCTAATCCAGCTAGATAGGCAGCCCCTAAAGCCGTTGTTTCACTCACGACTGGACGATCAACATTTACGCCTAAAATATCACTTTGGAATTGCATGAGAAAATTATTTTGTACAGCGCCGCCATCTACCCGCAGTGTCTTTAAATCAATGCCCGAGTCAGAAATCATGGCATCTAAAACATCCTTTGTTTGATAAGCTAAGGACTCTAGGGTAGCGCGGATAAAATGTTCTTTTGTTGTGCCTCTCGTAAGGCCAAACACAGCTCCGCGAGCATCACTGTCCCAGTATGGTGTGCCTAGTCCAACAAAGGCCGGAACTACATATACCCCGTCCGTGGAGTCAACTTTTGCGGCATAATCTTCACTTTCAGGTGCACTGTTTACCATTTTTAATCCATCACGTAACCATTGAATTGCAGAACCGGCAACGAAAATGCTGCCTTCTAATGCATATTCAACCTTCCCATCTACTCCCCACGCAAGAGTCGTCAATAACCCGTTTTTCGACTTTACACCCTGTTCCCCAGTGTTCATAAGCATGAAACAGCCTGTTCCATAGGTGTTTTTAGCCATTCCTGTTTCAAAACATGCTTGCCCAAATAAGGCTGCCTGCTGATCTCCGGCAATTCCAGAAATCGGTACTTCATGGCCAAAGAAATGGTAATCAATTGTGCTCGCATAAACTTCAGATGAAGGGCGAACTTCTGGAAGCATACTAGCTGGGACTTCTAAAATTTCTAATAGCTCCTCATCCCACTTCAAATCATAAATATTGTACATAAGGGTACGAGAAGCATTTGAGTAATCGGTCACATGACGCTTGCCGCCTGAAAGCTTATAGACAAGCCATGTATCAATCGTTCCAAACAGGAGCTGACCATTTTCAGCCTTTTCTCTCGCTCCTTCAACGTTATCCAGGATCCATTTCACTTTAGTTCCTGAAAAGTAGGCGTCGATCAGTAATCCTGTCTTATCTCTAAAAAGGTCATTGTAACCCTTTTCACGCAAGTCCTTACAAATCCCTTCAGTTTGCCGTGACTGCCAAACAATTGCACGATAAATAGGTTTACCTGTTTCTTTATCCCATACAACCGTCGTTTCTCGCTGATTCGTAATGCCAATTCCCGCCACTTGTTCAGGATTAACATCAGCCTTTCGAAGCACTTCTGCGATACAGGCTAAAATGGATGTCCAAATTTCATTGGCATCATGTTCAACCCAGCCTGGCTTAGGGAAAAATTGTTCAAATTCTTGCTGGGCGATCTCCACGATTTCACCTTTGTGATTAAAAAGAATGGCACGTGAGCTGGTGGTTCCTTGGTCGAGAGCTAAAATAAATTTTTCCATTCAGGTTTCCTCCCCTTATAAGCTATTTGTTTGGTTAGCATTGGCAATACTGGCTTTCTTTGTTTCCTGCATGGCTGCTGATACTAGGATAAAAGCGATTACCGCACTGGCAACCCAAAATAACATTGAATAATCCCCTTCGAATAAAGCCTTGTAAAATAAAGCTCCGTAAACTCCGCCTAGAATCGGCCCAACAACTGGAATCCATGAATACTCCCAGTCAGAGCTGCCTTTTCCGGCAATCGGCAGTAAAGCATGAGCAATTCTTGGTCCTAAATCACGTGCAGGATTAATCGCATATCCAGTTGGTGCCCCTAAAGAAAGACCAATTGCTGTAATTAATGCACCCACCACTAAAGGATTTAATCCCCCTGTAAATTCGTTTGTACCAATGAACATCAAGCCAAAAACCAAAATAAATGTACCGATTAATTCAGTTACTAAATTGGATAGAGGACTTCTAATAGCAGGACCTGTTGAGAAAACAGCTAATTTTGTACCTCCGTCCTCTGTTGCAGCCCAATGCGGCAAATATAACAAATAAACAACTACAGCACCAATAAAAGCCCCTAACATTTGACCGATAATATAAACTGGTACTTTTTCAAACGGGAAATCTCCAATCGCTGCAAGTGCAATCGTGACAGCAGGATTAATATGAGCACCTGTAATACTGCCGACTGCATAGATGGCCATAGTTACAGCCAATCCCCATCCAATGGTTATAACGATCCAGCCTTCACCCTCTGCTTTTGTTTTCTTTAAGACGACACCAGCTACTACACCCCCTCCAAAAATAATCAAAATCATGGTTCCTACTACTTCTGCTAAAAATTCTGACATTTGTGTTTCCTCCCCTTTTTTACCCAAAATAATTTTTGATGCCCGATAGAGAAACAAAAAACTCACATTAAATAACATACTACACCCATGTATGTTAGATAATGTGAGTCTCCGTTTCTCCATCACTATTAACTTATTAATAATAGCTTATACTAGAGTGAAAACGCTGTCAATATTGGTATTAAAAAAATTAACAGCTAAAAAAACGGAGAGACCTATCTTTAAAGAGGTCCAAACATTATGGACCTCCTTTAGAACTATTCCTATTCTTGTCTATCAATCGGTATGACTGCATCCTTGATTTCTTTTTCAAGTTCTTCTTCATACGCTTTTATCGTTTTTTCATTCCAGCCAAATTCTTTCGCCATAAATTGAATAACAGGCTTCTTCCATTGTTTGACCCATTCTAAATCAAAAAGCAATGCTCCTGTTCGGCGAATAAAGAAATCTGCTGGTTTTACTGTCATTTCTTCTTCGAGTGCATAAAGAATTTGAGCATATATCGCTGGTGTCAATCCAAAACTTTCTTCTTTTCCAGGGTATTTTTTTGCCAATGTAAATAAACAATCAACATTAGAACCATATTTAGCAGCTAATTTTTCTCCTTCTTCCTTCGTGAGTCCATACTCTGAGGCTTCATTACTCTTTTGCTTAATAAAGAACGGGAGGTTATGAGAACCATTCACCTCTCCTCCTGATATCTTCACATGTCTCGTTTTGCAAGGTAAGAATGACCGATTCGACTCCTCCTGAATGCGCTTAGCTACTAAATCGACAACTGTTTCCGCCATTTCCCTGTATCCTGTAAGTTTTCCTCCCGCAATCGTAATTAGTGAACTGTCACCTTCCCAAATTTCATCCTTCCGTGAAATTTCAGACGGATCCTTCCCTTCTTGATAGATTAAGGGTCGTACACCTGCCCAGCTAGATTCAACATGTTCCTCTGTCAGCTGAACTTCAGGGAACATAAACTTGATTGCTTCTAATATATAATTAATATCTTCTTTTAACGGTTTTGGATTGGCAATATCTTGGGATTCACCATAGAAGGTATCAGTTGTACCCACATATGTTTTCCCCTCCCTAGGAATCGCGAATACCATCCGCTTATCTGGAGTATCAAAATAAACTGCCTGACGAAGAGGAAAATGGCTTTGGTCGAACACAATATGAACTCCCTTTGTTAGCCGCAGTTTCTTATTATTTATTGAATAATCTTTTTTCCTAACCTGATCCACCCATGGACCAGCCGCATTGACAACTTTGACTGCCTTTATTTCAATTGTTTCACCCGTTAACAAGTCACGTGCGACTATTCCGCATACCTTTTTTTCATTGTAAATAAATTCTTCCGCTTTCATATAGTTAAGGGCAACTGCACCATTTTCTGCGGCAGCCTTCATGACTTCAATCGTTAGTCTTGCATCATCCGTTCTGTACTCCACATAATATCCGCCACCTTTTAACCCTTCTTTTTTAATTAATGGTTCCCTTTTTATTGTCTCTTCAGCAGATAGTATTTTACGGCGTTCTTTCTTTTTAACCCCTGCTAAAAAGTCATACAGCCTTAAGCCTAGATTAGTAGTTAATTTGCCGAATGTCCCGCCTTTATGAAATGGCAGGAGCATCCATTCAGGTGTTGTTACATGAGGGCCATTTTCGTAGACAATCGCCCTTTCCTTTCCAATTTTAGCAACTGTATTTATTTCAAATTGTTTTAAATAACGAAGTCCCCCATGAACGAGCTTTGTAGACCTGCTTGATGTTCCGCTTGCAAAATCCTGCATTTCAATTAACGCAACCTTCATCCCGCGGGTTACTGCATCTAGCGCGATCCCCGCGCCGGTAATACCTCCGCCAATTACAAGAAGATCAAATTCATCGTTTCTCAATTGCTGGATTACATGACTTCTTTTTTTACTTGAAAAATTCATCGTCCACCCCTCCTATTTAGGTAAAAAAACAAAAAGAGACCTAAACAAGCATTATGGATTACTACCATAAAACTGCTAGGTCTCTCTTAATCTCTTGACATATTATTAACTTATTTTTAATTATATCATCATCTTTAATTTTTTAAAAGTTATTTATAAAAGAGGACAGGATTATGACTTTTTATGCAGGTCCGAAATATTCCCAAAGCTGTTTGTTAGACGTAGTAATAGCTTCCGCCCCTGCTTGAAGAGCATTATCTACTTCTTCTTTGGTACAAATTAATCCGCCAGTGATAATAGGTATTTGAACCCGTTCTCTTATTTTCGGAATCATCCATGGCATAATGCCTGGCAAGACCTCAATATAATCAGGCTTTGTTTTTTCAACTAAGCGAAAACTCTTCTCGAGCGCATGGGAATCAATTAAGAATAGGCGTTGAACCGAAATAACCCCCTTCTGCTTTGCTTTCAAAATGACATTTGATTTTGTTGAAATCAAACCATATGGCTTAAATTCCTGACAAATATATTCGGTAGCATACTCATCACTTTTTATCCCATGGATCAAATCCACGTGATAAATCATTTTTTTATGATACGAATGGGCCATCTTTGAAACATTTTTTAATTGTGAAATATGTAGTTCAAGAAATATGCCAACCTCATAGTCGCTTTGTAAAAATAATTCAAAATCCTTTAAATTGGTGGATGCGGGCAGAATTTTTTGCTTCACAATTCTTTCATCTCCCTTATATAACCGTTACTTCAATAACACCTGTCACACCTTTTTGAACTGCATTATTTTCTATTTTATTCAGCGTTTCAATTTGATCAGCGTTTGTTAGTATGATTGGAGTTACTGTACTTTTTGCTTTTTCCTTCACCAGTTCAAAATTAACGGTTAACAAAGGATCTCCTGTTTTTACTTTCGACCCTTCCTGTACATGACTCTCAAAGCCCTCGCCATTCATGGAGACGGTTTCTAACCCTACATGAATCAGAATTTCCAAACCATTATCAGCTTTAATCCCAACTGCATGTTTCGTCGGAAAAACTTGAATGATTTCGCCATCGACTGGTGAAACGACCACATTTTCAGATGGTTCAATGGCAATTCCGTCTCCCATCATTTTTTCCGAAAAAACAGGGTCCGGAACCTCTTCAAGTGCAACAAGTTTTCCCGTAAGCGGAGCTTTTAGTGTAAGCGTACGATTGATTTCCTTTTTTCCAAACCATTTTTTTAACATAGCAGAACAGCTCCTTGTATATATTTATTTCTGTTTTTTAAAGAACTTTAAATACTCGCCATAGCCTTGTTCTTCCATTTCCTCTACCGGTATAAACTTTAAAGCAGCAGAATTAATACAATATCTTAATCCATTTTCACCAGGGCCATCATCAAACACATGACCTAGGTGTGAATCTGCTGTTTTACTCCTGACTTCAGTACGGATCATTCCGAAACTTGTATCCAGATTTTCTGCGATTTCCTGTGACTCTATCGGCTTTGTGAAACTCGGCCATCCACAGCCTGCATCATATTTATCCTTTGAGCTAAATAAGGGCTTGCCTGAAACAATATCGACATAGATTCCCTCTTGAAAGTTGTCCCAATATTCATTATGAAACGGCGGTTCAGTACCATTTTTTTGTGTGACTTCATACTGAATGGGAGTTAATTTAGTACGTAATTCATCCTTTTTCATCACTCTCATCTCCCGAAATTGACTTTACCTGTTCCCTTTGCACTGCTCATTCAATTGTTCCTTAATTTAGGCATTTTAACGCTAATTTATGACAAAGACAAGCGTTTTTGAGTTCCATATCTTTCCCTTATTTTTTTGGAATTAATAAATCAACTTCAATTCTATTTTCTGCCAAATTAAAATGCTTCATTCGGAGACGAGTGCCATCATTTAGTTCCATTTTCGAAATCGCAATGTAGATGATATGATCATTTGGGTAAATCGAAACCCATTCTGGAAGCGAGTATTTCTTTTGGACAAATTTTAGAATGTAAGCAGAAGGGATTTCGAGACCGCCAACCTGCAAAGATTTTTCTTCCAGCCATAAATCTCCGTTATCTAAGACTTTGGCGGAAAAGTCCATTTTAAAATCTATTTCCTCTTCAAATACCTCAAATGTCCCAATTAATTCGACATCATTATTGACATAGACCGAATAGTTTACCGGTCCTAGCGACCCCTTTTCGTCTAAATATCTTTGAATTAAATCATTAATAGCCTTTTTATCTGCTTGTACAGAAATAGGGATAAAATTCTCCTCAGCTAATTCTGTATCTGCCAAATGCTTTCTCTCAACAGGCTCATTTACGATAATTAGCAATACAAGCACTATAAAAAATTCAATTCCAACTAATATCCAGAATGCTGACTTCCAGGATGGTTTCCATTTCATTGTTACTCCTCATTCCTGCCTGCCTGTATCATCGGAGTCCCCCACGAATTGATTCTTCTAGAAAAAATCATTTCGTTATAAATAGCGGATGCCATTTTTTCATACCCAAGATCATTGGGATGAAAAAAGTCCTCCTCAAATAAAACATTAAGTCCCTCAGCAAAAATAGATGCAATATCAACAAAAAACATATTGGAATAATGGTTAACTTGATCCTGACTGACTTGATTCCACATGTCAATAATCGTGTTAAATTCCTGGATTTGCGGAATTAAGCTGGATAACGGATTGTATACTCCTAGTAAATATACGGTTGCTTCCTCATTAATATTTCGAATTTGCTGTAATAATTGCGAGATATTCTTTTCATAGTCAGGTAATGCATTCTCAAAGTCCGAGATATCTAATTGGCTGATGTTGCCCTTTATTACTTTCATAATATCATTTCCGCCAGTTGTGACCAGGATAACATCCGCTGTTTTCAACGTATTTATGATTTCCTGATTTCGAAGCCTTTTAAGGAGCTCATCCGTCCGTTCGCCTCTCACACCAAAATTATTCATTTTGATGTCTAGGAAAGATCCCGTTTCCATCAGCGCTGACTCTAAATAAGGCAAATATCCCCCGGAAATCGAACTGCTGCCTACCCCTTTCGTTAATGAGTCGCCAATTGCTGCTATCTCAATTGTTCTAGGAATAAAATCCAAAGGAAAACTATTTTTAAAAAGATCATTTTCGTTACCTTCAGTTAAATCACGAGTAGAATGAAGTTTAGTGGTCATGGTGGAACAACCCGATACAAAGGTTACCATGAGGAGGGTATACAAAAAAATAGTCAAAATCTGCTTCATATATACACTCCTTTCATATTCAATCATTTTAGCAGTATGATTTTTGAATTACAACTTTCACAAATATTCATCCCTTAAATGTTGCCAAAAATAAAAATACCGCGGCAGATTGACCGCGATAGAGATAAATCTTATATTTTCTTACCTTTCTATTGTTGCAGTATCTTGATGTGTTCAATTATGGTTTCATAAGGAACATCGGTCACGCCGCTATAGTCTTTGACAACTGTACCTGTTTGATCTACTAAGTAAAACGAAGTTCCGTGGGCCACCTGATCCCCTTCCTCTGGCTTTACAACTAATGTGGTAAAACTCTCGCGTGCAAATAATTCAATTTTGTCTTGTGAATAACCGGTTAAAAAGTTCCAGTTTGCAAAATCAGCCCCAAATTTTTCACCAAATTCTTTTAACACCTGTGGCTGATCTACTTCGGGATCCACGCTAAAGGAAACAAATTCAACGTTCTCTAAACCTTCTTCCTTAACAAGATCCTGAATTTTTGACATGTTAAAGGTCATAGGCAGGCACACGTCGTCACAACTCGTAAAAACAAAATCCGCAACCCAAACTTTTCCTTTTAAATCCTCTAACGATACTGTTTCACCATCTTGGTTGGTAAACTCAAATGCTTCAATTTCATAGTCTAATTTATCTGGGATGTCTCCCCCAGAGCAGCCTGAAAGTAATACAAGAATTGCCATGAGTATAATTGATAATGAACGTTTCATACGATTAAACCTCGCTTACAGTGAAATATCCACTATTATTGTAACAGAGGAGACGTCCCGCACCAAAGCAATGCTTGAAAAGTTTGTGACATTTAAACATTCGTTATGACTTGATAAAAATTTTGGATAAATTTGTCGGAACAAAATGCCTGTTATAGAAAAAACTCACTTGTCATTTTTTGAACAAGTGAGTTTGGACATTTACTCGGCATAATAGATGAGTGCAACAGCACCCGGCCCGGTATGGGTTGATATAACGGGAGTTGTTTCCTCAATGCTTACAGGATGAAACAATTGCAGCTCATCTATTTTCTTTTTGATTGAAGACGCTAATGACTGGCCATCCGCATGTACGAGTGCAACACCTTTTAACGTATTCCCCTTAACATCTTCTAAAAATTGTTTAACGAGAAAGCTTACCGCCTGGGAGTGACTTCTAACCTTTTTGACTGGGGTATATTGACCATTCTCTAGTTTGGCTATCGGTTTAATATTTAGAAGGGAACCGATTAAAGCCCTTCCCTTACCGATTCGACCGCCTTTTACCAGATTTTCTAACGTGTCCACGACTATATACAAATGGGTAGCCTGCTTGACTTTTTCAAGCCTTTTCAGAATTTCATCTGCCGAACTTCCATTTTTAGCAAGCTTAGCTGCTTCTAATACCTGAAAAGCAAGACCCTTTGAGATAAAACGAGAATCAAACACTGTCACTTTGCCGGATGCCATCTGTGCAGCCTGTTCAGCAGCACGGACTGTTCCGCTTAATTCAGAAGCCATATGAATGGATAAGATTTCATAACCTTGGCTAATCCATTTTTCATATTTTTCAAGAAACATGCCAACTGGCGGCTGAGAGCTCTTAGGAAGCTCATCTGATTCTTTCATTCTCTTAATGAATTCATTCGGCGTTATATCTACTCGATCCGTAAAATGCTCTCCATCAATGGAAATCGAGAGCGGGACTATTTCAATATTATGTTGAATCGCTTCTTCATTTGATAAATCAACTGTTGAATCAGTTACAATGATCGTCTTATTCATTGGTTCACATCCTATTTCTGTACAAATGCTATGCTGCACATTTACTATATACTATAAAAAAAACCAGACTGTCTATGCAATCTGGCTCAGGAGATTATGCATGATATGGTAATGGACTTTCATGAATCAAACGTTCATATATATTCCATTTAAGTGTCTTCTTTAAATATTCATTAAATGAATAGCAATGATTTGGTTGGTTTCTTTGATTAATGGTGTAAATAAAGGATTGTAAATGCTCTTTAATTAATAATTGCAGTAACGGATCCTCCTCCAATACAGGTATTTCCATAACCTTCACTTTCTGACCGCTTAACGTCTTGAATTCTAAAGTTTTCCAAAGCAAACTATCAATCCTCTTTTTTAACCGTTTCCTCTATTATAGCCTAAAGAGAAGGCAAATAGTGTCATATTATGCGTAAAATTCATTAAATTTTTTGCAGGATCGAAGGGCTGTCATTCTTTGGTGAGTTAACCTGCTCGGAAACTTGATACGTCTCCATATCATCCGCAGGAAATGGCGCCAGTTGTGATTGAACTTGCCCAAACGGCACTTGATGATCAAGCCATAAAGATAATTGTTCCTCTCTTAATATGACCGGCATTCGGTCATGGACAGCTTCAACCCTTGTATTTGGAGCTGTTGTTAAAATGGTACAGGTTGGCTTTTTTCCTCCGCTTGCATCGCTAAGATCCCATAATGCTGCAAAAGCAAACGGCTCGTTTCCTTTTCTGACGAACCGAAATGGCTGTCTTTCTTTGTCCCATTCGTAAAATCCATCTGCAAATAGAACACATCTTCTTTTATTAATCAGATGCTTAAAACTCATCTTCTCAGAAACTGTCTCAGCACGCGCGTTAATTAAAGGTTTCCCCTTCTGTGATTCCTTTACCCACTTTGGTGTCAGTCCCCAATAAAAATACCCGGCTCTTCTTTTTCCATTCGCCTCTACTGCACCTAAAACTATTTGACTGGGAGCAATGTTATACCGTGGTTTCCAATCTTCAGCTAAAAATTCATCGATTAAAAATGCTTCGATAATATCCTCCGCTTCCATTGTTAAAGAATACCGTCCACACACGCGCTTTCCCTCCTTCTCTCGTCCGTAATAAAGAACCTTCGCTTTTGGCGAAGGCAGTCTGGTTTCCAGATTTAATATTAGTCTTGCATTTTTTCATAAACACGAAATTCATACTCCACTCCTGCTTCCTGTTGCTTTTCCCCAGGTATGGAGGAAACAAGGTTCCATTCATCCCAATTGATTTTCGGAAAATAAGTATCAGTCTTATACTCAGCTTCAATAAATGTAATATAGAGTCTGTCAGTAAAAGGGAGAACCTGTCTAAAGATCTCGGCACCGCCAATTACAAAAAATTCTTCTTCCGGTTTTTGTTTATTTATCGAAACTAGGTCATCCACAGAATGGATGACTTCAGTTCCTTCAGGGTGATCGTAGTGTGTGTCTCTTGTCATTATTACGTTATTTCTGCCTGGCAAAGCTTTTCCAATCGAATCAAACGTTTTTCTTCCCATCACAATCGTATGACCCATGGTCACCCTTTTAAAATATTTGAGATCTTCGGGAAGATGCCAGGGCAAATCATTTTTATAGCCAATCCCCTGGTTGCGATCCATGGCTAACAGACAAGATATCATACACTTACGACTCCTTTAATATGCGGATGAGCTTCATAATTAAGCAGTTCAAAATCTTCATATTGGAAAGAAAAGATATCTTTAACCTCTTTGTTAATTTTCAGTGTTGGCAGCGGTTTTGGATCTCTTGTAAGCTGCAGTTTTACTTGTTCAACATGATTTTGATAAATATGCACATCACCAAAAGTATGGATAAACTCACCGACTTTTAAACCTGTTACATGAGCAATCATATGGGTTAACAATGCATAGGAGGCAATATTAAACGGAACGCCTAAAAATACATCGGCAGATCGCTGGTACAATTGACAGGACAGCTTTCCATCATTGACATAAAACTGAAACAGACAATGACATGGAGGAAGCGCCATTTTCGGAATATCAGCTACATTCCATGCATTCACGATTAATCGGCGTGAATCAGGGTTTGTTTTAATCATGTCTACCAGTTGAGTAATCTGATCAATCGTTCCCCCTGTATGATGATCTGGCCAGGATCTCCATTGCGCTCCATAAACCGGCCCCAACTCACCATTTTCATCAGCCCACTCATTCCAGATACGGACTCCATTTTCTTGCAAATATTGTACATTTGTAGCTCCCTTTAAAAACCATAGGAGTTCATAAATAATTGATCTTATATGCAGCTTTTTCGTTGTTAATAAAGGAAATCCCTCTTCCAGATTAAATCTCATTTGGTAACCAAATGTACTAATCGTCCCCGTTCCAGTCCTGTCCTCTTTTTTCGATCCACTAGACAAAACATGCCTGCAAAGCTCTAAGTATTGCTCCATTGTTTCCATAACCTCTTTCTATTCATTAAAATGATGTGATACTAGTAATATACTCAAAAGTTAAAGGGGCCAATTCTTGTAGACTAGTTCTAGACCCTTGGGTGTAAAAATACATGGCAAAGGTTTCAGCAAAATATTCCTCAGGATAAGAAAGAAAGTAGGAATCACCAGGAAATATAAAAGGCGCCTCTTGTTCCCAAACGGTGAGAAAGCGAATGTCAAGACGAACATCCCCAAACACAAAGTGATCAAGTGAATGGGCAAATTCATGAAGTTCCAGATTAATAGACCCATGACCATCTCCTTTTTCACTATGGCCAATTTTAACAAGGACCAGCTCTGAACCGCCAATTCCCGGCACTTCATCCCAGGTAGTATCCCGATCCTCGTATCCTCTCGGAGTAACCCCTTTTAAGTGTTGAGTCGAAGGGAAGTCTGTTAACTCCTCGTTAAATAATCTTACATGAATTCCTTCCTCTACTGCGCGTTTTAGCACCTCTGGCGGCAGATTATCTAATCGCATAATCATTTTGGCTGCTTCAAACTCGTCATAAGTATGATTGTCAGGCAATAATACGATTGATTCTATTAAACTAGGATTGTCTAAAGATAAATTCTGTTTTAATTCTGAATTTATACTAATTTCCTTTAGTTGAACACCTATTGGTGACATCATTTCAGCGGATTGAAATAAAGAAAAAGGGAGGATTAATACAAAGATGAATGTTATATATTTTGGCATAAATATCCCACCCGAATTGATGCGTTAATATTTTTGTAACACTATTATAACATATCGGGTGTTTAACAAATTTATAGTCATAAAAATTCGAGTAAAAAATTATTGGCAATCACAAGACATGATTGCCAACATCTTTTTTGTCATCCACTTTAAATACAGATCGTATCTACACTTGGAGCCCGTAGTTTCTGCAAAGGGCAGCGAGTCCGCCCTGAAATCCGCTTCCAATTGCATTAAACTTCCATTCGCCATTATGACGATACAGTTCACAAACCACTAAAGCTGTTTCAACAGAGAAGTCCTCTCCCAGATCAAAACGCAATAATTCAACGTGTGTCTCATCATTTACTACTCGTACATAGGAGTTACTCACCTGACCGAAGTTTTGTGAACGGGTATCCGCATCGTGAATCGTAACCGCAACAGCAATTCTATGTATGGTTGATGGAACCTTGCTGAAGTCAATTAAGATCTGTTCATCATCTCCATCACCTTCACCAGTCCGATTATCACCTGTGTGTTCAATACAGCCGGAAGGATGCTTTAATTGATTATAAAAAATAAAGTCAGAATCATTGATTACCTTTCCATTTTCATCCGTTAAAAAAGCAGAGGCATCTAAGTCAAAGTCATTTTTCCCGTCGTAGCGATTGATGTCCCAGCCTAATCCGACCATAACCTTTGTTAATCCTGGGTTTGTTTTGGTTAAATCGATTTTTTGCCCTTTTTGAAGATTAATGCTCATCCTTATTCCTCCTCTTGAATTGCTTTTATTGATATCTTCTTACTAATTCACGCAAACCAGGGTCTTGAGTACCCGTTCCGACTGCAGCAAATTTCCAGTCTTGCCCATGACGATAAATTTCTCCAACAATTAAACTGGTTTGGCCGTTATAATCATCCGTTAGGTTGTAATGAATCATTTCTTGATTGTTTGAAGAATTCACCACACGAATAAATGCATTTCTAATCATGCCAAAGTGTTGTTTTCTTTTTACACTGTCGTAAATATTCACAACAAAAACAAGCTTATGGATATTAGCGGGAATCTTTTGCAGGTCAATCATGATTTGTTCGTCATCTCCAGCTCCATCACCAGTAAGATTATCGCCGGAATGAGCTACACTGCCGTCGCTGCTTCTTAAATTCCCAAAATAAATAATATTTTGATTAGATGTTATTTTTTCATTTTCATTTAACATAAATACAGACGCATCGCAGTCTACATTATTGGAAGAACCGCCGCCAAACAATGAACCTAATAAACCTCCGCCACTTTTGGACTGAACAGGATCCCAGCCTAGACCAACCATAATTTTTGTTAAGCCTGCATTCCCTTTTGTTAAATCGACTCTTTGTCCTTTTTGTAATGATATCGCCATTCGTACCTCTCCCTTTTCTGTTTTTCTATTCTACTATACGATAAGATTTCATTAACGTTTCATATTTTTAAAATTTGTCTGCAGTTGTTCTAGTTTCTTCGTACCTTCTTCACGCAGACGTTTATTCTCGTCTTCAATTCTCTTTGTTTCTTCCATACCCTTCATGATAATATTCCATGTTTCTTCAATCGTTTCGATCTTAATGCTTGGGCTGCCAGCAAGACGGGCAATATCTGTACTTTGTTTGGATATATTTTGTGCATTGCGGACGAGCATTTCATTGGTTCGCCGGTCTAATTCAGACATTGAATCAGCAACAAGCTTTTGTCTTTTGGCTGCAACGGCTTGAATCAAACCATTTTTAAAGATCGGAATTGTTGTTACAAACGCAGAGTTAATTTTCCCGATTAGTTTTGTATTCCCCCGTTGGAGCATCCGAATTTGCGGTGCCGTTTGAAGGGATACCATTTTAGCCATTTCTAAGTCATAAATTCTTTGTTCTAAAAGCTCAAGCGTATTTTTTAGAGAATCCAGCTGCATTCCGGCAACCTGGTCTCCAGCTTGAGCTTTTTGCTCTAATTGAGGAAGCACTTCATTTCTTATTTGTTCTGACTTAAGCTCTCCGGCTACAATATATTTTTCTAGGGTTAAATAATATTGATAGTTCTCTTCGTACATATTCTCAAGCATGTTGGTTGAATCTACCATTTCCCCTTGATACTTAGAAATCTCAACATAGATTTTGTCAATCTCTGCTCCCATCGTCTGATACTTGCCAAACAGTTTTTCAATCAGTTTCTCGCCCCGTTTAAAGAGTTTTCCGAAAAGACCACCGCCTGTTTGTTCAAAATCCTTTTTATCAAACTTATCCATAATTTTTCCAAGCTGCTTTAATAACACGCCGGAATCTTCAACCTTGGTTGTTCTCATATTGGATAATATTTGATCAGAAAAACGGGAAATCTGTTCAGCAGGCTCTTTACCGAATTCTAAAATTTGAATTTGGTCTCTTTCGTCAATTCTGCTTGCCAGCTGTTGTACATCCGGCTCATTTCGAAGTTTTAATTTAATTTCGGGTACTTTTGATTCTGTAATTTTGTCATCAGGCATTGTTGTTACTAATTGTTGCTGGGTATCCGTTTGTAAAGAATTTGCCATCACTAATCACCTCTCAAATTTTTAAGAAATCCTTGTGAAAAAATCTTTTTTATAATGGATGGTTCTTTAAACTCTAAGTTAAAAACCATATCATCTAACCAATGGGTATCGAATTTATCTGGATCCATGTAATTTTCTAAATCGTTGTGTCCAGGCGGATTATAAAGAACTATATCGACCCCAAATTGATTTAACAATAAAAGTATAACTGCATCAGAACGGGACAACTGGCCATTTAATTCATTATTGTACAGGACTAACGTTGGTACATCCTGCGAATAGTCAAACGTTTGCAGAAGCTGTAATATATTTGCAGGGATCTGCATACTTTGCGTGAACATGTAAATATTGACTTCTTCTTTTGACTCACCGTGTACAGGGAGCAGACTGGGACGGCTGCATAATGTCCTGATCGCATGCGCGATACCTTTTTGTAACCCCGTAGCCAAATGCTTATATTTCCAATAATGGGATCGCATCATTTTTTCTGGTGAGAGCAATCCGTCTTGTCCTAATGCATCCTGATAGTGAAAGCGGAAATCGTTGTTGACCGGACGGGTAAAAGGAAATTGCTGTATGAGTTGTGTATGGGGGAGCTGCATTAAAAATTGTATACGTTCCCAATATTCTTTTCGGTCTCGCGAAACCCCCATTATTTTTGCGAAAATAGAAGGAATATTGACATGACCATTTTTTACTTCAAACTCGGGTCTCACAAATGCTTTTTCTTTTATTAAAATAAATAGTTCATCATAAGTGGTTTTTAATGTAAGGGATGAAGGTGTATAATCTCTCAGCTGCCATGGCTTGTATAATAAAGAACCCTCATGATTTAATATTGCTTCGATTTCCCTTGATGCCCGGTATGCGACCGTTGCCTGACGCCTCCTTCTTTCTTTCGGAAATGGTTCTGGTTCAGACTGATCAGGGTATGTATAAATAAAAGAATACGTCATTGAATTTTTTAGTTTTGATATCGGATCGTCCCCGGCTGGATTAAAAATAGCAAGATCAAAACCAAGCACATACATGTAGTAGAGGAAGTAGACTTGACTTTCATTCGCATCTCCATACCAGAGCACCCTTGCTAATGATTTTTCTGGATTGCTTGAATCAAGTAAAATCGGAAGGTGGTTTTTAGCCCATTTAATCACATCAACAAGAACCCTGCGCAAATTTGCTGATTGTAAACCATTTTGTTCCGTTGATTCAAATAATCTTAGAGTCTCAACCATAGCTTCTCTTATTCTTCTATTAATAGCTGGGTTTTTATCGCGAATGAGCAAATTTTCCCCATCAAGAAAAGCTACAAAACGATTAATAGATAGTTTTTCCTCACGGCTTGTTAAGATTAGTTTTTGCAGTGCCTGAAAATCTTTTTGTTCAATGGTCTTATCTAAATTGAAATGATCCAAATGAGCAAATCCAAATGTCCGATCATGAACATAGTCATAAAGCCTGTTATAGTATTCATCTATGTCAAAAGGAGTACCCAAATGAAGTGACACGATTTGGCTAAAAGTCAGTTCATTTTGTTTTATCTCAAAGGATGGCCTGTTGGTCAAATCTTTTTTTAACACTTCTTCCCATTCCTCAGCCCGAATGGATAAAATCTTTGGGTGAAGCTTTCCGTATAAATTATCTTGATACATAGAAATCCTTCCCTTATCAAATTCCTAAAGAATAGGAAAAACATTCGTCATTTTATTATCTCTATGATATCACATGGTGAATATTGGGTGAAGTTTCACATATGTATACGATTAAAACTAAAAACAGTTTCAATTAGTTTCACCATCTGAGCCCATCCTGCATATAAAGTGAGTACACCTATTTGGAGGATGAAGTGATGAGATGGATTATAAAGAGACCGCCCCGACACCTTTATATGGATGAAACAGAAGAAGTGATCAAAATCCTATCCCTTGAAAGGTTTATATGGATTGACATCTTTTTTTATTCACTTTTCTTTTGTCTGCTGTTATCTCCCTTTTTACCTACTATACTTACTTTAGTTTTGACTTTTGTATTTATATTCGCGTTAAGTACTTCTTTATTTCTAACCTGTAAATTTATTGCTTCAGCTAAGGAAGAACCTAAAAATACTTCTTTATAAATCGTTAAAAGAATCTCCTCCGCAGCTTTTAAGCCGGAGGTTTTCGTTTTTATCCATCTGCTCGATTCATCCATATGTAAAGCGAGCTCCCCGTGTCTCGGAACAAAGCTGCGTTCTGAGAGGGATAAAAATGAATAGTCCATCCTTGAATCCCCTGCGGCCCAGCTAATCGTTTCCCTGGTTTTTTGCTTTATATACTTAATTGCGTTCCCTTTTTGCAAAAAAGGCGGGATCACATAGATTTTATTGCGATGCGTATAATGCTCCCATCCCATGGCCTCAATTTCTGCCAAAATTGTGACAATTAAATCTATGTCATTTGCTTTTTTAAATGTAAGACAAAAATATAAATGCTCCAATCTTTGAACATCTATGACATTTTGATTTTCATAAGTTAGTAATAATTGATTTACAGATGAAAACGGATAGGGAAACTGACTCATCTTCTCAAGAAGGATTTGATCCCATTCTGTATCCCGTTTGCCGTTTTTAATAACAACTGCTCCGTTCGATGTTACATAATGGCTCTCCCGTTTATTGAAAAAAGGTACTGCTAGCCGGTTATACTGGTCAAATGTTCTCGTCGTTATAGGTATAATCGTAATCTTAGTATTCAATTCCTTGATGAGCTGATACGATAATTTTGACATATAGGACCGATGAAGTTTAGTCCGTTCCACTTCAATCAGGTCCTCTTCAGATTGATGGAACTCGGAAAGGGCCCTCTTGGAAAAAATTAAAGTCCGATCCAGGTCTGTAGCAAAAATCATTTGGCATCACCCATCGGCTGAATGATCCCACAGCTTCGATAGGACATTGAACGATATTCGATTACTTCAACATGCTTTTCTTCAGCCAATGCAAGAATATGCTGAACTTGAGGGTCTTTTTTGTTTTTAACAAGTATCCCCCACGGAAGTCTTCTTAGTAATACTCTAGTGGTTTCACCTATACTTGGCTTAATTAAATGGATGTTTTCTATGTGAAACTCATGAGCGATTTGATTTACTTCCTCTGCACCTAAAAACAGCGGCGGATGAAGCAGGCCATTCCCCTGATTTATTTCAGCTGGCGTAAATAAAGAAGTGATTGTCTCCACATATGAGTTAGAATGATCAGAGTCAGACCATTCCTTATATAGCTTTGCCCCGTGAAATTCATCAGGACTAATCCACTTTTGATTATGAATAGTCCTCGAGATTAAACCTGAAACAGTTGCATTTAAACAGGCATGAGGCAACAAAATATCGTCGTTGGTCCCAGATATGGCAGCGCTGTGAGCAGGGTCGCTTAAAACGGCTAAAATTGGTTCTACCGATTCATTCTCCCTTTTTGAAAATAGTTCACAGCTTTTATACAGCTCCCTCGTAATACTTCCTTTCCCTGTCCATCCATCTATGAAAATAACTTTCTTATTTTTATGTTTCGTTTTGATATAGGCTAAAGCATTCAGGTCCAATCCTTTTTCTCTGATTATAGAAATACTATAATGCGGAATAGTCTTCCCCATATACATCGAGAGATATCTTTTCATTAATATTCCAACAGGAGTTCCTGCCCGGGCCAGTGAAACCAATACCATTTCCTCTTGAAAAAGATTATACAATTGCACACTTACCTTTTTAATTAAATCTGCTGTTAAAAGACCATTAAGAGTTAGAGCTTTTTCATAGCACTCAAGATACTGGAAACTGGGGAGCTTTTCAGCGGGAAGGGATTCGCTGTAGTGTTCTGCCTTATTTTGAATACGGAATTCTCTATCTTCCAAACTTCCCTCTAGCGTTATATGACTTAAATCTTTCAATAAAAATTGTACGTCTTGCGGCTGATAGCTTCCTGATCCGACTGTCTTGAAGTTTTGAACTTTCAATTTTTACTCTCCTTTAAGGAAATAGAAAATGTTTATTTTCTTGACACCTGTATACATAAGGGCTTCACGCATTTTATCGACATTCTCAAGCTTTGGCATTCTCTCATAGAACACCCAAATTTCGTTATACTGATTTTCTAGAATGTTATAGACATAGTGACTGATTTCTTCATCAATCGGTGCTGGAAAATGGCTGCCGCGCAATATCCCGTAATCCGGGGTTTGCTGAACGTGGATCGGGCTTCTAGTTGTTGACTGATACAAAACATCTTCTCCCAGCTCAGAAGCTAACAGCATTGGAAGGTACATAAATTCTTCGCTCCCTAAACACAATAATCTCCCTGATCCCCGTTCTTTTTTTAATTGTTGGGCAAGATTTTTAATCCAGTACTCTATTTGTGGTATCTCTATACCCTGGAGCCCAAAACGTCCTGTTTCTTTAAGAAAAGGAACTTGGTATGTTTCCATATTGCTAGATAAAGAAAAATTTCGGATCATTTCAAACGGCGGAGAACATATGGCACTTAAATGCGTCAATGTAATTTCCGGATTCATGATGCTTAGACTTTTCTCTCCCCCTTCACTCTGATCAAATTGTAAAGGTCCAGTTTGATTAAGTGTCATCGTTCCTCTTATTAAGCTTACAACCCTAACTTCACAATTACATTCTTGTTCCAGTTCCTTAAATAATTCCCGGTCTTCTGGTGAACGCCAATCTAAAATAGTGACAACCGTATAGCGTTTTCGCGGAAAATGCTTTTGGATGGAACGAATAATATTTCGCACAGTCTTACCTGTTGTTAGTTCATCATCGATTAAAACAATTTCCTCCTGATGATTTATATAACTCTCATCCACATAACAGCGATGTGATGTTGCATGAGAGTGCTCTTCTTCAAAAGTAATAAAAGAATCTCTTCCCACTACCTCTTCTCTGGTTGTATGAAAAAACCGCGAGTTTGGAAAGCAGCGAAACATACTGTACCCTAACGCCGTAGCTGTTTCAGCAAAGCCGATAAATGTGACAGGATCATCAGTTTGAAAGACCCACTCACTTTCATCCAGCTCTCTCGGTTTATTAAAAATCGAATGAATTAAATCTATGATTCTGGCTGATACCTTCTCGTTTTGCTTTTGTCTTTTATATTCATAGCCTAATAGAGCCCCAATAAACAGACTCTTCTTCGGTTCAATTGGAATATGTTTTCCTAACCATTTACTAACAAATAAAAAGGCTCGTTTCTTATTATTTCTTAATGCCATTTTAAAACAATCATCCAAAGAAAGCTGGTAAGGATTATGTTCAATTTTAACTTTTATGGCTAAGCTTTTCGCTATATGAAATGTTTGTTGCTGCCCAGAGGAGATCATCAAATGTTCGTTCTTCATAAAGCACCCCATAAATCTTAGATTTCTTTATTATTTTTTCAGCCCAAAACCGATGTGGTTTTGTCTCATTCATTTTGTTGGCGTATTGAC
This sequence comes from Bacillus oleivorans, assembly GCF_900207585.1. GTDB lineage: Bacteria > Bacillota > Bacilli > Bacillales > JC228 > Bacillus_BF > Bacillus_BF oleivorans. Next base: position 408,753 of record NZ_OAOP01000002.1, on the reverse strand, counting down.
TTTTTAAAACACCCATGTTTGCTTCTGCTCCATTTATAATCGTTGAAGCATCCATATAATTCTCGTATGAAACGGCCTGCAAGGCTTGTACAGGTCCAATATGGGAAGGGTGGATGACTGTTTTTCCAATGAGCCCGTTCGCTATATCTAATAAAACCTCACGAATCAAACCGTCTTCCTCCTTTGAGTGAGATTGACGGGAACTTCCGCTTCTATTTGCATTAGTGTTTGCTTGAAGAGTTTCCGTTTTTGAAAAAAACTCCCACACCGGAGCAGATAGGGTAAAATAATTTTCTTCACGACCAAAGTAGTTGATAATATCTGCGATAACATCTCTTACTACAGCTATATCATAAATAGTAGAATCGATCGGTCTTCTAATCCCATATAATCCGCTAAAGTCTGTTGCACCAATACGAATATTTAAAATAATTTCCCTAAATTCAGAAAACATCTGTTGGAGAGCCTTTAACTCTTCATATCTCGTGTCTTTGAAAATGATCTGTTTAGATTCAAGGATGGGAAGTGCATAGAGAGGAGCGATTTCATCATTTACTTTGCGGACTAGTTGTAAATATGGCAATCCATTTGCAGTCGAGAACTTTGGAATCGCAATTCCCGTTAATACTTCCATAGATGTACCTAACTCCGTTACTAAATACTCCAATTGCTCTGGACTCCGTACCCTAAGAAAAAGCAGCGGAAGCTCATCAATGTGAAGAAAACCTGAGAGCATCATAGAATGGATTGATTTGATTTCGCGGATTAATTTAATCTCAGCCTCTTTTACCTCACCATCTGAAATGGCATCTTCCAAACAAATAACAGCCGTTGTCAGTCCTTGCAGCTGACCTGAAAACAGACGGTCTCTAATGTTCGGAATAGTCGCAGGCATATAAAGGGCAGCACCTAATGCATATTGCAATTCATCTCTAGCTGAAGATTTCGAAAAGATTTGCGGCATTTTATAGAAGAGTTTTGCCTGGTCCGCTTTACTAATATGTGAAAAATATTGCATGTTTTTCCCTGCCTCATGAAAGAATCTGCTATAGAAAAAGGGAAAGACTTATGTCATTTCCCTTTTGCTCCTAATAAATATAAATTGGCAACGGTAAAGGAGTATGCTTATGTTGCCAATTACAGGATTCATGTAATCGAACAACTATGATCAGTCATATGTTGTTTTACTTATGCATCCTTTTGCTGAGCCGCTTGTCGTTTCGTACGGATATAGTTAACTAAGAATGTTACTGCAAATGCGACAACGATAAATGTAAAGAATAATGCGTGGTCAATATGCAGTCCGAATTCTGAGCCTGCCATTTTAATAGCAATGAACAGGATAATGACATAAGCGGTTGTTTCGAGTTCTGGAACCCGCTCGATCAGTTTTAAGAAAATACCTGCTACTCCACGCATCATAAGGATTCCCAGCATACCGCCTACAAGCAGAACCCAGATTTGATCACTGATTGCCAGGGCAGCTAAAATACTGTCCACACTAAAAGCAATATCCATTACTTCAACAGCAGCAACGGTTCCCCAAAACTGACCAAAAAGTCGAACAAAAATGCTGCCTTTACTTAAACCTTTCATTTCCTCATCTTCATGCTCGCCTTGTTTCGCTTCTCTGCGTTTATCGATAAAATACTTAATGGATAACCAAGCTAAGTAAGCAGCACCGATAAATTTAACCCATGTAATTTGGATTAAGAATACGCCGGCACCAATCGCAATAAACCGGAAAAGGTAAGCTCCCAGTAAACCATAGAACAATGCCTTTTTCTTTTGCTTTCCAGGAAGATGCTTAACCATAACAGCGAGTACAAGAGCGTTATCGGCAGACAATAACCCTTCCATAATCACTAATGTACCGATTAATCCCCATGCTACAGGGTCTGTCATCACCTGAACCCACATGTCCCAATTAAAAAATTGTGAATAGGTATGTATAAAACTTTCCCAAAATCCCATTAATGTCCCTCCATATTGCTGAATCGTAAATCAAAAAGAACGCATGTGCGATGGGTCACGCACATGCGATGAGCCACTATTATTGCACCTGCAGACCAAAGTTGGTAGCTAATGAAGCCAGCCCGCCTTGGAAACCGCTTCCTACTGCACTAAATTTCCATTCACCATTATGACGATATAATTCCCCAACAACAATAGCTGTTTCAATTGAGAAGTCTTCTCCAAGATCATAACGAATTAATTCTTCATTGGTTTCTTCGTTTAAAACGCGAACATAAGAGTTCGAAACCTGACCAAAGTTTTGATTTTTAGCCTCACCATCATGAATCGTTATACAAAAAGAAATTCTTTCAATTGATTGCGGTACAGCGGATAAATTAACTTTAATTTGCTCATCGTCGCCTCCGCCTTCACCAGTCCGGTTATCACCTGTATGTACAACCGAACCATTTCCGCCTTGAAGGTTATTATAAAATACAAAGTCAGAATCACTATTTACTCTACCCTCGGCATTTAGCAGGAAAACAGAAGAATCCAAATCAAATGAGTGTCCGCCATCATATTTGTTGACATCCCAGCCTAATCCGATTACCACCTTTTGCAATCCAGGATTTGACTTAGTCAAATCAACTTTTTGACCTTTTGCTAAACTTATTGCCATTATGTATACCTCCTATAAGAATAGTATGTTTTTATTACGGTTTAAAACATAATAAGGTTTCACCAAATTTAGTATACACTTTTATCTTTTTAATGAAAAATATTGTTCTTCGGTTCTGACATCCAGTTTGGCGGTGTGTTTGTGTCCCAATAAATGGAACCTAAGTCATAATGTGATTCGAAATTATCTTCATTCGTATGGTAATGAAAATTGAACCAATACCCTTCTCCAGGAGGGTGATCTCTCCTTACGTGAAAACGAACAAGATCCTTATTGGTTTCAGAATCAATCACATGAAACATTTTTTCACTGGTTCCTTTGCCAGGCTGTTCCGAGATTTTTAATTGCAATACCTTGTCGTTTCCCAGCTCATCCGAGAGATCATAAAGGACCTCTTCTATTTTGGGAAAAATAAAGGTTTGAAATTCATCTTTTATCACAGGTCCAATCCTGTCACCAAATTTATAATAAGAAACTTTCTTACTCTGTCTTACTAACTGACTTATCGGTGATTCCTGAAAAACCGGGACAGCAGAGTGATCTATTTTATCGGTTTCTTCTAAATCCGGCTTTTTTCCCTTATCGATTGAGCCATGATCCAAATCATAGGCATAGGTAGGAGTAACAAGTCCAAAGGTTAAAGTTGAAACGAGAACGACAAATATCTTCTTCCAGTTTAATTTCAAGCTAGATCACCACACAATCTCTTAAATATCAAAAACTAATTAAACTGTCTGTCTATTAGTCTATTATTTAATTATATACGAATTCTATTTGGATAGGTTTCAAAATTATTGATTTGTGTATGTTTTTCATCACTTTGCTGATATACTATAACAAGGTAAATACATAAAAGGAGTGACCCTCAGTATGTCGTTTTCCACACTCATCTTTGCTTCCAGCTTAGTTTTAATTGTGTATTTTGTCTATTTAGAAATTACGGACTAAGGCTGACGTTTGCGTCAGTCTTTTTACTTAACATCCTTAATATCGATAAAGCCAAAATGAAATTTGGCAGACCTCCGGACAATTTGGGTAAAGCCTAGCTCCTTAAATAAAGGACTTCTATAATGGGCCTTTAAAACCACTCGTTTCTTGGCTACTCTCACTGCCTGTTCAATTGCTGATTGGCCAAGCTCAGAAAATTGAGCTGCTTTTTCCCAATTTCGCATAACTTCCGCCTCTTCAATCGTCGAATCGAACATGGGATCAAAATAAACACAATCAAAACTTTTAGAAGGCAATTGGCTTAGGTATGTCAAATAAGAGGCGTTTTCTGCCCTTACCCTTCTTAATGCTTGCTGTAAAGGAATATATTCTGTCAGCCAGCTTTTAAATCCTTCTTTTACCAGAAAAAAAAGCAGCTGATTTTCCTCAATCCCTAAAACAGTACCCATTTCTCCAACCTGATAAGCTGCCACAAGACTATCAGAACCTAATCCTAACGTACAATCTAATATAGAGTCTCCTTTTGATAAAAGGGATACATCGATGAACGGATCAGGTTCTCCCCTCTCTAGCCGCTTGATGCGAAACATCGCAGAACTTGGATGAAAGAAAATTGGTACAAGACTGCCGTATGGATAAAGTTCCATTCTTTCTTTGCCGATAATTAAAATCTCACTCATTGTTTCCTGCTGCAGACTTGCAATCGATCGTTTACCTCTCTCAATAAGGGGAAGATTTAGCTGACTTGCGATTTGTTTTGTTTTTAGCAGTATTTTTTCATTTGGGCGAAGATTAGTGGAAATATATGCAGTCAAACTGAGACCCTCCTAAAAAATAGAAGGCGAGGAACTTTTTCCCCACCTTATAACTTAACAGTAATTTTGAAAAGCTGTTAAAATGTTCTCGTAGATTACTTCAACATTATGATCTTCAATTTCTTCTCTAGGAATAAATTGCATGACCTCTTTGCCATCGAAAATTGCCATTGATGGGGAAGATGGCGGAAAATCAGCAAGATACTCTCTCATTTTTGCGGTTGCTTCACGGTCTTGACCGGCGAATACTGTAACTAAATGGTCAGGCTTTTTGTCCGTATGTGCCGTTGCCTGAACAGCTGCCGGTCTTGCTAACCCGGCTGCACAACCGCATACAGAGTTAATCACTACTAAAGTTGTTCCCTCAACAGATTCCATAAAGCTTTCTACTTCTTCCGCCGTTTTTAATTCTTTAAAGCCTGCGTCTGCAAGCTCTTGTCTCATTGGTTTCACTACTTCTTTCATGTAATCTTCATATGCCATTGACATAGTGATGCACCCTTCCTATTGTTTTCTTGCTTCAGTCATTTGCTTCCAAACAGACCCTTTAGCTTCTTCTCCGCCTTCAATTCTTTCAATCGCCATTTTGATTTGCAGAGCAACTTCAAATTCCGGATCATTTTCAGCCTCTTTTAATGCAGGAAGAGCCGATTCATCCCCTTCTTCGTATAAAAACATAGCTGCTCTCCAGCGGACAAGCTTAGATTTATCTTTTAACGCTCTTTGCATTTCTTCACTGGCTTCTTTAAAGCCCAAATCAGACAAACAGTCACCTGCTGTTCTTCTGACTGCCACAGACTGATCTTTTAAGCCTTGAAATAATAACGGCAATACCCTTTTATCCTCGATCATTCCTAAATATACAACGGCGAGTCTTCTTATAGAAGCTTTTTCATCTTCTAATGCTTTATCCAGGACTGGGATATCTTCCATCGTTGGATCACCCATCTGTTCTAATGCTTGATATCTTTTGCGCCAATCTTCATGATCAAGCATTTCCGGTGTCAGTTTCTTTTTCTCTTTTTTCATTACCTTTTCTTGCACATTTGGGTTTTGCGCTGCTTGAACCAGCTCATTAAGGCGTTCGGGTGGGTATGCGGCTTTTAATTCCTCTGTAATCTCATTAGCTATAACATCCATATCTCCATATCTTATGCCGAGATCCTTCCACTTTCTGAGGAAAACATAGTTTTCGCCTTCCAGCTGAGCTTTAGTCATCGCCTTGACATATTCATCTGGCAGCTGAAATCGTTTTTCCTCATTGCCATCGTTTAATTTTATTTGAACAGGAATGCCTTTAAACATAAGAACGTGGGCAGAGACCTCGCCAAAGTGTTCATCTGCTTGATTAGTTGGACCCGTTTTTTCGGAACTTTCCCCAAATGCTTTTCTGACTAGCGGAAGAATCTGCTGCCAATCGTACTTTGCATTTCGTTCCACCGCTATAAAGTCAGCAACGTGATAAACCCCTTTTACTCCTTCAATATTTAAAATTTCTTTAATAAATGAAGGCGCCTCTTCGATTTGCTCTTTTTTATAATTTGTGCTTTTTCCTGGCGGAAGTTCCTGATCTAAAATAATTTTCATTGTATTAGGGCTTGGTGTTGGTTCAATCGATTGAATGTTCATTTTTGTGAACACTCCTTCTATTTTTTATTCTACCGTTAGTTTACCATACTTTTTTAGGTGTTTCTTGTTCCATGCCCGCACCTTTATTCCATTCATGAAAAAATTGCTTTAAAAAGGTTTCCATAAATTCATGCTTTTCGTTTGCTAGCATTTTCCCTGTATCCGTTGTCATCAGGTCTTTCAGTTTCAGTAATTTTTCATAAAAGTGATGGATAACAGATGATGGCTGGTTTCGATACTCTTCTTCTGTCATCTGGTCTCGAACCTTATAATCCGGAATGAATATAGGGTTTCCTATACTTCCTCCATAAGCAAACGTTCTGGCAATACCAATCGCACCGATGGCATCTAACCGATCGGCATCCCGCACAATTTTAGCATTCAGATTTGAAAGCTTTGTCTCGTTACCGCCCTTAAATGAAATATGTAATACGATATCGGCAATTTCGCTTTTTTCCTCATTTGAAAAAGGGAGTTCATCAAGCAGAGTATACATTTTCGCAATCCCTTCTTCTTTGGAACGGTTTAATTTTTCATCGGGAACGTCATGCAAAAGCGCAGCTGCTTCTACAATTGCCTGATCCCCGCCCTCCTGTTCACAGATATGCAACGCCATTCTTCTCACCCGATCAATATGAAACCAATCATGTCCGGTGCCTTCATTTAAAAACAGATTCTTTATTTTTTGCTCTAAAAGTGAAATGTCATTCATAGTCATTAAATCCTCCGCTCAATATTCGTATTGAGCAAACCAGCTGATCCCTAAAGTATCTTTGCCAGCATGGACCCCAATCACAGCACCTAAAGGATAGGCTGAAAAAGTTGTTTTGGGAAATAGCTCGGATAATGTTTTTATCCACAAACTGGCTTCGCTATCGTCTAATCCATAAAAAATGTAGGCTTCTTCTATAGGATTCTGTTCATATGCTGCTTTCAAATAGTGGGTCAACGCCTGTTTGGCTTTTTTTGCACCTCTGACCTTCTCTTTTATTTGCAAAGCCCCGTCTTTAATTTGGATAATCGGTTTTACATCAAGGATACTCCCTAAATAAAAAGATAATCCTTTTAAACGTCCGCTGCGATGAAGCTGTTCAAGACTTCCGACAATTACATACGTATCCCCATATTTTTTCATGTCATTAATCTTTGCAACAGCCTCCTCCAATTCATGCCCATTTGCCAAAAGATCTTTACCGTACTTAATTAATCTTGTCAGTGGATATGTTAATATTTCTGAATCAATCGTATAGACTGGAATACTGGTTAATTGAGCCGCCTGTCTGCTGGATGAAACCGTACCACTTAATTTTTCAGAAATATGAATGGAAATTATGGCATCGTAGCTTTGCGATAATTGCTCATATAAATTTTGAAACACACCTACAGAGGGTTGTGAGGTTTTTGGAATTGTTGAGGTTGTTTCCAGCATTGCATAGAACTGTTCTGGTGTTAAATCAATTCCATCTTGATATTCTTTCTCATCCATATAAATGGTCATCGGCAAAACATATAAATCCGGATCCTTCTTCAATTCCTCATCTAAAAATGCCGTACTGTCTGTTACCCAAGCTATTTTTTTCAAATTCGGATTCCTCCTTGCCCCAAATCGTGCTGTTATTTATTTTATAAAAAGGCTGTTTTCGAATAATTTGTTGTTTTTTATGGAAGCAAACATGTTCGTTCCATTTCACTCCAGACACAAGATTCCCCGGGGAGGAAGTCGAGCCTCCTCGGCTTTGCCTGCGGGGTCTCGACCTTTCCTCTTTTTCCCGCAGGAGTCAAGTGTCTTCCGCTCCATTCCACTACAGTTTAAAAAATATATTCAGGTAGCAACAATCTTTGAGAAAACAGCCTATAAAAAAGGTTTTAATTTTGGAAATAACTGTACTGCTGTATTATAAAAGATATCCTCATGATATTTTTCCGAAATAAGGTCTCCAATGAATTCAATATATGGCTTAACGGGAACAAGCGGCCAATCTGTACCAAATAGGAGCTTCTCATGGTGCTCACAATAGGAAAGTGCGTGGCGGATATGGTCAAGAAAACGTCCTTGTTTGTGTCTGTCTAAATCGGTTTCTGTGCCAACGACCCATCCCGATAAATCTGCGTATACATTTGGATTTTTATTGATCACTTCCGCTGCAGTCAGCACCCATGGGTCTCCTAAATGAGCCATCATAAAATTCACCTTTCGATTGTTTACAGCGACTTCATCAATGGTCAAAGGATGCGAATACTTTAATAATCCCCGGTCTGAATATGTATCACCCGTATGGTAAACAACAGGAAGCTGATAGGCTGCAGCTAATTGATAAATAGGCTGATAGATTTCGTCATAGGCGTAAAAAGGATAATAGCCTAGATAAATTTTGAATCCTACAATCTCAGCCTTTTGGATTTCTGCTTCTATGTTCTCTATTGTCTTTTTATTTAGGGTATACGGATTAATGCCTAGACAGGCGACAATATTATGCGGAAGCGATGTTTCTAAATCAAGGCCCATCGGTGTCTTTGCTTCTGGGTCAGGAAAACCGAGACCATCTGTCTCGGTTAAACCCATCCCAATCCCTAAAATCACACCCGCTTCTTCAAATTCTTTTTGAATTCCTTTCCCGCTATAGTCTACACCGCTTTTATGGACTGCCGTTTCTTTAAATGATTTTATATCCGAAAAGTGAATATGAGCATCAATAATTTTCATCCTTACACTTCCTTAAACGATAATAGCCTAAACAAACGCAACGATTTTTTTAAAATCGGATGCGAATGACTTATATAAAAATGAGGGTTCGTAAAAACTTTGCGGCCAGGCAATGCTGATACTTTTTGACTGACTTCTCTTTGCGTAACTTCCCGGTTTAAGTACCATTCGCTGTCCTGTACTGGATCTAAAAACTGAAGTGAATGAATCTTGTTATTAAGCTGTAATCGGTCACAGTATAAATTGTCGGCTTGAGAAATGATCTGCTCATCTACTCCGCCACTATACGTACACTCTAATCCGTTTTGATCATAATAAATGGTTGGCAACTCATTCGCAGTGAGAAAATTTGCCGTTTGTGTAATGGACAATTCATCGATTACTCTTGCAGGATGCATTAAACTTGAAAATGCAGCCAGAACTGGTGCACCAGCGAGACTGACAAAATATTGATTTAGTTCTAGCCCCTTCCATTGAGGATGATTTTCAATTTTTGTTGTTATTTTCAGCCCAGTCCATTTATTTTCTCCTGAGTCGATTAAAGTCGTTTTTTCTACTTTAGTAGTCTCCCTGGCCAGTGAATAGCTTGATATTCCAGCTACCATATGATAGATACCGCCACTCCATGGATTCCACCACTGTTTCGGCACAAGTGCAGGATATGACGAATCCAGCCATTCACGATTTTGAAGCTTTAAAGAGTACAGGCCAGGGAAAAATGAGGAAGCTGCTCTCCATTCAAAAAATCCATTACTTGCTTTCATTGAATTTAGACCTTGATCTTCCACATATTCAATCTCGACATTTTGCATTGGATCAAGTGAGAGTATGTATAGTTCTTGTCTTAATTTCCGGCTCTCGGAAATAAAGGAACCTTCTAGATAGACGAGCCCCGGGTTTAGTTTATCTGTTCCGATATGAAAATTGGTTTGAAGATTCCTTTGCCTCTCGAAAAGCTGATGAACTGCCTTTTCCCCATTTATAGAAATTTCGCCGGAACCAGAAACAGACAGGATCCTTTTCGAAGCAAGCGTAACGGAAACTGTAGCATCTTTGACAATAGGATTTTTATTGTGAGTCTCTAGCAGAAAATCTTCTATATACTTTTCATCATCTGTAAAGTCCTCTCCGATTGTGAAACTTCTAAAATCTTGCCAGCTTTGGAATGTTCCCGCCGCCAGAACTATTGGTTCAAAGTCCTTTGTCTGATTTGGTGCAAGGTGCATTATAGATTGTTCAACATAAAAGAACCAGCCTGTTATAAATACATTTGCCGATTTTGGCCAAGAAATTCCGTAATGGTAGGGATGATATTCAGTATACATCCAAGACTCTGTGATCTTTTTACTGTCTATATTTGCATATTCTGTTTCCTTCGGTTCGGTAAACTTTACAATCTCGTTCCCTAGAGGCAGAACTGTATGTTTTAATTGATGATGGAAGTTTTGATTAACATATAAATTTTTATATGTCACTTCTCCGCTATTTACGATTTTTATCTGGTACTCTAGCAATCCCTCTGTATGCAAAGAAAAGATCGAGTAAAACTCCAGCCCCGGATGAGAGGATAAAGGATACTTCGCTTGTAAAGTAATCACATTTTCCGTTTGTTGTACAATAACCTCTGCTTTTAGCTTTGATAACTCGTTTGAATAAGGTTTTCCTACCTGAGGAAAGCGAAAATGAGTAAACCCTTGCTTTTGCCCAATTCTATGGACATTGACTAGATTGTTTTCTTTTTGCAAAGTCACTTTTGTAAATCCGTTGACAATCGTCCACTCTTCATCGGTCTCGCCAAATCCATTCACATGAATGCCAGGAATCCAAAGCGTTTGCAGCTTTGTAAAAGTATTTCTTTCCCCGTTTTCTTTATTTGTATGAATCACCCATTTACCGCTATGTAAACCAGGTTTCTTCACGATACAAGGAATTTCTACTACTGTTATTCCTTTCCTTTCTAATTGTGCGTTTATCGGAACAGCAGGAAATTCTAAATGTTCATCTAGAACAGGTTCTATTTCAATCGTAGTATCATAATCTAGAAAACTTTCAATTTCAGCATAAATCGTTTGGCTGCTTCCTGCTTTAGCAAATTGATTTTTAAGGAATAATTGACATTTGGCAGGAGATTTTGGTCTAATGCCGACACCTATAGGAAAACTGAACCCGTTAACTGAAAGCTCGATTTTAAATAGAGGATGGGTTTTTCCTTTTGCCGGTTCGCCAAATTCAGTTTGTCTGACTGCAAATGGTAAAGTCAAAATATTTTCCCCGCCTAGAATTTCTGTCTTTTCTGAATAAGAGATTTCGACTCTTTCATTGGAATAGGATGCAGCCTGTACTGTAATAGGAACGTCATTTTTATTTATAATACAAAGCTTTGCCTCATACTGCTCTCCTTCAATTAATTCGTGGGAAGGCAAGTTCAGTTCAATCGATAAATCATTAGTATGAATCGCTCTTAACGTACGGCCCGTTAATTCAAATTCACATTGCAGATACTCATCATTATCCCCTCTAAAATCATATGCATAATACGTAAAGCCATTTTCTTTTCGGCCATCTGGCTTCACCTCGATTGTCCGTACCGATGATTGGTACCAATCGTTTTTTGCAAAGAATTCCTTACATAAAGGATGATGAATAAGTGAAGGGATAAAATTGATTAAATGAGTCGTATTATCTCTATCCTCCCAGAAAAAACCGCATTTTTTATAGAGCGGCACAGCTTTTGTATTTCCTGGCCACGTATATAAATCCAGCCGCGGCCATCCTAATTCGATTGTTTTTTCAATCGCTTTTAATACGAGCAGTTTGCCTAATCTTTTTCCATGATATGATGGATGAACGTTTAATAGAGGGATATAAAGTGCGCCTGTATCATCCCGATATTCAGAAAGACCGCAATAGCCAACGACTTTTTCACCATCTAAGACTAAGAAAGTCGTAATATTTCCAGAGCTCTCTTGACTGTACCGAATACTCTCTGCTGTTTTTACTGTTTGATCGCCGCCCCAGCTGTCTCTGCTTTCGTTCCACATCTCGGCTACTTGGGCAGCGTATTTTTCACTATATTCCACCATTTCAAACTGGCTTGTTTTTAACATAAAAGTTTATCCCCCTTTGTTACCTTCTTCCCTAAAAGTAAGAAGTTACCTGCTACCATATTAATAGTAGCGGTGATGATTCCTTTATGTAAAGAAAATTTTGAACATTAAAGTCGCTCAAGCGTTGCTATGCAATGTTCGACGATAGCTACTAAATCATCGACTTGGTCTTCTGTTATTTTTCTGCCAAATCCAATCATTACTAGGTATTCACTTTGGTAATTGATTAAGGACTCTCGCTTAATGAGATCGATTTCTTGTCCTTCCCAAATTTTATAGATCTGTTCCATAAACGAGAAATCATTTTGATAATGGGAAGATACATAAAAGGTGATTTCAATGTTACACCCAACAGTCGTTTCATTCAGCTTAATTTCTTTATACAAGTCGTCTGTTGCAAGAGATATTTTAGCTTTCGACGGGTGGAGTGTATTTTGTAAAGAAAAGGTTATATCAAAATGGCGCGAGAGCTTGGAAAGATTAAACTGATCGTTTCTGTCAACTACTGTTATATTTCCTTCTAGGTCAAAATCGTATATAGCTCCTTCGAACACTACTTTTATATTTTCAAATGCAGTCGGATCAAACATGTTATGACTCCTTTTAGTTTATCTTCTTCAACATAACTACCCACATAAAAGAAAGTGCCTGTTTGAGTAATAGAGGAAGCGGATCAGCCAATTCACTTTTGACTTCTCTTTTATATACCGGAAGATTCCCTGCTAGTTCCCAGCCATTTTCTTTCGCAAGCTGCGAGAATTCCCAAGGCATAACCGTATGACACACAGCCGGCTTCCCGTAGAGACGGTCGTAGCTGTTAACTCTTGGCGCTGCCGTCGGACCAAGAATTCCAACACATGCAAATCCATTTGTTTTTGTGATTCTAGCCATCTCCTTTAATGCTAGAAGAGGAGATTCATTCCACTCCACTGAGTTAATAGCCATGACACCATCAAATTCTTCATCTGCAAATGGGGTTTCTGTCATAGACCCTTGAATAAAACGTATATTATCTTCTATTATTCGCTGTTTTGCCTTTTCAATCATTTCTTTGGCCAAATCAATTCCGACAACGGAATATCCATGCTTTGCCAATAAAAGGGAGCCATATCCATCTCCACATCCTAAATCACAAATGGAACGTCCTGGAGGTACAAATCCTTTTATGAAAGGAATAATATCTTTTCTGCTTCCCTTTTCCCACATTGATTCGCTTGTTTGATTCCAATATTCAGCCATATCATTCCATTTTAATTGTGATTCATCCTGCCAATTAAATGCCATAATACACCTCTTTAACTATTATTTCTTATAAATATAACAAATGATGGGAAAAATAATGATATTGTTTTATATTTTGCACCAATGATATTAGTTAAAGAGAGGGTTTTTATAGTGGAAGTCGAATACTTAGTCGGAGTTCAAAAAAATGCATTTGGTGAAATAATGAACTTTCAAACCAGTTCAGGAAGAATAATTTCTTACCGAAAAGCTGTTCAGGAAATTGAAGACGGATTACTATCTGGCTATGATCTGATTCCCAGTCATCAATCACTGCCTAGAATTCACGCAATTAATATGGATAATGGCTTAATGAATGAGCTGCCGCCATTTTAATTGTTATTTCAGTCTCTAGAATAATAAAAGGTCAACTCTTCTACTAGAATAAAGTAAGAGTTGACCTTTGTCTTTTTAATTTTGATCTGATGATTCTTGAATCAGTTTTAACTGTTGCTGCCTCTTTTCATCCTCTTCAAAAAACTGGATCACATCTCCAATCCGGTCGATGGAATTCCAGCTTAAATGATGTTCAATCCCTTCAACATCACTATAAATATGTTCCTCCTTCACGCCAATCAGCCTCAGGAATTGTTCAAGCAATTCGTGGCGTTCAACCAGTCGTTTACCGAGTTTTTTTCCTTTTGGGGTTAATATTAAACCACGATACTTCTCATAGACTAAATATCCGTCTTTATCGAGTTTTTGGACCATTTTGGTTACAGAGGAGGGATGAACAGATAACGAATCCGCTATGTCCGATACTCTAGCGTATCCTTTTTGCTCTATGAGTAAATAAATTTGCTCAATATAATCTTCCATACTTGGCGTTGGCATCCCTTAACCCCCAACATATTCAAATAATATAGTCATCTCTAAAGTTTACTATATCAATAGGGATGTAGCAACCATGCCAAGGAACCAACCCGGACCTTGCCTTTGTGAACTATTCAGCTTTAGCCATTAATTGCTCAAAAATCATATTTATATTCCATTCCATCATCCCGATATAGGAATCTCCAGGTTCCCCTTCTTCACCAAGAGAATCTGTAAACAATTTGCCTCCAATCGGAACTCCCGTTTCAGCTGATACCATTTCCATACTGCGTGAGTCAATACTGGTTTCTACAAATAGTACATGAATATTCTTTTCTTTAATCAACTCTACAATTTGCGTGACTTGATCAGGGGTTCCCTGATTTTCGGCATTAATCTCCCATATATAACCTGCATGGAAATCGTAAGCTGTACCAAAATATTTAAACGCACCTTCACTCGTTACTAAAAATCGTTTGTCCTTTGGTATTTGGCTGAATTTTTCAATTACCTCATCATGCAAGGATTCCAGCTTAGAAATATATTTTTCTGCATTCTCACTGTAGTCCGCTGCGTGTTCAGGGTCAATTTTTATTAGGGCATCTCTTGCGTTTTCGGCATACTTAATTCCATTACGGATATCAAGCCAAGCGTGGGGATCTTCTTCTCCTTCATTGCCTTCCGAGGATAAATAAAGCGGTTCAACCCCTTCGCTTAATTTGAAAACAGGGGCAGATTCTCCTCCTTTGCCAGCTGTTTCAATTAGCTTTTCAAACCAGGAATTACCCTCCTCTAAGTTTAATCCATTGTAAAACACGATATCAGCATCCTCCGTCTTTTGAATATCTAGTGGGAGCGGATCATACTCATGAGGATTAGCCCCGATTGGAACTAAACTTTGGATTTCTACTAGGTTTCCGCCAATATTACGAACGATATCGTGCAAGATGGAATACGTCGTTACAACCTGAATCTGTGAACCCTCACCTTGAGAATCAGCTTCCGTATTACCCTTACAGCCCGTTAGGATCACAGCCAAAAAGAGAGAGACGACCATTAGTTTGCCCACACGTTTCATGTATACTCCTCCTCCTATTTTTGAAATGCAATTTTTTTCTTGCGATAAATTCTCCACATAATCCCCTGTTTTGGCGAAAAGCAAAACGCCAGCAGAAACAAAACCGTCGATACTAAAACAATTGTCGCACCTGAAGCTAAATTATACGTAAAACTAAAGTAAAGTCCTCCAATTGAAGCTGTTACTCCTATGGCAACTGAAAGAAAGATCATCACTGATAACCGATTAGTCAGAAGATAAGCAGTGGCTGCCGGTGTTATCAGCATGGCAACTACCAATACAATACCAACTGTTTGCAATGAGGCGACTGTTACAAGTGTAAGTAATGTTAATAAAAAATAATGGATGCCTTTAACTGGTAAACCATAGGCTTTTGCGATTGTCGGATCAAATGAAGTAATCAGGAATTCCTTATAAAGGGCAAAAATTGAAACTAGGACAAAAGCTCCTATACCGAGCGTGGTCCACATATCCGAAGGTTTAACAGCTAATACATTTCCAAATAAAATATGGTATAAATCGGTACTGCTCTTTAAGAGGGTAATGAGAATAATCCCTAAAGCAAAGGCAGCCGTAAACATAATTCCAATCGAAGTATCATGTTTTATTCTGCTGTTTTGACTAACAAATCCAATCGCTATGGCGGTTAAGAGTCCTGAAAAAACAGCCCCGAAAAAGAAATGAATACCAATCATATAAGCAAAAGCCACTCCAGGAAGAACAGCATGAGAAATCGCATCTCCCATCAAAGCCATTCCTCGTAAAATAATGAAGCATCCGATCACGCCACAAATAATTCCAACCATGATTGATGTTAGTAAAGCCTTTTGCAAAAACCCGTATTGGACAACGGCTTCAACAAAGTCCATTTATAGCTTCACCTCCATTTGGCTTAAAAATGGCAGTTGCTTTGAGTATGCTTTTTGCAGCATATCTGAACGTAAAATTCCGTCACTTTTGCCAAAGCCGATTAGTTCTTTATTTATTAATACAACTTGATCAAAATAATCGCTGACTTTACTTAAATCGTGGTGTACGACTATGATTGTTTTGCCTGTTTGCTTTAATTCCTTAAGAATCTCAATAATCGTCGCTTCGCTTGACATATCGATCCCCACAAACGGTTCGTCTAAAAAGAGATAATTCGCTTTTTGGGCAAGAGCTCTGGCTAAAAAAACTCTTTGCTGCTGGCCCCCGGAAAGCTCACCGATTTGCTTCATACTGTACTGCTCTAACCCAACCCTTTTTAAACATTCAGATGCCCATACTTTTTCTAATTTTTTTGGTCGTTTAAAAAAGCCAATCGATGGGTAGGTGCCAAGCAGCACAGTTTCTAATACGGTTATGGGAAAGGTCCAATCAATTTGACTTCTTTGAGGAACATAGGCAATCGACTTCCTATTTTCCTTAACAGAGCCAGCATTAATGACAATTTCCCCCTCATCAATTGGGATTAAGTTTAACAATGCTTTTAGAAGCGTTGATTTCCCAGCTCCATTTGGACCTATGAGACCAACAAGACTGCCGTGTTTTACCGAAAAACTAATGTTTTTTACTGCTTCTGCCCCATGATACGAAACAGACAACCCCTTAACATGGATAGCTGTATCCATCTGTTCTCCTCCTCTTTCACTCTTCTAACAAAGTTTCCTTCGTACAACTTTTTTATAAAAAAATAATCCAGGCGTATTTGCTTTTTTGATGTATTTGTCTTAATGATATGCCCCGTTTTTTTGATTAGTTCATTTTTTTTTGGTTTTTCTATATTTTTTATATATGCACATAAAAGTTTCCTTAATGCAAATTCTAATCAAAACGGGATCAATGTCAACATTTTTTTATTGCTACACCTTATAGGCAGCCATAAAAGGAATCTATTTCCATGAAGCTTCGAACCTGTCCAATTGTTCCAAAAAAATTTATCCTTGCGTTTCTTGACTACCTTCTTTGGATTGTGTATAGTTAAATCATCATTATACCAACAGGCATAATGCTATTGGTGTATTGATAATTATTTAACGGCACGACAAGTGCTCTGTTTTAGGAGGATTAAAAGTACATGCAAAACGGTAAAGTAAAATGGTTTAACAACGAAAAAGGTTTTGGATTCATCGAAGTTGAAGGTGGAGACGATGTATTCGTACACTTCACTGCAATTCAAGGAGACGGCTACAAAAGCTTAGAAGAAGGTCAAGAAGTTTCTTTTGAAATTGTTGAAGGAAATCGCGGACCACAAGCTGCAAACGTGGTTAAACTATAAATCCAACTTAAAAATGAGTAGAGGCTGATTTTCTAATCAGCCTCTTTTTATTGGGACTACCTATTACATTGTTTTCGCTCTAAAGTTAGGAGAATTCGCTCAAATTAAGGTATTCCTGCTCCAACTATTAGAAAACGCGCTCCATCTAAGCAAGTCCCGCTCCAAAAACAGAAAACGCGCTCCATTAATGAGGTTCCTGTTTCCAGCCCGAATCTCTCGTTACAGGATGGCTCTTGCGTTTTGAGATTTACTGCAGCTTCTTTCCATATTCCTGTAATTTTTCCCCCACCGTACATTTCGAAATACAAAACCGATGAGCATATCTTTTTCCATTTTCTTTTTTAAGAGTTTGATGAACAAAACAACCTTCACAATAAGTCGTGACGACATCGTTTAACTCCTTTAATAATGTTTTTCTGTTCACTCGCGCTCCTCCTCCCCGTTCCGTTCCAGCTTGCTGTCTTGCTCGATCCCTTCCATTCCTTTTTTTGATAAACGGTGAGCTTCTATATTTTGTTTTCTGTCAATGTAACGATAGGAAGGCTGTAATTTCAGTTTTTTTACCCGCTCTTCTGTCCGGTCTAGCCATCGGTTTAAATTTTCGTCGAAGCATGGCCATTCACCAATCATTTGCATGATGACGCCTTTTGCATCGCCATAGATCATACAATCCAAACCCCCGAGTTCCTCTTCTTCAATTAAATCAAATACATGGTATAAAGCAATATATTCAGCTTCAGAGCTGTGCTCAATATTAGTTAATTTTCTGCTTCTCCTTAAGCGGATTTCCTTTTCCCCGATATTATAATACAAAACATAACCTACACCTGTATCTCTCGTGTCCTTATCAAAGCTTGCATCAAAAAAGAGCCGAATATTATGCGGTTCGGATGCCGAGATTTCTAGAAGCTTTCTTGCTTCCTTCGGTGTCCACTCCATCCCTTTTTCATCTATGATTTGCAGCCCATTGATTCTGCTTGTCTCACTTAAATCCTTGATTACCTTATTTGCTTTATCAAGTGGCAGCCATTCAGACTCAAATACAACTTTTTCTTTAGAAATGTAGGTAAATTGTATTTTGACATTCATTTCGAAATCTCCTTTTATGTATCGTATCCTCTTATTAGAGTAACTCATATATAAAGAACTATGTTTTACATTAAAATAGTAAACACCATCCATGTTCAAGGAGTCAGAGAACAGGTATAATGAAACAATAAAGTTTTCACCATTAGATAGTTTTTCGTCAAAGGAGTACTTACTATGCTTGAAGTTTACATAGATGGAGCAAGTAAAGGAGATCCCGGACCTAGTGGAGCTGGTATTTTTATAAAAGATGGCCAATCGGTCGAAGAATACTCGATTCCGCTAGGATCGATCAGCAATCATGAAGCAGAATTTTTGGCTCTTTACCATGCCCTGCAAATTTGTTTGCCGAAAAAAGAGGCCATTATTTCGATTCGGACCGATTCCCAGCTCGTTGCAAATGCGGTAGAAAAAGGATTCGTTAAAAATAAAAATTACGAACCTTTGCTAAAATCTTGCCTTGACGAACTATCTAATTATCCATTATGTTTCTTAAAATGGATTCCAAGCAAAGAAAATAGTAATGCAGATCGCTTAGCAAAGCAAGCGATTCGTCAATCAGAAAGAGGAGATCATCATGCGGGATAAGACACAAATGACAGCTGATATTTGGCTGCTATTCGTTGCTTTTATTTGGGGAACAACCTTTGTTATTGTACAAAATGCCCTTTCGTTTTTACCGCCCTTTACATTCAATGCGCTTCGATTTTTACTGGCTGCCATTATCATGGGTATACCGGTTATTTTTCTTTTTAAAAACAAGCCAATTAAAAACAAAAGAGGGATTCTGTTATCAGGGTTTATTATGGGGTTATTTTTATATATTGGCTATGGTTTCCAGACGATTGGGTTAGTCTACACTACATCATCAAAAGCCGCCTTTATTACAGGACTTAGTGTCGTCCTTGTCCCGATTGCTTCATTAATCTTATTTAAGCAAAGACCGCGATTGATTGTATGGATTGCCTGTCTCTTTTCGGTGACAGGTCTATACATGATGACGATGACAGGAGGCGGAAGCTTTAATTTTGGCGATAGTCTAGTCTTAATATGCGCCTTTGGATTTGCATTTCATATTATTGTAACCGGCCGATTTTCAGCTAAATTAGATGCGTTCTTGCTTACAATCGTGCAAATCATGACAGTCGGCATTTTATCTTTACTGACAGCTTTATTATTAGAAGACTGGCAAAAGGCATTTCAGCCTGCATTCATCTTTCAATTTGATGTAATACTCGCCTTATTGGTAACAGCCTTGCTTGCAACATCCTTAGCTTTTTTTATTCAGACAAATGTCCAAAAATATACCTCTGCTACAAGAGTAGCGATTATTTTTGCATTTGAACCTATATTTGCTGCCTTAACATCCTATATTGTCTTAAAAGAAAGTCTTTCGGCAGCAGCTGCTATCGGCTGTCTGTTTATCTTTTTATCCATGATACTTTCTGAACTTCCAACACCAAAGAAGAAAGGCGAAATGTCAGCCCCTTCTTCCCATGCATAAAAAAAAGGTCCGGCCTGAAAATGGTTCCAGCGGACCTTTTTTTTTTAAACATAAAATCCGTTTTCCTTCATAAATGTCACTAGCCCCCGTTTATCCTGAATGTTTTCCTCCACGAGTCGCTCAAGAAGCAGAAGATAGAAGCTTCCATCAAAGGATTGCTTCATTTTAAGAGTCGATTCAAGCGCCCAAATTACAAGCTGATCTGAGGCTTTCGCAAATTGCTTTCCAAAAAAAATAAAGGCGATTGCATCTTCCCCCAGCTTAAACCCTTTTGATTGTAAAAATGCAATGTACTCTCCAGCCGTTCTCACCTTAACTCACCAACAATTCATATGATACTTTCATTGTACTTGATTTTTGCGAGAATTGCGATGTATTTTCGACAATAATCGATAAAGCTAAGTGGTTTGGGAAAGAGTAAAAAGACGGAGGTGGAAACATGAGCAAGAAGCACAATAAGAATCGGGGAAAAGCCGCATCCGGTGTTAATCCGCAAGGCTATGATCAAGAATTTTCGAATGAACCAAAAAGCAAGTTAGAAAACCGGGCAAAAAAACGAAATACAAAAATTTAATGATGCATTTTCAGGGCTAAATCAAAAGGAGAGCTGTCCCCATATCTTTATTAATGGATATGGACAGCCCTCTTTATTATCCGGCATATTCTTCTTTTTCCATTTGTAAAAGTAAAGACCGTAATCCTCTTATATCATGATCGGCCAATGTTTTTCTCCATTGTTCATGATTTAGTTGCCAATACAGGTCATCCAGAGAACAAGTAAGCGGAACATCGCAATTAATTTTAGCCAGTTCAAAAGATAAATGAAGCTGTTTTTGATCTGCTTCAATTTTTTTACGCCATGCAGGGGTCAAATTCTCTAAATTGTCTAAAACTGCCTGAATCGATCCATAAGTTGTCATGATTTTAAGGGCTGTTTTTTCCCCAATCCCTTTTACGCCTGGATACCCATCGCTAGGGTCTCCCATAAATGCTTTTACTTCTGCCCATTGCTCTGGCGTTAGTCCCATTTCTTCTTCAAATCTTGATTTTGTCCAGCGGTCGTACGACCCTACCCCTTTTTGCAGCAGGTGAACTTCAACACCCTCGTGAAGCAGCTGAAGCAAATCCTTATCTCCTGATACAATATGGACTTCACTCTGCCCGCGGTACATCGCAGCGAGAGCTCCAATGCAATCGTCTGCTTCAAATCCTTCCACTTTTATATTGTGAAAGCCTAATTGCTCTGTTACCGACTGGGCAAGGTCAAACTGTGGAACCATTTCTTCAGGAGGCGCCGTACGGTTCCCTTTATACTCTTCATATAGATCATGCCGGAACGTTTTGCTTGGCGTGTCCCAGCAGATCGAAATATGAGAAGGCTGGAAATGACGGATCGCGGCATCAAGATGTTTAACTAATCCGCTAACAGCATTGGTTGGGATTCCGCGCTCATTAATTAAAAACTGATTAAATACAGAAGTTGCAAAAAATGAACGGAAAAGAAGTGCCATTCCATCCACTATTAATAATCGTTCTTTTTCCAATTTTGGACCCTTCTTTCCAAATTATTATCTACTCCCCGAGCTCAACCGGTGAATCATCATATGAAATCCAGTCACTAAAACTTCCAATATACAGTTTAACATGTTTAAAGCCTAAAGATAATAGGGCGAGAACATTTGGTGCAGCTGTAACCCCGCTTCCGCAATAAACAGTTATTGGCTCATCTGGTGAAAGCGACTGAAAATGCTGCATTAGCTGTTCCTTTGTTTTATAGCGGTTCCCTTCAAAGACATCTCCCCAAAAATAATGGAGGGCTGTTGGAATCCGGCCCGCTTTCTTATCGATCGGCTCCTCATTACCTAAATAGCGCTGATATTCTCTTGAATCGATCAAATTTCCTTTTTTCGTTTCGATCATCTCTTTCACATCGGTAAATAATGCTAGCATTTCTTTATTGATACGGGCAGTAAAGTTCCCTTGTGCTTTTTTGGCTGGGCCTTTTTCAGTTGGATAATTTGAGTGCTGCCAGCTGTTATATCCGCCTTGTAATACAAAAACCTGAGAATGCCCTAAAAATCGGAGTATCCAAAACAAACGGGCAGCAACAGGGGCTTTTCCCTGATCATAAATCACTACGGGAGTCTCGAGCGAAACTCCCTTTTCTTGAAACATTTTTTCTAAAAATCCAATGGATGGCAGCGGATGCCTGCCCCCATGTAGTTGTACCTCACCTGATAAGTCTTTTTCAAGGTCGACATATTGGGCGTTGGGAATATGAGATTCTTCAAATAGTTCTCTGCCTTCATTTCGTTCTTGCAGATTAAAGCGGCAGTCTAAAATCGTCAAATCATCGTGATTTTCAATCATTTTCAATAATTCAACACTCTCAATAAAAAAACGATTTGTCCCCTGATTCATGTTACCTCACCCTTTTTCTAAAAGTTTTTGCGCCTGCTTCAAAAGACTTTCATAGGCAACTGGTTCATCTGTGCTTAAAGCTGAAATTTGACCGGAAATAAATGCTTCTGTCTCATCTTTCAAGTGGGCTCTCATCTGTTCGAATGCGCCCAATAGTAAAGATCCATAAGCCTCTATTAATAAGGCTTCCTGTACATTCTGATAGTTTACCGTAAATGGCTCGATTATCTCTAATAGCTTTTCAAGCATTTTTTCTTTTTCATTTTTTTCAAAAAAGGTTTTCGCATTCTTATATAATTGCAAAGCCGGCTGAAAAGAAATGTCTTTCAGCATATACTTTAAACTATCAAAAACAGGTGTTTCCCATTTTTGCTGACTTTGTTCAGAAAATGGAATATCAAGTATTTCATTAATATCGTTACATACCTCTTTATAAAAATCTTGGATGAGTTTGTTTGAAAATTTTTCCAATCTTAATGAGGTTGCCCGTAATTCTTGTGTGTAATCAAAGTCTATTAACTCTAGCCATTCATCCAGCGACTCCTGTAGTTTTGGTTTAATCGAACCTTTTCCATCCTGGAGCAGTGAGGGATTAAACGTTTCCTTGAAAAAGTCTCGTGAGCGGAGAGCTACTCTTTTTCCAACATAGTGTAAAAGCTCATTACACTCTTGCTTAAGGCGGCTTTCATACACCTTAGAACGATCATTTTTAAGCTTTTTTAGAATGATAGATTGTTTTTCAGCATAACCTTGCTGAATCAATTCTTTTTCTTGCTCTCCCTTATTCTGGAGTCCAACAAAGGATTCTAACATTTGTATACCGCGACTGACTTCTTTCCAGGCACCCTCTCGAGTAACTTGTTTTAAGTCCTGCTCAACAAACGGTTGGAAATTGCTTAAAAACGAAGTGAAACCATCCCATCGATTATCTTTATCCTCAATCTGGTTAGCCAAACGATTGACACTCGATACAGGGAAAAGACGCGGATTTCTTAGTCCATAGCCAAGCAGCTGCTGCTTCACATAATCTACTACTGCTGTTTTCTCTTCTTCTGTTTCGGCTAAATCTGCGGCATTAACGATAAAAAACATCTTATCAAGGCTAAAGGTATCTTTTACTCTTCCTAATTGAATCAGGAATTCGCGATCGGCTTTTCCAAAGGCATGGTGATAATAAGTAACATAGATAATTGCATCGGAATTTTTAATATGTTCAAAAGCTACACCTGTATGCCTTGTATTTAAGGAATCTGATCCTGGGGTATCGACTAATATCATTCCTGCGTTTGTATACGGATGATCAAGAAATACTTCGATTTTCTTGATAAAACATGAAACTGATTCCTTCGCTGCAAAAATCGGCAGTTGATCGAGAGTACCGTTTTCTTGAAGTCCCCATTTCCCCTTAACATTTGGATATCCATCAACAAAAGCCTGTAAAAAAGGATGCGATGTTGCAGCCGTTTGACTTGCGGCCAGTTTCCATATCTCTTCTATTCCCATGTCTGCTTGAATTTTTAGCATTTCTGCTATTTCTTCTGTCATTTCCGCTTCTGTCTTATAGTGGACAGCTAAAGATCGGTCAATTTGATTCTTGCCAGGTGCCTTTATTTCAGTCAAAGCAGCCGTCATTGGATTCGGAGAAGACGGCAACAACTTTGTCCCCAATAAACCGTTTATAAAGGAAGATTTCCCTGCACTGAACGCCCCAAACAGTGTTACGGTATAGGTATGAGCAATTAGTCTATTGGCTTTTTCTTTGATAGACTCTGCCACAGAATTCAAAGCAGGTAACTGTGCAAATACGTCAGCAATAGAATATAGGCGTGTATCATTCTGTATAAAGGTGTCTTTCTGTTCTTTCTGGTCTGAAGCATTAGCGTCAGAAGTACTTGGATCGATCTCTGGTTCAGCAATTATTATGTCTCCGCTATCATGGTTGTCTCGGGTTTGTAATAGCCAGGATTTCAGATTGCGGAGCTGCAGCTCCCACTCTTTTATGGTCAATTCATCAGTTGATTGCAAATGTTTTTGCCAGCGCCAAATCATCTGTGACTTTTTCTCTTGAATCGCTTCGATTTGTTTAAGCAAGATCAATTCGTTTTCTGCTGCTTGAATGTTTGCTGAAATCTTTTGTTTTTCAAGCTGAATATCCTCTTCAAATGTTAAGAGAAGCAGATCTAAAAAGTCTCTTGCTTCACGCTGAACAATCTTTTTGACCTCATTTTCCAGATCGCTTGAATATTGCAGCAGATACTGCCCTGATAAGGAAGCACCGCTCTTATAGATCGATTTAAGCAGAGATTTTGGAACACATACTTGAATTTGCTGGGCTTTTGCTGCAAGCTCTGCAGATTGCGGCAAAAACTTTTGCACAGCGGCGAGGGCAAGCTGTTTAAGGTGCCACTCAAATTGAGTTTGAACCTGTTCTTTTACTTTTACATAGAATAGATTTTCACGAAGCTGCTGTTCCTCTTCTGTCTTCTTTTTCGAAAAAAATAAGCCAACTTTAAACCCAGATTGTAGGGACTCTAAGAAGTCTTGAGCTAGCTCACGTGTTTTAAAATCCATCAGGTAGCTATTATGAAGTGTTTTCGAAAGTTCACTCTGAAAATCCTTTTTTACTGTTTCCCCAGCTTGTTCTAGTTTAAAGGCTTGGTCTTTGAGATTCTTTACATTATTTTTGATTTCCTCAACAAAGCGGCTGCTTACTTTGGCGTTAATTTCAGTCAATTGATCCGCAAATAAATCATCGACAAACCTTTCCCATTCTGAGGTTAATTGTTCCATTGTCACAGTAAAACTATGACTCAACCAATCTTCTTTTTGTCTGTCAATTTCGATTAAAAACTGATAAAATTCGTTCCACTCACTAAAGGGATGATTTTTTATTTTTAGAGAAGTATGGAAGATTCGTTCTAATCGAGCACCACCTGTCTTGAACGCTGCTTCCGTACTAGCCTTAAACACCTGAAACGGTATTTCTTCTTCCGAATGTTTGTCAATTTGATTAACAATGAGACAAACTCTTTTCCCCTGTTCATTTAATTGTTTAATAAATTGCAAATTAATATCGGACTGTACATGGTGATAGTCAACCATATAAAAAATAATGTCAGCCAGGTGAAGCATTCCCTCCGTTGCAAGCTGGTGAGCATCATCTGTTGAGTCTATCCCTGGGGTATCAAAAAAGACAAGATTTTTTGGTAATTGATTCGGGTATGGTGTCTGAATTTCGACTTGTTGAACTTCCCGGCCATCTTTACAAAGCCGCTTTACCTCTTCCATATCAAGAGGGCTTTGCTCCATTTGTTCCCCATTTTTATATTCAATGACGGCTGTTTCTTCGTTGCCAAATTTCATTTTTACGGTGTTTGCACTTGTTGGAATCGGACTTGAAGGAAGAATGCTTTTCCCAAAGAGCTGGTTGATTAAGCTAGACTTTCCGGCAGAATAATGTCCGCAAAAAGCAATATAGATTTTGTTTTCAATGACCCGATCCATGATTCCTTTTATTTGATATACCAGTTTTTCATTTTGCTCTGCCATAGTCAAATTAGATAAGTGGTATAGAGGGCTTGCGTATTGAATAAAAAGATTGGATTGATTTGCAGAAGTTGTCATCCTCTAAAGTCTCCCAATTTATTAATTTCTTCCTCAATTTTCACACAAATTCATCCCTATGCCAAGCAACACATCTAAGTCTCCACTATTTGGGAAATACATGTCGGTGCAAAAAGCTAAAAAAGCAGTATAAAGCTGCTTTTTGTATACTATTTCCGGCTTCGAAGAGGGATAAACCGAGCCTGCTTTTCAAATTCTGCGTCATAATTAGTCCATTGTTTTAAAACCTGTTCCTCGAGCGGAATTCGAATAGATAAAATGATTTGGTTTAAAACAAAAAAGAGAACAAGGGTTAAATATGCCTGAAAGATAAAAGGAATGGTTAATAGCTCTAAGGTTACTATTAAATAATTAGGGTGTTTAATCCATTTATAAAGTCCTTTTTTAACTATCCTTGCATTCGGAATCACCAATATTTTCGTATTCCAATACTTCCCCAATGTACGAATTACCCAAATTCTAATACCTTGTAACCCGATAAACATCACTAAAGAATAGGACCATAAAGGATGAAGGGATTGTTTAAAAAAATGAACTTCTAGTAAGAGAGAGGAGAGGAAAGCTACATGCATTGCCACCATTAAACCATAATGCTCCCTCCCAAATTCGATAGCTCCGTGTTTCTTCATCCACTTCTCATTCTTTTTCGCAATGGATAATTCAACCAGTCTTTGTAAAATCAAAAAAATAAACAAGATCCCAAAAAGCTTCATCATACCTGCTCCCACCTTACAAGCAATAATTCAGAACTAAATCCCGGTCCTAGTGCTAGCGCAAGCCCCCATTCATTAGGTTTTACCAATTTTCTCATGATTCGGTTCAAAACATAAAATATCGTAACAGAAGACATATTTCCGTATTTTGAAAGCACTTCAAATGAAGGAGCTAATTTCTCTGCGCTAAGAGATAGGGATTCCCCATAGGCATCTAATACTTTTTTTCCACCTGGATGTACAATCAACTGATTGATCTCATCGATTGCCAACTCGTATTGGTTTAAAAATCTTTCAACATTGGGCCGCAGCCATTTTTTTACGATCAATGGAATATCCTTTGAAAATACAACATATAAGCCCTCATCTTTTACATCCCAGCCCATTACATCTAAAGAATTCTCCATAAGGGTAGATTGGACCCCTATCACTCTTGGATAAGCCTGTTTTTTTGAATACCTCTCTAGATTTACTTCGTTACCTGCAAGCAGAGTACAGGCCACACCATCTGCAAAAAGGGAGGCCCCAATTAAATTGCTTTTGGAAAGATCATCATGCTGAAACGTTAAACTGCACAGTTCAATGGATAGGACCAACACCATCGCTTTTGGAAAAGCTAAGCAATACTCATAAGCCCGTGACAGACCGCTTGCTCCCCCAGCACACCCTAATCCCCAAATCGGGATTCTTTTCGTATGCGGTGAAAAAGGAAGCTCATTCATAATCCTAGCTTCAATACTTGGAGTAGCTAATCCTGTCGTACAAATGGTAAAGATTGCATCAATATCTTCATATAAAACCTTATTTTTTAGGTATTCTGGATTTTGCAAACAATCTTGAATGGCTTGTTTCCCTAAATCAACTGCAGCTTCAATAAAACAGTCATTTTTTTCTGAAAGTGTTCTATTAACTCTATACCAGTGTAAATCTTTAATAAAATGTCTTTTCTCAATTTGTCCATTCTGAAATACACTTAATAATCGGTTGATATTTTTAAACGCTGGCCCAAACTTCTCCCTGGCAAACTCGACAGCATCCTTTTGCCATATAATATTTGGGGGTGGAGCTTCTGCAACTGATAAAATAGTCGCCATTACACACAACCTTTCCTAGCTGAACTTCATCAGCGACTCTTGTTCAGTATGATGCTAATATTTCCATTTATTCCTAAAATATACCAGCGATATGCGTGACTAATTACCTAAAATTCATGCTTTTACGATATTTATCAACATTTTTTGTATTTTTTCATTACTAAATGTGGTAATATCGTCATTAAGAAAATTTTCCTAGATAATCCTTTATTTCCTTTTTTCTTCTCGCTTTTATATACAACGTATCAAGTGTTTGGATAAACATTTTCCGGCAGTAGGATGGTTTAATAAAAATCGGAGGTAAACAAATGCAAAAATTGAATCAATGGGATGCCATATTGGACAGTACAATAAGATCGGTCCATCAAGTCCTGCCTGTTGACATACAAATTGACCAGCCTGAGGTTTTAAGTGAACCGTTCTTACAAGAAGAAATGGGAGTTTTTATCGGTATATCCGGAGATTTGCCTACAAGACTTATCCTTGAGGGAAAACAATCTACTTATAGCATGTTAGGCGAAAAAATGTTTGGCATGCCGCTCATGGGAGAAATGTTAGAATCTTTTTCTGGGGAACTGGAAAATATGATTGGCGGACATTTATCTACTTTATTATCTGAGAAAGGGATTCAGGTCGATATTACTCCGCCTCAAACACTTGTAGGACAATCAACGCTTTATGAGTGTCAAGAAGCCTATAAAGTAACAGCCTCATTTGGGGGTTCTGATAAAATGAATATATGGCTAATTGTGGAGGAATAAAAAGAATAACTATAAAAGACGGGATTAAAGGCGATCAAACCTGCCTTTAATCCCGTCTTTTTAATTAAAATCCATGTAGAGTGCCCCATTGACCCTCCTTTTTATTATTTTTCTCGTTATAGTTCGGCTGTTTTTGGACTGAAATTTTAATCTCAGTAAAATCGTTCTTGCCACAAGACCTGCAAACACCTGGTTCATTTGCAATCGTTCTGCAGAAATTACAATAAAATTTTATCATCCGATATACCCTCTTTCCTTTCAAACAGTATATGAAAAAAGGTATAGTCGGTGACATTTGTACTTATTTATGATAACTGATAAACCCCTGAAAACTTACGGCGTAAGTAGTCTACTAAATATTGTGCATTTAGTTCCTCATTGGTTACATCCTGTAAAATTTCTAAAGGTTTTTTCATCTTCCCGTGCTTATGGATCTTTTCGGTCAGCCATTCGCGGATTGGGAGAATATTTCCGGTTTCAAGCAGTTCATCAAAGTTAGGCAGATCTTTTAACATCGTATTTTTAAATTGAGCTGCATACATATACCCTAAAGCGTAGGATGGGAAGTAACCAAAGCTTGCGCCAGCCCAATGAACATCCTGCAATACTCCTTCTCCATCATGACTTGGAACAACCCCAAGATATTCTTGATATTTTTCATTCCAAATCTGCGGAAGATCTTTTACTTCAATTTCACCGCTGAATAATCCCTTTTCAATTTCATAACGAATCATAATATGTAAAGGATAGGTTAATTCATCAGCTTCAATTCTAATGAGCGAGGGTTTTGATTCATTGATAGCCCGATAAAATTCATCTAATGATACATGATCTAAATGACCTTTTGCATATCGCTGCAATACAGCAAAGTTTTGCTTCCAAAAGCCATATTGACGGCCAACAAAATTTTCAAAAAATAATGATTGGGATTCATGGATTCCCATGGATGTCCCGCTGGCAAGAGGTGTCCAATCCAAATCACTTGAGATATTCTGTTCATAGAGCGCATGTCCGCACTCATGTATAGTTCCAAAAACCGCCGTTCTAAAATCTTTTTCATTATAGTTTGTTGTAATGCGGACATCTCCCCGATTGATCCCTGTTGCAAAGGGATGAACGGTTTCATCTAATCTTCCGGCCTCCAAATCATAGCCTAGCCCCTTTAAAATTTCTAAACTAAAACTTTTTTGTTTATTCTTTGGAAAAGGGAAGAATAAAATGGAAGGATCAGGCTTTGCCGAAGATGATTGCACCTGTTGGACCAGTTTAACTAAATCCTTTCTAAGCTGCCCAAACACGCGGTCAAGAACATCGACAGTCATTCCAGGTTCGTATAAATCTAATAGGCGATTATAAGGATGTCCTTCATATCCCCAATAGTTTATAAATCGCTTCATCGTTTCTACTAGCTTTTCTAGGTATGGCTGAAATAAGAAAAAGTCTGCTTTTGCTTTAGCCTCTTCCCAAATATGCTCTGATTTAGATTGCAGAATGACATACTCCTCATATTCATCTTTCGGAATTTTTTTGTTCATTTCATATTCCTTTTTACATTCTTTGAGCGCATGCAGCGTAATTGGTGATAGATGGCTTTTGGCTTCTGGACTTAACAGCTCAGCGATATAAGCAGCCATTCTTTCAGAAGTTTGTAAATCGTAAACTAAACTTGAAAGCATACCTATTACTTCAGAACGCTGATTAATTCCTTTTTTAGGCGCGCCTGTTCTCATATCCCAATAAATTAACGCGATTGCCTCATTATAGGCTGTAATTTGTTTTATGTAACTGCGAAATTCATTCTCTAATTCTGTCCATCTCTCTGGCATCTTCGCTCCCCCTTCTGAAACTTAGTCACAATCATACCTATATTACCATTTTTCAAAAGATTGGAATAGAAAGGTAGATTTCTTTTATTTCATAACCCATAAATTAAAAATATAAAAAACGCAACCCTTAAATTTTTAAGGATTGCGCATAGATGGAGGCTTTTGTGAAAGGCAATAATTATAGGCAAGTTTTAATTCTTCCTCGGCCATCGATAAATATTGAAGCCCTTTACACTCTCCATTTGAATCTGTTTGGACCAAAGCATATGTTTGTGAAAGCGCTTTTGATATTTTTTCAAAGTCCTGCGGTGTAAGAGACAAAAATGGACCCTCCTTCCAAACTGGTAAAATTTTCCTGTTGCTCCGATTTACAAATACATTTTATGTATTTGATCACGTTTTTATTCTAAACTTTCGGATATAGAAAAAACCCTGGCTCAGATGGCAGGGGTTTTTAACTAGCTTATTCTCTTGGGGGTCTTTTCCCCCAATATTGATAGTAATCGGTACGAATAAAACCGTTAAATAGTTTTCTTTGGAACAATTGAAGTAAAAGGGTTTGTAGACCATAAACTAACATAGTGAACGAAATTTTATTTGTTGTGTATCTATTTTTTTGATTGACTTTATTAGAGCTCAAGTATTTTTTCTCAAACATGGATTTTTTTGTAAATTTTCCATAAGTTTATGTTAAGATTAACATAAAGAAAAAAATTTTTTGAAAGAATGATCTTTCATGAAACATGCTAAATATAGAATCACTATTGCATTTTTATTATTAGTTATTGGACTTGAACCAATTTTATTAAATGCATTAACAAAACCCAATAATTCTTTAGAATTATACCAATATCTAAGATTCTCAGATGATTTTGATAAAGCTAGAAATATTGTACTTAATGGAGAAGAAAAAAATTTTTCTCTAGAAGATTATCAATTAATTAAGGAAAGTGACCCACCTATTCGGATAAATCAGTATATATTATTTCAATACGCTGGAAAAACTATTTTAATTGAAACTACTCCCGGGACGAAAAAATTAGAAATTATTCGAATGCTAGCATTACCTAATGATATAGAAGATTATTTCAGAAATTTCACCAAAGTTTCCAATAAATAGTTAATTAGTCCCATTCTTTTCATTTCTTTCTCCTTATGATGGGTATTTTTATATTTTCCGGAATATATTTCCATTATTAACCAACACCCAACCAATGGATGCTGAACAGAAAAAGACTCCTAGACGGCTTTATAATGCCAACTAAGAGTCTTTTTGTTTAAATATCTAATTCATTTAATGATTGTTAGTATTTTGGGATTTTAAAGTAACGATTACTAAAAACACGGTTGAACCCTTAATACATCAATCTTCTCTTGGGTGTCTTTTCCCCCAATATTGATAGTAATCGGTACGAATAAAACCGTTAAATAGTTTTCTTTTTTTAGTGGCCTTTTTTCCAAAATGCTTTTCAAACTCTTCATGAGATGTAATAAAATATATGGACCAGGTATCTAAATCTGCCAACGTTTGGCCAAGCTGCTGATATAATTTCTCCACGCCTGGACGATCACTGATCCGTTCACCGTAAGGAGGATTACTTACAATTACACCATACATGTCTCTCGTCTTAAAATCGGTTGCCTGCATTTGTTTAAATTGAATCACACCGGCAAGACCTGCTTCTTGGGCATTCTGAGTAGCCATTTCGACTGCAGAATGCTGGATATCACTTCCTGTGATCTGTAAGCTTTGATCATAATTCGCTAAATCCTCTGCTTCTTCCCGAGCTTTTTCCCAAATACCAGCAGGCATTATTTCCCACTCTTCTGCTAAAAAATCACGGTTAAATCCTGGTGCGATATTTTGGCCAATCAAGGCTGCTTCAATTGGAATCGTCCCAGAACCGCAAAAAAGATCGACAAATGGCCGGTCTGGTGTCCAGTTGGTTAATTGGATCAACGCAGCAGCCAGTGTTTCTTTTAATGGGGCAGCCCCCTGTTGAACTCGGTAGCCACGCTTATGTAAACCTGCACCTGAAGTGTCGATGGTGAGAGTTACGAAATCTTTCCGGATGGCGACCTCAATCGGAACCTTGGCCCCTGTTTCTTGAAACCATTCAACAGCTCGATATTGACTTTTTAGACGTTCAACGATTGCCTTTTTCACAATCGCCTGACAGTCTGGAACGCTATAAAGGGTCGATTTAATTGATTTTCCTGATACGGGAAATTCACTGTCTTTCGTAATAAATTGCTCCCAAGGCAGCACTTTTGTTTTTTCAAACAGTTCATCAAATGTAGTCGCTTTAAATTCACCTAGTTGGATTTTGATTCGGTCAGCCGTTCTTAGCCATAAATTAGTACGGGCAACCGCAAGTTCGTCTCCCTCAAAAATCACTTTCCCATTGTCAACGGTACATTCATACCCCAGTTTTCTTACTTCATCTGCTACAATTGCCTCTAAGCCCATAGCAGCGGTTGCAATTAACTTATATTTGGTCACTTTTCCACCTCACGGGTTCAACCCTTTAATTCTTTTCTGTTTTGTATACCCTTATCCTGATTATGTAACAATCTTTTTATTCTCCTGTAATTAGTAAATAAAAACTCTCCTAAAAGGAGAGTTCATGTGTTAACAACGTTCTATAAGCCATGTTCTGTACCATTGTACTACATGCGGCTCTCGCCTCGTACTCCGGCGGTAATCATCTATCTACAGCTTAAACAGCTGTCCTTCTGTCCGTTCATTTCCGGAAACAGAAGATGCCCCTACCAAAATTTGGGTTTCTCGCTCGAGGGGTTTACCTCGTTCCACTCTAGTGATTTCTCACAAGACTACGTCACTGTGGCACTTTTATAGGTATTAACACCATATCCTAATAGGACTTAGGTGCGTTCCCAGCCGTCAGCCGAGTAAAAGAACTCGGGCTGCCCTGACTTATGAATTCGTCAGGCACGAACACTACAAGCATCTCAGCTACGTGCGAGCATGGACTTTCCTCTGCATATAAATCTATGCAGCGATTACCCGAACGTTGTTAACGCCGGATAATTATTATATAAGTTTCCTATCAACATTTCAACAGGGAATCATTTGCAATAATGGTAAAAAAATCAGTCATACAGTTTGCTGCCAAAAACGTGCTTTTCTAAGTTAGATAATCTTTTTAAAATATCAAAGTTTGTCGTTCCTGTTTGCTGTGCAGGCTGTTGTTTTTTAGAAGATTCATCTAATTGTTTCTTTAATCTGAGGTTTTCCTGCTGCAGCTCTTCAATTTCTTGGTTAAAAGCTTCATAGTCCTTGATAATGAAATCTAAAAATTTGTCTACCTCTTCTTGTTTGTAACCTCTGACTCCTGTTTTAAATTCTTTTTCTAAAATTTCCTTCGCAGAAAGTCTGATTTTATCTGATAACATCGCTCGTCACCTCATCATTTCATCAATATTTTTTCAAAAAACATAAACTTTGTCAATTTTAATCCAAAATCATGGTAATCGTTAAAACTCTTCGTTTTCTTGTTCTACAACCATTTGCAAGTCGTAAAATGAAATCGTTCTGACGTCATAAGGATGATTTAATTGGAAGTTGATTGCGGCTTCGTAAAAGTATTTCGGAGTTCCTTCGCGTTCTGGATCATAAAGGATAATAGCCCCGTCTGACTTATGTATAACAAATTCCTGATGTCTTTTAAACATATATGGCCCTTTATAAGGCTGATGAAAGAGCGAATTCACATAATCCAATTTTGCCATCACTTCACCGTGCCAGGCTTGGTTTGTTTCATTCCACTTTTCACTTTGACCTTGAAAAGGTTCAATTGCTCCTACTTTTAAGTTGGGAAACTCTTGCCTTAAAGAGAGTGCAACTTCAAGAGCCCATAGCTCAACTCCAAGTTGGCCAGATGATAATACCCATTCTAACCCTCCATCTAATAATAGGCGAAGTTCATGCTCAAGTGCTTTTTTTATATATCGGACACCCTCGTGATCCTTTTTAAAAATTCCTAGTTCAAATCCTTTATAACCTGTACAGTATACAATCTTCATATGACCAGCTTTCCTTTTGTAACTAGCACTATTATACCTGTTTTATTCAAGAAATACAGGTAGAAATTACTTATTTTGTAGACAATCAATGGGATTTCCCTTGAAAAAAAATGTTTTTCTTTGATATTTGCCTTAATTTCGTCTGACAAAAATAAAGGAAGCAAGGGGGAAACCTTGCTTCTTTACATTTATCTGCCAAACATAGGGTATTCTTTCTTACCAGGCAAGGCTGCTCCTGCTACGTTAGGAGGAAATGGCTTTCCTGGCATTGCTGCTCCTGCCACGTCAGAAGGAAATGGCTTTCCTGGCATTGCTGCTCCTGCTACGTTAGAAGGAAATGGCTTTCCTGGCATTGCTGCTCCTGCTACGTTAGAAGGAAATGGCTTTCCTGGCAAGGCTGCACCTGCTACGTTAGAAGGAAATGGCTTTCCTGGCATTGCTGCTCCTGCTACACCAGAAGGAAATGGTTTTCCTGGCAAGGCTGCACCGGCAACGTTAGAAGGATAACCAGGTGCGGCTGCACCGGCAACACCAGTTGGATATCCTGGCATAAATGCTCCTGCTACACCAGGTCCTGGGCCTAATCCAGCTGGACTTACTAGAGGACTAGGTCCAACGTTATAGTGTTGATGAGATACTTCATTCACCACTGATTGAGTCTGCGGATAATAATGCTTATGCTGATACAATTGGTGATTTACCAACGTATTATGAGTAGGATGAATGTGTGGAACCTCTGTTGCTGAGAATGTGTGCTGAACACATTGCTTTGTAGGGTGAACTACTGCTGGCAATACTCTAGGTGGTCTGCAGTACATTGACATTCTCCTTTCTATAGTTTGTTACATTACAGCCTATGATAGACAAAGGAGACATGTACTAATACAAACACCTATTTTTAGGGTAACTGTCTTAAGTATTTAAATCCTCCTATAACACTGCGTGGAAGGTCTCTTTAAATGTAGTAAATAAGAAGATCGTTAAAAATAAAACAACAAAAAATAAGAATAGAATTGCTTTTTTCATCAGTCATCATCCTTGGTGAAAATATAACTTTCGTCTTTATTTTACAAGGACATTTCGTTTGTGACAATTGCATATTTATTACATTTTTAAGATGTCGAAAAACGACACCTATCTCCATTTTGAGTGCGGAAACAGAATCCTGCGCTTACCCAGGAAATGAATTCGTTATTTTTCTTAGCAGTCTAAGCTTTCGTTTCATTAAATCCCGATACAAATTTTCTCTTTTTTTTGAGGTTAATCTCTTATTTTCGATAGCTTCATTAAGTGCGTTCTCAGTAAACTTAAGTGCTTCACTAAAGTCTTTATTTATGTGCTCCATCCATTTTGCCAGTTCAATACAGGAAATAATTTTTTTCAGGTCGCTTGAATGGGAAGCCAGTTCAAGCCATAGAGGAATGGCGTCCTCGATTTGCTTAGTTTTTTTATATTGACTGGCAAGCTGGAATTTTGCCTGATCATTCCACTCATTTTTAGTATCAGCAAGTATTTGCAATTGAGTGATGGCTTTTTTAATGTTCCCGGAAGCGGCTTCCCACCTTCCAATCTCAAAAGCGACACTTGATACAGTCTCTGTCTGCTGATGTACTAAAAATGATAAATGTGTGTACAAAGATACAAGTGACAGAATATCCCGCTCATTATGAAGACATAAAGCAAAAATGCCTTCAGGATCTTTCCGTTCGAGAAAATCCTGATAGATCATGCCTGATAAATATCCGGGAACATCTTCTCCTCTTGCTACACCGAGGACTTCTTTTTCTATAACAGACAGTTTCATCGAGGGCAGTTCATGTTTAAACAGGCGCTTACAGGCATGAAATAAATCAAAATGTCCAAATGCAGGGAGTTTAGCAACTTCATTTCGAATCAGAGAATATTTAGCTTGTACAAGAGGCCAATCAAAAGCCTTTCCATTGTACGTAACAAGTGCCTGTACGTTACATTCACTTAAGAAACTTTCGTATAAAGCAACTTCGAAGCCTGGTTCGGGCAAAATATGCTGGGTTACTATTAAATTCCCATGATCGATCCTTGCATGTCCCAATATAAACAGATGATTTCCTGCACCGGACCCCAATCCTGTCGACTCCGTATCAAAAAAGAACAAGTCCGTATCCCTGTAGCCTTTTGAAGAGAGCGGGTGCTTCCCATCATAGTGCTGCCATATTCGGACAGCCTTTTGAAAATCTTGAACACTGTAACGGCCAACTTGAAAGCTGAGCGGATATTTCTTTTTCTTTACAAAACAATATCCGTCCTTCGCTTCATATAGGATAAAGCCATTTTCTTTCCAGCTGTCTATTTCAGCAATTTGAAAGGCTTTCGAGAAGTCTTTATTTGGCCCTGAATCTATAGATAAATGATTTTTCATGCGGTTTAGCTTGCCTTTTATCGACATCCCCGTCTCTCCTTTCTTGCCACGAATATTTATACGTACATTTTGATCGAAGCTAATAAACGTATAGTACTTAGTTTTGCTTTATCGGTTTCTGTTTCCATTCCGATACAAGAAGGACATCCGCCATCACATGAACACGCCGTTATCATTTGTTTCGTCTCAGCCAGGATTTGTTCCATATTTTCAAATACCTTTTCACTCAATCCGATTCCTCCAGGGTAACGGTCATAGAAAAAGATTGTTGGTTTTTCATTATGAGAAGCTTTTACCTGGGGGGTAACAACAATATCATGCCGATCACTCATCACAAATAAAGGAATAATGTGAGAAAGGGCATGGGCAGCACCTACTAGCCCCTGTTCCAGCTCCTCTTTACTTGTACTCTCCTGCGTCAGCGAAATCCAAGATGCACTTGTATGAAGCTCCTCTTCAGGCAAGTGGATTGGACCTGATCCGATGTTCTCATGGGTTTCAAATTTTATCTTTTTAAAAATAGTTGCCATTGCTTGAACCGTTACATCTCCAAAGCCTTTTTCAATGTGATCGTTCACTTCGAATTTATCAACTTCTAATACCCTTAATTGTACGGCTAAGTTGGCATCTGTATAATAATCCACATTTACTTCCCGGACAAATGCTTTTTTCTCTTCCCAATCTAAAAATTCTACTTGATATTGGATTCCCTGATGCAAATAAATGGCTTCATCATGTAAAAGGGTCATCGCACTAAACCGGTCCATTTCACCAATGACACGATGATTAGGCGAATCTGTTTGGTCAATAATGACAACATTTTCCTGTGAAGCGGATCTAAGGCTAATGTTATGAGCCGGGAAGGAGTCTGTCATCCAGTACCATTTGTCCCCATTTTGATGAAGAATTCGTTCCTCTGTTAAATATTCAAGTACTTCCTCAACTTCAAAATTACCGAAACTCTCACCTTTTTGAAAAGGCAGCTCATAGGCGGCACACTTCACATGATCCACTAGGATAATTAGATTGTCAGGGTTAATTAGCGCTTTTTCAGGATTGTTATGAAAGAAGTACTCTGGATGCTGCACGATATATTGATCAAGCGGATTATTATCTGCAACATATATTACGAGCGCTTTTCCCTGTCTCCTGCCGGCACGCCCCGCTTGTTGCCATGCCGAGGCAATCGTTCCAGGATATCCAGTCATAATA
The DNA here is from genome assembly GCF_900207585.1 of Bacillus oleivorans. Classification (GTDB taxonomy): domain Bacteria; phylum Bacillota; class Bacilli; order Bacillales; family JC228; genus Bacillus_BF; species Bacillus_BF oleivorans. The sequence goes on along the minus strand of NZ_OAOP01000002.1, from coordinate 370,797 downwards.
CATGCTTGCAGCTGGCCAATATCAACCCCTAATTCTAAGGCATTCGTGCTGACAACACCATAAATGGTACCGTCACGCAGTCCTTTTTCAATCTCTCTTCTTTCCTTAGGCAAATAACCGCCGCGATAAGCTCTAATTGACTTACTCCCCAATTGATTTTTGACAAGCTCCTTTAAATAAGTAAATAAAATCTCCACTCTTACTCTGCTCTTTGCAAAAACAATCGTTTGAATTTTTTCTTTTAATAATTGAGCGGCAAGAGAACGTGCTTCTAATGTAGCGCTTTTACGTATATTTAGAGCTTTATGCACAATCGGGGGATTATAAAAGATAAAATTCTTTTCTCCGCTTGGCGCTCCATTTCGATCGACTAATGTCATTTCTTCTTCAGTAAGAGTACTAGCTAACTCTAACGGATTTGCAATCGTTGCTGATGTACATATGAAAATAGGATTCGAGCCGTAATGGCGGCAAATTCTCTTTAGTCTTCTAATTACGTTCGCTACATGGCTCCCAAATACTCCACGATATGTATGAAGTTCATCAATTACTACAAATTTTAGATTTTCAAATAGAGAAACCCACTTTGTGTGATGAGGCAAAATCCCTGAATGGAGCATATCCGGGTTTGTCATCACAATATGCCCTGCTTTTCTGATTTTTTGCCGAATACTAGGAGAGGTATCCCCATCATATGTATAACTGTTAATTTGAAGGTCTTCACCTTCCGCCAGTTCATGCAATTCATTTTTTTGATCCTGGGCGAGGGCTTTCGTCGGATATAAGTAAAGTGCTCTCGTTTGCGGGTCCATTAAAACAGATTCAATCACCGGCAGATTATAGCACAAAGTTTTGCCAGAAGCTGTTGGTGTAATGGCAACAAAGCTTTTCCCTTGTCTGGCCAATGCCAAAGCTTCTCCCTGGTGGGAATAGAGCTTCTCGATTCCTCTTCTTTGTAAGGCATTTTTAAGCGCATCAGGAAGATCATCCGGCATAGGTGCAAAAGAAGCTTCCCTGCCTTCGATTTTTTGCCAATGAACAATATTATCAGATATTTGTTTATTGCTTTTTATATATTGTAACGCATCGTCAATTGTCATTTTTTTAAACATCATTGGTTCACTCCCCCTTCTTATTATACCGAAAATACGTTCGCAAAAAAGAGGGTTCTATATTTTTATAAGAAACATTAAGAAAGCTGAATTCATATACTGCTAAAAAAGATTCCAATCAATGGGAAAGGAGAATGGTTAATGCCTCAAAAATACCCTGATAAGAACAAAAAAGGGAACGACCCCTTTCAGGATATGATGATTTCAATGAATGACTTTTTTAATAATCGGCCGATGAAAGGGTTCTTACAAAGTATTGATGAATTTTTCAAAGCACCTGCTCCTTTTGGCTTTTCCAGTTTCCCTGTTCATGTAGAAGAAACAGAAACAGAGCACATCATTACGGCGGAACTGCCTGGTATAAAAAGGGAGCAGCTTGAAATTGAGATGTTTGATCATTATGTATCCATTAGTATTAAAAACTCTGAAGTTGAGACGAAAGAGGATTCCAAGCAGCAATATTACAGAAGAAAATCATCCTATCATAGGTCAAGCCGGACTGTGTCCCTTCCTCATCCAATTGATCCAGATAGAGTTAAGGCGCGTTATGAAAATGGATTGCTTACGGTCGTAGTCCCCGCCCAAAAAGGAAAAAGAATAAAAATTGAAGGTGATTAACACAATCGAAGCGTCTCGAAGAGGCCAGACAACGCTTGCGCCTCCGACGAAGAAGCGTTCTTTGCTTCTGTAGGAGGAGGTGAAGCGAACGCCCTCATGCGTGGAACTAGATAAGTACGATAGTCTCTAGGAGCTGGAGCTAGACGTGATAGAACTTGTAGGGGAAATTATATTTTTCTATATGATAAAAGAAGCATTTTAAGCTTCTTTTTATTTTTTTAGTAGCGATACAACAGAAAAATAAGGGCTAACCCTATACTTTAAACATAGAGCCTAACCCTTTTACCATTGTCGAAACTTGTTGAACAGCATGCATCATTTGTCCTGCTGTGTTAATCATTTTGTTTAAATCAATTGAACCATCCTGACTTTTAAAAGAGTTCAAAATGGATCCGCCAGGTTTTTGTTTTAAAAGCATCTGTTGTTTGGGATAAGGGTTCATAAAAGGATTTGTGCTTGACTGAGTTTGAAATAATGAATTGATATTATGCTGGTGCGGCTGAAGCGGGTTTTGCAATAATTGATTTGGTGAAAGCTGCTGCTGATATGATGGATTTGCATAAGACTGTTGCTGGCTATATGAATTTGGATTTGGCCAAGCGCCCTGATAACCGTTTAGGTTATTAGGCTGTACTGCCGGCTGAATGGTCTGAATTGGGATAGCAGAGCTATTATACATATATGGATAGGGGTAATTACCATATTGAGAATTGATTGGAGCTTGAGTATGGCCAGGGTAATAGCCTGGCTGATTTATATATGGAAAATGTCTGTACAACTGAGGTATGACTTTCATCATCAATCCACTCCTTTCCTACCACTATATATACTATATGATTAGGCAGAAGTGGAGGTGCATTTGGCCAACTGTGATAAACATTTGCCGCTAGTATTAGCTTTTTTTGTTTTGTATGGCGAGAAGCAAATTTTTAAGAACGTACTCAACTGATTCGGCATAATGGCGAAACCGGGTCAAACTTGTTTTTGGAAAAAAGCATTGGATTGATATCATGTCTAAATTTTCAGCTGTATGGGTAATTTGCTGCGGATGTAAATGTTTGACGGGATTATCTTTCAGCCACTCGATTGCGAGCGGTTCCCATTGATCCAGCTTAGCTTTTACCTCATCAGCAAACGGTTTTACTTCCTGATAAAAATCCCTTTCTTGATTCGTTTTTTTTACCTCCTCAAATATTGTTTTAATCTGATACGTTTTTTGTAAAAGTGCCTCAGTTAATTCCAATAATTTACCTTCCATTCTATTCAACCTCACAATCTCTCAGTAAATAATGTATGAAATAACATATTTTAAAAGCATTCCAAAAAAGCAGTGAGACATGATGCTCCTGCTTTCATTTTTTCTTGCTATTCCTATTATAATGGAAGGCTTCAGTTGAAATCTAGCTTCGTCTTTACCCAACCCGCTTGCGCGGAGGAAATAATTCTGCAGCTGTTTCTTTAATTTGTTCAAACTGTACTTGGGCTGTCTGCAAATCCCCCTCTGCTTTTTGTACTCTTTTATTCGTTAATTCTATAAATTCCCGTTCCCTTTGTTCAAAAGACTCCGCAAACAAGGCTTCTAACTCAATCAATTCTTTTTCAATTTGTAATAATTGATGAATGACCTCTTCTGAAGAAATGGCTATCATATTTTCCATCCTCCTTTTCTTTTTAGCACTATATTCTGCCCGCTTAAGATATTCTCCTTCACCCTTGACAAAACTAGAAGTAAAGCGGCAAAGAAAGTGCAGAAGTGACAATTTTTTCACGCTCGTGTGATCATCCGTATCGCATATTTTCAATTTATTCGACAAAACCTATTTAAAGGAGGTGCGTATGCGATGAGTAAAAATGATAGTGTGCAGCAAAGGATGAAAAAGGAAGAAAATAAGGGACGAAAAGGTTCGATTAAAGGAAATCCAAAACTTAATGGACCTGACAAACCTTCAACTTAATATGGCCGTAATATTGGAGGTTACAGCTGGGTGTAACCTCCTCTTTCATTCTTCTTTTGTTTTTTCCTGTATTGTATGGCTTGCTCTATCGAAATAAATGCTTTCATTTCAAATTGTTTTCCCTCAAACCAATCTGTTAAATCGACATCTTTATCCGGTTTAACTGCTGACCGCCACTTTCTGCTTATACGGAAGTATTTCTCCCAATTACGAGCATCGGTATTTTCGATTGTATGTTGAATCACAGGGAATGCTGCTCTTAAAAACGGAGTGGTCCTAAACTTCTTATTGTCCTGATATTGTTCATAGTCCCATCTTGACCCAGTTGGTTCTGTATCATTTGAAAAGGCCAAGAACTCAGGAAGCAAAGCGGGAGAAAACAAAATAGAGGCAAGCCGTTTCCCCAGCTTGATTCTTTCTCTATGGTTTCTAAATTGGGAAACACTCGAACCATATAGCTTGCCTGTCCTGGTAGGAAAAAGTACACAGCTATAATGAAACGAATCTTGCAGTCCAAACAGTTTCGTTTTAAAAACACGCTGCTGAAAAATCGGATTTTCAATAACTGGCCTTTGAATCAGATGCTGCTCATTTACAATTAATGCAAATAGCAGTCTCTCTTCATTTTTATATTTGAAAAAATTTTGCCATTCACGAACCATAAATTGGGAAACGTGAAAAACAGGGAGAATGTGAAACAAATTACGCTTTACAATCGTCATATAATGGTAGACCAAAAGCTGTGGATAGGCATCTTGAAAAATGAGCCAATTTGCTCTTTCATAAGTAAGGAATAATTGATATCTGAAAGGATTAGATAGGAGTTTCGGATACCATTCTCCCTCAAGATCACACATGTTCCAGCCAGCATTTCGGGATACCATACTGGCCAGGAATGCCCATTTTAGTTCAGGATGTTCTTGAAAAATTTGAGCATAGGCTTTTGTTCGAGAAATATTATCCAGATTAGCTTTTTTGACCTGATCGCTAATCAATTCGATCAGTTGGCCGTCATTGATTGTTTTGGAGTCATCGTTTATTTTTTTTAAGAATGGGTATATATTCATGAACTTACTTTCTCCAATATCTTATAATAATCAAGATTGACTTCTGTCTGAAGTCTATAGTTATAAATTGGAAGAGTATACATCTTTTTATTCCTTTTCATTGAAACTTTGGTATGATGAAATGGAATGACGAGGTGAATGGTTTGAACATTCGTTACCCAAATGGCAAAAAGTATACAGCACCCCAAATCAATCATAAGGAACCATCTCAAATTGAATACGGAAAAAGAGGGATGTCGCTTGAGGAAGATCTGAATGCAACCAATGAATATTATCGTCAGGCTGGAATTGCTGTGATCCATAAGAAGCCGACACCTATTCAAATTGTTCAGGTCGACTACCCAAAAAGGAGTTCTGCCGTAATTAGAGAAGCCTATTTTAGGCAGCCCTCTACGACAGATTATAACGGTGTATACAAAGGAAGATATATAGATTTTGAGGCAAAAGAAACAAAAAACAATACGTCTTTTCCCCTTAAAAATGTTCATGAACATCAGATTGAACATATAAAAGCAGTGATAAAGCAACAGGGAATTACGTTTATTATTATACGTTTTGGTCTTACAGACGAAATATTTCTATTAGAAGGGGTTCATTTACTTTCCTTTTGGAATCGAATGGTAGATGGAGGGAGAAAATCTATTTCGAAAGAGGAACTGACAGAAGTGGGCTATTCTATATCCATTGGTTTCCAGCCAAGAATTGACTATTTAAAAATCATAGACAGATTATACTTGAGTTGATAAAATTGTCTTTTTAAAGATTATCCCTAGTCTGATAGATAAATATTATTAAGGGATAGTGAAAGGTAGGTAAGCAAGATGAGTGAACAATATAAAAGTCGCGAACAACGCAGAAAGCAGCTTGCCGCTAAAAAGGGGAAGAATAAAGAAAGCCATAAAGG